>NZ_BQXI01000002.1:0-327302 GCF_030158955.1 Acidovorax sp. SUPP1855 | reverse complement strand
CTCTTGTGTTGGCGCGAGGCCTCAGCGAACAGGTCGAACTTCAGGGCGCTACGGGGAGTGATCATGGCAAAGGATGGAGCACGCGTTCTCGATCAACAAGGGACCGGATGGGTTTTGAGAGGTTCCCGTTCGACTGCTCGGACGCCGCGGCGGTGATCTCCCCGATGATGTCGCCCACCCGCTGCACCGAGCCCACGATCTCGCCCATGGTGCGCCCGGCGTCCTCCACCAGCCGGGTGCCGGCCTCCACCCGGGCCACCGAACTGCCGATGAGCGCCTTGATCTCGCGCGCCGCCTCGGCGCTGCGCCCGGCCAGCGAGCGCACCTCGCTCGCCACCACGGCGAAGCCGCGGCCCTGCTCGCCCGCACGGGCGGCTTCCACGGCGGCGTTGAGCGCCAGGATGTTGGTCGGGAAGGCGATGCCGTCGATCACGCCGATGATGTCCGCGATCTTGCGCGAGCTGGCGTCGATCTCGGCCATGGTGGACACCACTTCGCCCACCACGCGCCCGCCGCGCTGGGCCACCTCGGCGGCCGATCCGGCCAGTTGGTTGGCCTGCCGCGCGGCATCGGCCGACTGGTGCACCGTGCCCGTGAGCTGCTCCATGCTCTGCGCCGTCTGGGCGATGCTGCTGGTGGCGTTCTCGGTGCGCGCCGACAGGTCCTGGTTGCCGGTGGCGATCTCGGCGCTGGCGGTGGTGATGCTGTCCACCGCCGTGCGCACCTGCTGCAGCACCTGCAGGTAGCGCTGGCGCATGCCCTCCACCTCGCGCACCAGGGCGCCCATCTCGTCGGCGCGGCGCGTCTCGAACGCCTGGGTGAGGTCGCCCTGCGCCACCAGCGTCACGGCGCCGGTCAGCTCGCGCAGCGGCTCGCTCACGCCGCGGCGCACCATCGCGAAGATGCCCGCGCCCACCACCGCCAGGGCGACGGCCATCACCAGCCACACCGCCCCCATCGCGCGCCGCTGGCTGGCCAGCGCCTCGTGGTCGGACACCTCGGCCACCACCTGCCAGCCCGAGCCGGTCCGCAGGCTCATGGCCCACGGGTCCGCGCCCTGGGCGGGCAGCAGCGCGGCGGCCTGCGGCACGAAGCCGTCGGCGCTGGTGTTCAGGGCGGCGAGGAAATCGGCCGCGCCCGGATAGGCCTCCAGCACCTTCTTGCCGCGCGCCGTGGGGTGCGCGACGAACACCGCATCCTGCGGGCCTTTGCGCGGATCGATCACGTACATGCCGCCGTGCTCGTAGAACTGCATGCTGGCCACCTGCTTTTGCATCTGCTCCTGGAAGGCCGACAGGTCGTTGCCCACGAACAGGATGGCGATCACCTTGCCCGCCGCATCCTTCACCGGCGCGTAGTGCGCCATGTAGGGCTTGCCGAACAGCATGGTGCGGCCCGTGTACGGCTGGCCCGCGAGCATGGGCGGGTAGGCGGGGCTGGCGCGGTCGAGCAGCGTGCCCTGGGCGCGCTCGCCCTTTTCGTTCTTCACCGAGGTGGTGATGCGGATGAAGTCCTCACCCTTCCTCGCGAACACCGTGGCCACGCCGCCCGTGTCCTGGCTGAACTTGTCCACCGTGCCGTAATCGGCGTTCACCGCGATGCCGAAGCTCGTCAGCTGCCCGCTGGCCTCGTCCAGCTGCATGCCGGGGTCGAAGCCGCGCTGGAACGCCTGGGCCGAACGGCGCACCAGTTCGCGGTTGGCCTCGTCCACCGCGTTGAGCGACTGGCCCACGGCATCGACCGCATCGCGCACGCCTTCGGAGATCTGAGTGCGTGCGGCTTTCGTCGTGATGACCGAGATCGCGATGCTCACCGCGATCAGGGCGAGGGCGACGAGCGCCAGCGCCAGCAGGGTGACGCGGCGGGCAACCGATCGGGTGCGGACAGATGGGGTCATGGCGGTTTTTTTCGGGTTCGGTCGCAGGGGAGGGAGCAGGGGCGGATGCGCTGCGGAAGACGCCGGCCCCATCGTAAGCAACCGTAACTTTGGCAGGATGAAGGCATTCCTTTAAGGGAAAACCCTATGTATTGAAGGATTTAGCCTGCTTGGCAGCATCACTTTCGGGGGCGAAAAATGCCTTCAGCGCATGTTCTTCTAAGGCATATTGCTACATAAATAATAGCAATTGGCTTTTCGTGCGCTTTGTAGCACTTGTGACACTTCTGCGATGTCGGCCACCCGGTGCAGGGGAGCCCCGGGCACATGGGACAGCGCCCGACGCAGCCCCATGCCTCGGCAAGTCGCCCGCCGGGCCGCAGCCCCGCGCCCGTCAGGCGTGCTCGAAGTGGAACACCGCCGTGCCCGCCAGGGCGTTCGGCAGGAAACGCACCTCGCGGCCGTCCTGCAGGCCGAAGGCGTCGATCACGCGCAGGGCGTTCTTGTGCGCCAGCACCTCGAAATCCTTGAACGTGCCCACGCGGATGTTGGGCGTGTCGTACCACTGGTAGGGCAGCCGGCGCGTGACGGGCATGCGCCCGCGCAGCACCGACAGCCGGTTGGGCCAGTGGGCGAAATTGGGAAACGCCACCACGCCCGCGCGGCCCACGCGGGCCGTCTCGAGCAGCATCACCTCGGTGTTGCGCAGGTGCTGCAGCGTGTCGATCTGCAGCACCAGGTCGAACGAGTTGTCGCCGAACATCGCCAGCCCCTCCTCCAGGTTGAGCTGCACCACGTTGACCCCGCGGCGCACGCAGGCGAGCACGTTGGCGTCGTCGATCTCGATGCCGTAGCCCGTGCAGCCGCGCTCGCGCTGCAGGTACGACAGCATCGCGCCGTCGCCGCAGCCCAGGTCCAGCACCCGCGCGCCGTGCGGCACCAGCCGGGAAATCGCATGCATGGTGGCTTTCTCGGTCATGCGAACTCCTTGGCGATGCTGTCGAAATACGAGCCGACGACGCCCATGTAGCGCGCATCGTCGAGCAGGAAGGCGTCGTGGCCGTGCGGTGCGTCGATCTCGGCGTAGCTCACGTCGCGGCGGTTGTCGAGCAGCGCCTTCACGATCTCGCGGCTGCGCGCGGGCGAAAAGCGCCAGTCGGTGGTGAAGCTCACCAGCAGGAACCGGGCCGTCGCGCGCGCCAGCGCCAGCGTGAGGTTGCCGCCGTAGGCGAGCGCGGGGTCGAAGTAATCGAGCGCGCGGGTGATCAGCAGGTAGGTGTTGGCGTCGAAATACTCGCTGAACTTGTCGCCCTGGTAGCGCAGGTAGCTCTCGATCTGGAACTCGATGTCCTGCGTGCTGTAGCGGTAGCCCGGCCCCGCGCCGGGCGTGCCTGGGGCGGCCGGCGCACCGCCAGCGGTGCCTGCCGGCAGCGTCTCCTCCATCACCGTCTGGCGCAACTGCCGGCCGAATTTCTCGTTCATCACGTCTTCAGACAGGTACGTGATGTGGCCGATCATGCGCGCGATGCGCAGGCCGCGCTGCGGGATCGCCCCGTGCCGGTAGAAGTGTCCGCCGTGGAAGTCCGGGTCGGTCACGATGGCCCGGCGCGCCACCTCGTTGAAGGCGATGTTCTCCGCCGTGAGATTGGGGGCGCTGGCCACCACGACCGCATGGCGCACGCGCTCGGGGTACTGCAGCGTCCACGACAGCGCCTGCATGCCGCCCAGGCTGCCGCCCAGCACCGCCGCGAGCTGCTGCACGCCGATGCGGTCCAGCAGGCGGGCCTGCGCGTTCACCCAGTCCTCCACCGTGACCACGGGGAAGTCGGCGCCGTACACCTCGCCGGTGTCCGGGTGCGTGTCCATCGGGCCGGTCGAGCCGAAGCACGAGCCCAGGTTGTTGATGCCGATCACGAAGAAGCGGTTCGTGTCCACCGGCTTGCCGGGGCCGATCATGTTGTTCCACCAGCCTTCGCTCCTGGGCTGGCCCTCGTACACGCCCGCCACGTGGTGCGAGGCGTTCAGCGCATGGCACACCAGCACCGCGTTGGAGCGGTCGGCATTGAGCGTGCCGTAGGTCTCGAAGGCAAGGGTGTAGTCGCGGATGGCGCCGCCGCCCTGCAGCGGCAGCGCGTCGGCGAAATGCAGGGACTGGGGCGTGGCAATGAAGGACATGAAAAAACCCGGCGTCGCTAAAAACGAGGCCGGGTCGGTGTGTCTGTCACTTGGCGGACGGGTCTTTAGCGGTATTTATAAAGCGCCCGCAAGCTATGCAAATCGGCGCGAGGGGCACTATACCAAAGCCCGGGCCCGCCGGCCATGGGCCCGTGCGCGTTCAGGCCGCGGGTGCGAAAAGCGCGATCAGCCCCAGCGCGAGGAAGATCACCGCCGACACCATGTGCACCGCGCGGATCGGCACCCGCCGCGTGATGCGCTCGCCCAGCCACACCACGGGCGCGTTGGCCAGCATCATGCCCAGCGTCGTGCCGGCCACCACCCACCAATAGGCGCTGTAGCGCGCGGCCAGCATCACCGTGGCGACCTGGGTCTTGTCGCCCATCTCGGCCAGGAAGAACGCGATCAGCGTGGTGCCGAACACGCCAAAGCGCGGCGCGCCGCCCGTTGCGTCGTCGTCCAGCCGGTCGGGGATGAGCATCCACACCGCCATCGCGATGAACGACAGCCCGAGACCCCAGCGCAGCACCTGCGGGCCCACGACGGTCGTCACCCAGGCGCCCACGGCGCCGGCCAGCGCGTGGTTGGCCAGCGTGGCGACCAGGATGCCGAGCACGATCGGCCAGGGCTTGCGAAAACGCGCCGCGAGAACGAGGGAAAGGAGTTGGGTCTTGTCGCCCATCTCCGCGAGGGCGACGATGGCGGTCGAAACGAAAAAGGCTTCCATTGGGGGCAGGGAGTTGTCCGGCCGGACAGGTCGCAGAACATTGACCGCACCCCGACGCCGGCCTTTGGGATCGGTGTGCAGTCAATGGTCTCGCCCAGTTCCGATGGAACCGCATGCACCACAGGCCGCGCAGGCCCGAGTTTGTTGATGCATGCCCCCGTGCGGTCTGTGCGCCGGGCGGGCTACTCCCCAAAGACGGGCCGATTGTAACGATGCGCTTCCAGCCTTCGGGTAAATACCCAACGAAAACGTTGCAGACGCGCCAATTTTCGTGCTTGGACCCCGAATAGATGGTTAATAATGGGCCTTGCCTTTCTGCCAAGCAGGAACGCAAGTAGCGGTGATTGGTCGGTTTCGCGTCTTTGAAGTCGTCACAGGTTTGTTGATTGCGTCGGGCTCCATCGCGTTTTCTTGTTTTTTTAGGAGTCCTTCATGGGCAACAAACTCTACGTGGGCAACCTGCCCTATTCTTTCCGCGACGACGACCTGCAACAAACGTTCAGCCAGTACGGCGCCGTGCAAAGCGCCAAGGTCATGATGGAACGTGACACCGGCCGCTCCAAGGGTTTCGGCTTCGTCGAAATGGGCAGCGATGCCGAAGCGCAAGCCGCCATCCAAGGCGCGCATGGCCAAAACTTCGGCGGCCGTGACCTCGTGGTCAACGAAGCCCGTCCGATGGAACCCCGTCCCCCCCGCAGCGGTGGCGGCGGCTTCGGTGGCGGCAACGGCGGTGGCGGCGGCTACGGCGGTGGTGGCGGCCGCAGCGGTGGTTTCGGCGGTGGTGGTGGCGGTGGTGGCTACGGCGGTGGCCGCAGCAGCTACTAAGCTCACGCTGACAGCATTTCAAAAAAGGGTCCTTCGGGGCCCTTTTTTCATGGCTGAGCCAGCGCGTTTGGCCCGTGTCTGGCACCTTGCTTTTTTGCGGAATTTATGGCCCATAATGCATCGGCGAGATATTTTTCGCGTCGACGTTTGCGGGGATCCGTCAGTTTCGCGCATGGGACATCTTTGTGATTCACTGGCTGCGTTTTCGGGACTCCATCGCTTTATCAATGTATTTTTGAGGAGTCCCGTAATGGGCAACAAACTGTACGTCGGCAATTTGCCGTACTCGGTGCGTGACAGTGACCTGGAGCAGGCCTTCGGCCAATTCGGAGCCGTGACGAGCGCCAAAGTCATGATGGAGCGCGACACGGGCCGCTCGAAGGGCTTTGGCTTCGTTGAGATGGGCAGCGACCCTGAAGCGCAAGCCGCCATCCAGGGCATGAACGGCCAGCCCCTGGGCGGCCGCAGCATCGTGGTGAACGAGGCGCGTCCCATGGAACCCCGTCCCCCCCGCAGCGGCGGTTTTGGTGGCGGCGGTGGTGGTGGCGGCTACGGCGGTGGTGGCGGCGGCGGATACGGCGGCGGCGGTGGTCGCAGCGGTGGCGGTGGTTACGGTGGCGGCCGCAGTGATGGCGGCGGCGGTGGCTACGGTGGTGGTGGCCGCGGCGAAGGCGGCGGCGGTGGTTATGGCGGCGGCGGTGGTCGCGGCGATGGCGGTTTCCGCAGCCCCTACGGCTCCGGTTCGCGCAATGGCGGCGGCGGTGGCCGCAGCGGTGGTGGCGGTGGCGGCTACGGTGGTGGCGGCAACGGCGGCTACTGATCCTCTCCCGCAGCGAGGGCCCTTCCCATCCGTGAAGGCTTCTCGCGCAAGAACAAAAGGCCCCTTGTCAGGGGCCTTTTTTGTGGGCGCCGCCGGCTGGAATCCCGAAGCGGGCCCCGTGCCCGGTCAATGCGGGGCGCCGCTTTTTTGCCGGTGTTTTCTCGGGCGGCCCGACAGCAGGCGGTCGAAAAGCACGTTCGGCAGCACACGCAGCAGCTTGGCCACCACGCCCATCTGCCAGGGAATGACGCGGTAGCTCGCGCCCGCGCGGATCGCGGCGAACGCGCGGTCGGCAAAGTCCCCGGGCTGCATCAAAAAGGGCATGGCGTAGCGGTTCTGCCGGGTGAGCGGGGTGTCGATGTACCCCGGGCACAGCGTGACCACCCGCACCCCCGACGAACGCAATTCGCCCCGCAGGCTTTCGCAGTAGCTGATGACCGCCGCCTTGCTGCCGCAGTACGCGCCGTGGCCGGGCAGGCCCCGGATGCCGGCGACGCTGCCGATGCCCACGAGCGCCCCGCTGCCGCGTTGGGCCATCGCATCCACGAACGGCTGGAACGTGGCCGCCATGCCGATGTTGTTGGTGGCGAAGGTGCGGGCCATCACGTCGATGTCCTCGCGCACGGCGGTGTCCATGCCCACGCTGATGCCCGCGTTGGCGATGACGACATCGGGCACCCCTTGCCGGGCCATGCAGTCCTGGCCCGCCGCCACGATGCTGTCGGGCTGCGCCACATCGGCGCTATAAATTTGATAGCTACCTGCCGGGATGTTGTTTGCGCTGGCCCACGATTGCATCTCTGCCGTGCGGCGGGCCACCAGCGCGAGCCGGTAGCCGGCCTGGTGAAAGCGCAGGGCGAGCGCCTGGCCGATGCCGCTGGATGCGCCGGTGATGAACACCAGAGGGCTGGAAGGCATGGGGGCTCCTGAGGGGTGGTTAGGCATCGTGCGCCGTCCAGTGCCGGTCACTTGCCGGCCGGCGGCATCAGCATGCCCTTCACGCGGCCCTGCAGCTGCATGATCTGGCTGAGGTTGTTGTAGTCCATGGTGTCGGCGGTGAACTGGTCCTTGCCCCGCGTCAGCGTGACCGGCTGGTTCGACTGCACCCGCTCGTCGTTCAGCCACGCGTGCAGGAACTCGCCCCGGAACTGAAGGCGCGGCAGCGGCTCGCGCCCGGGACGCACCAGGGGCTCGCGGGTGACGATGGCGTTGCCGAACAGTTGCACCTCGGAACCGTCCGCATTGGTGAGCGCGCGGTCGGCCGTGGCGATGGTCAGGCGGCCATCGGGCGCGACCGAGCGCATGTGGGCCTTGTCGATCTCCAGCGTGTCGGTGTCCAGGTAGTGGCGCGCGAAATCGCCGCGGACATCGCTTTGCAGCCGGCCGGTGGCATCGAAGCTCTTGACCGAGAAGGTCTTCATGAAATAGTCCGGCTCGTGCGTCAGCGGGCGCTCCTGCACGGGCTTGGCCGGTGTGGGCGCGTTGCGCACCAGCCACCACGTGCCCAGCGCCATGAGCCCCATGAGGGCCACGGGAAGGTAGATGGACAGCCGGTCCCAGCCCCGGCGCAGCGTGGCGATCATGCGGTGTAGGCCTCCAGCAGTTGGGCATAGCGGCCACTGGCCACCAGCAGCAGGTCGCAGAACTCGCGCGCCGCGCCGGCCCCGCCCGCTGCGGCGGTGACGTGGTGGGCCACCGCACGGGCCTCGATGTGGGCATGGCAGGGCGCGCAGGCGAGGGCGCAGCGGCGCATCAGGGGCAGGTCGGGCCAGTCATCGCCGATCACGGCGGCCTGCGCCCAGTCGAGTCCCAGTTCGGCCAGGATGGATTCGGCGGCCGGGCGCTTGTCTTCGGTGCCGAAGCGGGCATGCACCACGCCCAGGTTCTTCAGGCGCAGGCGCAGCGCGGGGGCATCGCGGCCGGTCACCACGGCGGGGGTGATTCCGGCCTTTTGCAGCAGCTTGATGCCGTGGCCGTCGAGCGTGTGAAAGCGCTTGAGCGTCTCGCCGGCTTCGCTGAAGTACAGGCCGCCGTCGGTGAGCACGCCGTCCACGTCGAAAAACGCCACGCGCACGCCCTGCGCGCGCAGCAGCAGTTGCGCATCGAACTGCAGGGCGGGCCGCAGGGGCGGCAGCGGCTGGCTGGCGGGCGTTGCCGCCCCGGCCGTGGCGTGGGCGAGGGGCTGGTCCATCAGATGACCTTCGCGCGCATCAGGTCGCCGATGTGCACCACGCCGATGAGAAGGCCGTCGGGATGGGCCACCAGCACGCTGGTGATGGCGTGGCGCTCCATCATTTCGGCGGCGTCCACGGCCAGCGCGTCGGGGGCGATGGTGCGCGGGCCGGGGTGCATGACCTCGCCCGCGGTCGCGCCGCGCAGTTCCGCGCCGGCTTCGATGCGCCGGCGCAGGTCGCCGTCGGTGAAGATGCCGAGCACGCGGCCCGCATCGTCCACCACGGCCGAGGCGCCCAGGCGCTTGGCGCTCATCTCGCGCATGAGTTCGCTGAACGATGCGCCGGGCGCCACGCGCGGGATTTCTTCGCCCGAGCGCATGACGTCGCTCACGTGGGTGAGCAGCTTGCGGCCCAGGGCCCCGCCGGGGTGGGAGCGCGCGAAGTCTTCGGACCGGAACCCGCGGGCGTCCAGCAGGGCGACGGCCAGGGCGTCGCCCATGGCCAGCTGCGCGGTGGTGCTGGCGGTAGGGGCCAGGTTGAGCGGACAGGCCTCGCGGTCCACGCTGCAGTCCAGCACCAGATCGGCATGGCGCGCCAGGGTGGACTGAAGCCCCCCGGTCATGGCCACGAGCGGCACGCCCAGGCGCTTGAGCACGGGCAGCAGCACGGTGAGCTCGGCGCTTTCGCCGCTGTTGGAAATGCCCAGGACCAGATCGCCCGGCGTGACCATGCCCAGGTCGCCATGGCTGGCTTCCGCAGGATGCACGAAAAAGGCGGGCGTGCCGGTGGAGGCCAGGGTGGCGGCGATCTTGCGGCCGATGTGGCCGCTCTTGCCCATGCCCATCACCACGACGCGCCCCGTGGTGGCGAGCACGCGCTCGACGGTATTGGCGAAGCTCGCGTCCACGCGGGCCGACAGGCCGGCCAGGGCGGCGGCCTCGATATCGAAGGTTTCGCGGGCCAGGCGCAGCGCCTGGTCGGCATGGAAGGGCGCAGGCGCGGCGGGGGCGGAAAGCATGCGCGGATTCTATCGGCCGGACCATGGGCCTGCGCCGCGCCTGGGCTAGCATCCGTGCATGTCTTCACTTGCCTTGACGTTGCTCTACCTGCTGGCTGCCGTGCTGGGGGTGGTGGCGTGCCGCAGCCTCAAGCTGCCGCCGATGCTGGGCTACCTGGCGGCGGGCATCCTGATCGGGCCCCATGCGCTGGCCCTGGCCCAGAACTCGGAAGGCGTGCGCCACCTGGGCGAGTTCGGCGTGGTGTTCCTCATGTTCGCCATCGGCCTGGAATTCAGCCTGTCCAAGCTGCGCGCCATGCGCCAGTTCGTGTTCGGCCTGGGGCTGATGCAGGTGGCGCTGACCATGGCGGCCACCATGGCGGGTGTGCTGCTGCTGTCGCGCTACGTGGGCGGCATCTGGGACATGGGCTGGCAGACGGCGCTGGCCCTGGCCGGCACGCTGGTGATGAGCAGCACCGCCATCGTGGTCAAGCTGATGGCCGAGCGGGCGGAGCTGGAGAGCGAGCACGGCCGCCGCGTGCTGGGCATCCTGCTGTTCCAGGATCTGGCCGTGGTGCCGCTGCTGGTGCTGATCCCGGCGCTCGGCTCCCGGCCGGACCAGCTGTTCGTCGCGCTGGGCCTGGCGCTGCTCAAGGCCACGGTGCTGGTGGGCGTGCTGCTGGCGGGTGGCCAGCGGGTGATGCGCTGGTGGCTCACGCTGGTGGCGCGCCGCAAGAGCGACGAGCTGTTCATGCTGAACCTGCTGCTCATCACGCTGGGGCTGGCCTGGCTGACCGAGACGGCGGGGCTGTCGCTGGCGCTTGGGGCCTTCATCGCCGGCGTGCTGGTGTCCGAAACCGAATACCGCCACCAGGTGGGCACGGACATCCGTCCCTTCCACGACGTGTTGCTGGGCCTGTTCTTCATCACAGTGGGGATGATGCTGGACTGGCACATCCTGCTGGAGCGCTGGGCGCTGGTGCTGCTGCTCCTGGTGGTGCCCTTGCTGGTCAAGGCCGGTGTGATCCTGCTGCTGGCGCGCGGCATGGGCGCCACCACGGGCGTGTCGCTTCGCACCGGGCTGTATCTGGCGCAGGCGGGGGAGTTCGGTTTCGTGCTGCTGTCGCTCACGCAGGAGCACGGGCTGGTGCAGCCCGCGCTGATGAACCCCATCCTGGCCGCGATGGTGCTGTCGATGCTGGCGACGCCGTTCCTCATCCTGTACAGCAACCGCATCGTGATGAAGCTGGTCGCCAGCGACTGGCTGCAGCAGTCGCTGCAGATGACCACCATTGCACGCAAGTCGATCAACACCAGCAAGCACGTGCTGATCTGCGGCTACGGGCGCTGCGGCCAGAACCTGGCGCGGATGCTGGAGCGCGAAGGCATTCCCTACATGGCGCTGGACCTGGACCCCGACCGGGTACGCCAGGCTGCGGCGGCCGGGGATTCCGTGGTGTACGGCGATGCCACGCGGCTGCAGGCCCTGATGGCGGCCGGGCTGGTGCGCGCCAGTGCCGTGGCGGTGACGTACCTGGACATTCCCGCCACGCTCAAGGTGCTGGCCAATACGCGCGAGCACGCGCCGCAGGTGCCGGTGGTGGTGCGAACGCAGGACGACCAATACCTCGACAAACTGCAGGCCGCCGGCGCGACCGAGGTGGTGCCCGAGGCCATCGAAGGCTCGCTGATGCTGGCCAGCCATGCGCTGGCGCTGGTCGGCGTGCCCATGCGGCGGGTGCTGCGCCTGGTGCAGGACCAGCGCGACGCCCGCTACAACCTGCTGCGCGGCTACTTCCACGGGGCGGACGACGACACCGTGTCCGAGCGCGACCAGGAGCGGCTGGCGTCCGTCACGCTGCCCCCCGGGGTGCGGCCGCTGGGCCAGGCGCTGGGGCCGCTGGCCCTGCAGGCGATGGGTGTTCGGGTGGTGAACCTGCGCCACAAGGACGGCCGCATGTCCCAGCCGGACGATGCCACGGTGCTGGCCGAAGGCGACACGCTGGTGCTCTCGGGCCACCCCACGGCGCTGGCGCTGGCGGAAGACGCCTTGCTGCGGGTGTGAACGCCTGGCAGCCGCAGGCGGCTGCCCCGCCGATACACTGCATTCCTTCCCTTCTTTCCCTCCCCCTGGCGTGGCGGCACCTGTGCGGCCGTGCGCGGGCGGCCTTTTCCTTCCAGCCTTCTCCACCGCGCCATGCAAGCCCTCAGCGTCAACGAATACCTTCGCCAGCACATCCGCACGGTGCCCGACTGGCCCGCGCCGGGCGTGCAGTTCCGGGACATCACTCCGCTGCTGCAGGACCCGAAGGTGTTCCGCGTGCTCATCGATGCCTTCGTGCACCGCTACATGGACCGGGCCCTGCGGCCCGATGTGGTGGCCGGGCTGGATGCGCGCGGCTTCATTCTGGGCGCGGTCGTGGCCTACGAGCTGAACGTGGGCTTCGTGCCGATCCGCAAGAAAGGCAAGCTGCCCTTCACCACGGTCGAGGAAACCTACGAACTGGAATACGGCAGCGCCACCGTGGAGCTGCATGCCGATGCCGTGAAGCCCGGCGACCGCGTGCTGCTCATCGACGATCTGATCGCCACGGGCGGCACGATGATGGCGGGCAAGAATCTGCTGGAGCGGCTGGGCGCGACGGTGACCGAGGGCGCGGCCATCGTGGACCTGCCCGAGCTGGGTGGCTCGCAGCGCCTGCGGGACGCGGGCCTGCCGCTGTACACGCTGGTGGACTTCGCCGGCCACTGAGCCCGGGGGCGGAAACCCGCTGGCCGGGCACGCCACGGCCCCTGGGTGGACTGGGGCGATAAAATTAGCAATCATTCTCATCCGACGGATTCGTTCCGGCGTTCGGCTGGAGACCGCCGCGTGGGGCGTTGACGCTGCTGCAGATGGAATGGCTTTTTCTCGTTCGCTTCTTTCCTGGGTTCCGTCCGCTATGTCCCGCCTTGTCCCGTTTGACCCGCGCCGCTCCGGCCTGCGGGCTGTCTCTCTTTCCGTCTCCGGCCTGGTTCTGGCGCACGCCGGACCTGGCGAAGGGGCGGGCCTGTGAACCGCGACGGCGCCACATCCCAGCCGCTGGCCCGGAGCGCTGGTGCGTTGGCCCCTGACGGGGCTTGCCAGCCGCAGGGCGGGGCATCGGAGGCCCGGCGCGCTCCATGGCGCCGGCTGTCGCTGCCCTCGCTGCGGCAGGCGTGGTTCCAGGTGCACTGGTTCCTGGGCATCACGGCGGGGACCGTGCTCGTGGTCATCGGCCTGTCCGGGGCGCTGCTGTCCTTCCATGAGGAAATCCTGGACGCCCTCAACCCCGGCGTGCGCCAGGTCACGCCGCACGCCGGGCCCATGCTCACCCCGCAGCAGATCATGGATGCCGTGGCGCGCGTGCCCGGCCACCCGCGCATCAGCACCCTCACGGTGCAATCGCAACCCGGCGCGGCGGCGCGGGTGATCTTCCAGGCGCGTCCCGGCGAGCGCCGGGGCGACACCGTCTACGTGCACCCCTACACCGGCGCGCTGCAGCCGGCGCTGAAGGGGCAGGACGCCTTCGAATGGATCGAGGCGCTGCACCGCTGGCTGCTGCTGCCACGCGACTCTGGCCGCGTGGCCACGGGCGTGCTCGCGCTGTGCCTGCTTGCACTGTCGCTCTCGGGCCTGTACCTGCGCTGGCCGCGCCACCCGCTGCGCTGGCGCACTTGGCTTACGTTCGATCCGGCGCTCAAGGGCCGCTCGTTCCTGTGGGCGTTGCACTCGGTGGTCGGCACGTGGGCGCTGGTGGTGTACCTCATGCTCACCGCCACCGGGCTTTACTGGGCGTTCGATGCAGTGCGCGACACGGTGGACGGCTGGGCCGGCATTCCGCGCCCGGCGCGCACGGCAGCCCCTGCCCCGCGCGCGGGCGGCAAGGCCGGGCCCGATGCCGCTGAGGCCGCGCCGCTGGACCTCACGCGCGCCTGGCGCACGTTCGAGCAGCGGGCAGGGCCGTGGACCCAGGCCAGCCTGCGCCTGCCGGCGCGGCCCACGCAGGCCGTGCAGTTCACCTGGCTGGCCACGGATGCAACGCATGATCGCCAGCGCAACCGGATGTCCATCGAGCCCTTGACCGGCGAGATGCCGGTGGACGACCGCCATGCCCAGCGCAGCGCCGCGGCACGCGCGCTCGCCACCATCTATCCCTTGCACATGGGCACTTACTTCGGCCTGCCCGGCCGGGTGGCGGTGATGGTGGGCAGCCTGGCCATGCCGCTCTTCGCGGTTACCGGCTGGATGCTCTACCTGGGGCGCCGTCGCCAGCGCCGTGCCACAGAGGCCGCGCGCGCCGCCCACGGGCAGCCCGCACCACTGGCGGCAGGCGGCGCGGCGCAGGGCGCCGACACGCTGCTGGTCGCCTACGCCAGTCAGGCCGGCCAGGCCGAGCGCATGGCGCTGCAGAGCGCGGCCGCATTGCAGCGCGCCGGCTTGGGTGTGGCCGTGCAATCGCTGCAGGCGCTCACGCCCGCGATGCTGGCCGGGCACCGCCGCGTGCTGCTGGTGGCCAGCAGCTTCGGCGAGGGCGAGCCGCCCGATAACGCCCGCCGCTTCGCCCGGTTGCTGACACAACAGCCGCCAAACTCGCTGCAGGGCGTGCGCTACGGCCTGCTGGCGCTGGGTGACCGCAACTACACGCGCTTTTGCGGCTTCGGCCACGCCTTGGACGAAGGCCTGCGCCGGGCGGGCGCCGAGCCGCTGTTTCCGCTCATCGAAGTGGACGACGCAGATCCTGCGGCCCTGGCCCGCTGGAGCGAGGCCCTGGCCGTATTGGACGGCGTGGCGCATCTGGCCCTGGAGGGGGCTTTGGCGGAAGGTGGTATGGCGCCCGTCTACGCGCCGTGGCGCCTGGAGCGGCGCGATTGCCTCAATCCGGGCAGCCTGGGCCACCCCTTGTTCGAGGTGTCGCTCACCTCAGGCATTCCGGTCGAATGGCATCCGGGCGCCTTGGTGGAGGTGCTGCCGCGCCACGCGCCCGAGGCCGTCGCGGCCTGGCTGCAAGCCGCGGGTGCCGATGGCGCTGCACCGGTGCAGCATGGGGGCGTCAGGACCACGCTGGCCGAGGCCCTGGCGGTGAGTGTGCTGCCCCCGCTGCCGTCGGGCGCGGCAGAGGTCCATGCCCAGGCCTGTGCCGATGCGCTGGTGGCGCTGGCGCCCCGCACCTACTCCGTGGCCTCCCTGCCTGGCGACGGCGCGCTGCAGCTGCTGGTCCGCCAGGAGCGGCATGCCCAGGGGCTGGGGCTGGCGTCGGGCTGGCTCACCGCCCATGCCCCGCTGGGCGCCGAAGTGGCTTTGCGCCTGGTGGCCAATCCGCGCTTCGATGCCGCCCCGGGCGACGCGCCTTGCCTTTTCATCGGCAACGGGTCGGGCCTGGCGGGTCTGCGCTCCCATCTGCGGGCCCGGGTGCGGGCAGGCCACCGGCGCAACTGGCTACTGTTCGGCGAGCGCCAGCGGGCCCACGACAACCTGTGCGCCGAAGAAGTCGGTGGCTGGCAGACGCATGGCTTTCTCGAGCGGCTGGACCGGGTGTTTTCCCGCGACGGGGAGGCCCATCGCCACGTGCAGGATCGGCTGCGCGATGCGGCGGACCCCTTGCGCGAATGGATCGCGCAGGGCGCGGTGGTCTATGTGTGCGGCAGCGCCGAAGGCATGGCGGCCGGCGTGGACGCGGCGATGGTGGAGGTGCTCGGTGCCGATGCCGTCGATGCGCTGATCACCGAGGGCCGCTACCGGCGCGACGTGTACTGATCCGTTGCAGGCCGACACGCGGTGGCGGCTGGGGTGATGAGGCCCTTGCCGCCGCTGGTGCGGCTCAGCGCAGGTCGCCGTACTGCGTGTTGCTCAGGTCCGGCGAGCGCGCGTCGCTGCCCGGCATTTCCGTGTCTTCGAAGCCGGTGGGCGTCGAAGGCAGCAGCGGTCCCGAGCGCGTGGACACCCCCGTGCGCGGGGCCGGTGCGGGGGGCTTGGCCGCGGCGGCGTTGTCCAGGGCCCGCTTGAAGGCCGCCACTTCGTCGGCCTCGATCGGGTCGAACGCCTTGGCAGGGGCGCGGGCCGGCGGCGCTGGGGGCACCAGGGGGGCGCTGCGCGGCGCGAGCAGCGGATCGATGGGCGGGGCGGCCACGGGTGCGGGGGCCGGCGCGTGGACCGGAGGGCGCGCCACCGGGGCCGGCACGTGCGGCACGGAAGGGCCAGCCACGCCGTGGGGCGCGAGGCCCTTGCTGGGCATGCCGATGGCCACGTGGTCGTTGATGCGCCAGTACACGGCGGTCACCAGAATGTCGAAGCGGGTCTTGGCGGTCTGGGCGATGAGCGCCTCGATCTCGCTCAGGCGGACGGTCTCACCGCCGTATTCGCGGGCCAGGTCCATCATCACCAGGAACTGGCGGCCGCGCTGGTTCAAGGACAGCACCTTGAATTTGTAGCCCGCGGACAGCACGCCCGCGCGGACCATGGCATCGCGCACCACGGTGTAGAGCAGTTCGCGCCGCTCCATGCGCTCGTTCTTGCGGTTGGCCGCGTGTTCGGCCGCAGGCTCGGCCATCGGTTTGCCGGGGCCGCGTCCGGGCACCAGAGGCACCGTGGCGTCTGCATTCAGCAGACCGGAGGGCTCCACCGCCGGGCGCTGCCGGGGCGCAGGGGGTTTGCGGTTGAACCAACTGAAAAGTGACATGCCGTGCCTTTTTCGGATAGCGCCAAAAGTTCGAAAACGAGTGTAACGCGCGCTCCGGGAGCCAATGGCTTTCCCGCGTCCGCCGGCCCCGGCACGGGCCCGATGGGGGGCTCAGGTGTCAGGTCGCAGCAACACGCCGGCGGCGGTTGCCGAGGCGCTTGGACAGCACCGAACCCATGGCCATGGCCAAGCTGAGGGCCACGGCCGGCTGGCGGTTGGAGAGCTCGGAAAACCGCAGCGCCGTCAGGTTCCAGAGCTTGGACGGTGCGCCTGCCTGCACGGTGGCGGTGCGGGGCTTGTGCGAGAAGAAGGCGCTTTCGCCCACCACGGAGCCGGGGCCGACGATCGCCAAGCGCAGGCGGTCTTTTTCGTCTTCGTAATGCACGCTGAGACTGCCGCTTTCCACGAAGTACAGCGTGCGGTCGCTGGCGCCTTGCGTGAACAGGGTGTGGCCGGTGGCGAGCGACATGGGCAGCAGGTAGCCCGACAGCAGGTCCCATTGCTCCGTGGTCAGCGGGTTCATCATGCTGTCTTCCGCCGGCGCCTGGGCGATGGCCTGCACGAGACCCGTGAGGTCCATTTTTGGGGTGTGGGATGACAGCACAGCATTCATAGTGGCGCGGAAGTTAAGCCCGATGCGTTCGGCGCACAAGCACTCTTTACCACTCCTTACAAAACGCAACCGTTCCGCGGGTGCGTCATTTTCCGATGCAGAAGCTGGAGAAGATCACGCCCAGTAGATCGTCGGAGGTGAATTCCCCCGTGATGGCATTGAGGGCCTGCTGCGCCAGCCGCAGTTCCTCGGCCAGCAGATCGAGCGCCGGGCCCGGCGAATGCAGCTGCGCCGCGGCCTCCATCAGGTGGCCGTCCACCGCCTGGAGCGCCTGCACATGCCGCGCGCGCGCGATGTAGACGCCCTCGGGGGCCGACTGCCATCCGGCCACGTCCAGCAGCAGGCGGCGCAGTGCGTCCAGCCCGTCGCCCGTGCGGGCCGAGAGGTGGACCGCCGGCCGGTCCGGGATGGCGGCAGCGCTGTGGCCCGGTGCCTGATCGGTCTTGTTCCACACGTCGATCACTGGCACATGGCCGGGCAGCGTCCGGGCGATGGTGCCGGCGATGTCGGCGTCGGCCGCCTGGTAGTCGGCCGCATCGGCGCGCGTGAGGTCGTGCAGGAAGAGCACGGCGTCGGCCGCGGCGATTTCGTCCCAGGCGCGCGCGATGCCGATCTTCTCCACCTCGTCGTCGCTCTCGCGCAGGCCCGCCGTGTCGATCACGTGCAGCGGCACGCCCTCGATCTGGATGGTCTGCTGCACCTTGTCGCGCGTGGTGCCGGCGATGGGCGTGACGATGGCCAGCTCGGCGCCGGCCAGGGCATTCAGCAGCGAACTCTTGCCGGCATTGGGCTGCCCGGCGATCACCACCTTGATGCCCTCGCGCAGCAGCGCGCCCTGGCGCGTGCGCTGCATGACGGCGGCCAGCGTCTGCTGCAAATTCGACAGCTGCCCGCTGGCGTCCGCTTTGCGCAGGAAGTCGATTTCTTCTTCGGGAAAGTCGAGCGTGGCTTCCACCAGCATGCGCAGGTGGATGAGGGCATCACGCAGGCGGTGGATCTCGTGCGAGAACGCGCCCGCCAGCGAACGGCTGGCGCTGCGCGCCGCGGCTTCGGTGCTCGCATCGATCAGGTCGGCAATGGCTTCGGCCTGCGCCAAGTCGATCTTGTCGTTGAGGAAGGCCCGTTCGGTGAACTCGCCCGGCTGCGCCAGGCGCAGGCCGGGTAGGCAGGCCCGGCCGCTGGCCGCGTCGGCCTGGGCGGCGGCTTCCAGGCAGCGCGCCAGCAGCAGCTGCAGCACCACGGGGCCGCCGTGCGCCTGAAGCTCCAGCACGTCCTCGCCCGTGTAGCTGTGGGGCGCGGGAAAGTACAGTGCCAGCCCCTGGTCGATGGACTGGCCGGCCGCATCGCGAAAGGGCAGGTACGTGGCTTCGCGCGGTCGCAGGGCGCGCCCGCACAGCGCCTCGGTGAGCGGTCCCAGGCCCCGGCCGGACACCCGCACGATGCCCACGGCGCCGCGCCCCGGTGCGGTGGCGATGGCGGCAATGGGGTCGGAGTGGCGGGGCAGCATGCGAAGAGAGTGGGCTGGGGGAACGGGGCATGATAGCTGCGCCATTCGCGTGGCACACCCCTGCACGGGGCGCGGCACCACGCCCGCAAAAGACAAAGCCCGCCAGGGGCGGGCTTTGCGTTCGGTCCGATCGGAGGGCTTACTTGATCGTGGTCCAGTTGGGCATCGGGCGGTCGTCCGCGCGGTGCAGCGTCTCCACGCCCTTGCGCATCGCCCATGGGCGGATCTGGTGGTGCAGGGGCAGGTAGTAGTACTCGTCCTTGACCAGCTTGAGGGCATCGGCGATCAGCGCGTCGCGCTTGGGCGCATCCATCTCCACCTTGATCTGGCTGATCATTTCGTCCAGCTTGGCATCGCTGAAGCGACCGCCGTTGTAGGTGCCCGCAGCCGTCTTGCCGGCTTTGGTGGCCATCAACGAATCCAGCGAATAGAGCGAGTCGAACGTCGCCACGCCCCAGCCGAACAGGTAGGCGCTCACGTCGTTGTTCATCACGCGGCTGACGAACTGGGCCATGGGGGCGGCCTGCAGCGTGGTCTTCACGCCGATGCGCGTCCACATGGCGGTGACGGCCTGGCAGATCGCTTCGTCGTTCACGTAGCGGTCATTGGGGCAGTCGAGCTTGAGCGAAAAGCCCTGGGGGTAGCCTGCGTCGGCCAGCAGCTTCTTGGCGGCTTCGACGTCGTACTTGGCTGCACGCTCGTCCAGGCTCTTGCTCCAGCCGTGGACCATGGGCGCGACCATGGTGCCGGCAGGCACCGACAGGTTGCGCATGGTGCGGCTGTGGATGCCGGCCGAATCGATGGCCTGGTAGAGCGCCTGGCGCACGCGTTTGTCCTTGAGCGGGTTCTTGCCCGGCGTGCCGGCACCCGGCAGTTCGTCGCGGAACTGGTCCAGGCCCAGGTAGATGGTGCGGTTCTCGGCGCCTTCGATCAGCGTGATGTCGGGGCTGGACTTCATGCGCGCCAGATCTTGCGTGGGCGGATCGACGACGAAATCGACCTGGCCGGAAATCAGCGCGGCCGAGCGCGTGGCCGCCGACTTGATGGGGGTGAACACGACTTCGTCGATGTTGCCCTTGGGCTTGTCCCACCAGTCCGGGTTCTTCTTGAGCGTGACCTTCACGTCGGGCTGCCAGCCCACCATGATGAAGGGGCCGGTGCCGTTGGCGTTGCGCGAGGCGAAGTTCTCTTCCTTGCCGGCATAGTCCTGCGCCTTGGTCGAGTTGTTCTTCTCGGCCCAGGCCTTGTTCATGATGCGGGCCTCGGTCAGCTCGCGCAGCAGCACGGGGTTTGGGCCCTTCAAGATCAGGTCCACGGTGAAGTCGTCGACCTTCTTCACTTCCTTGATGCTCTGCACGGCGGACTGCATGTTCGAGGGGGGCGTCATGGCGCGGGTGAGCGAGAACACCACGTCGTCGGCCGTGAACGGCGCACCGTCGTGGAATTTAACGCCCTTGCGCAGTTCGAAGCGCACCTGCGTGGGGGAGATCTGGGTCCACTTCGTGCCGAGTGCGGGCTGGATCTGGTACTTCTCGTCATAGCGCACCAGGCTCTCGTACACCTGCTGCAGGAAGGCATGCGTCGTCTGGTGGTTCTGGGCGTGGGGGTCCACGGTCAGGATGTCGTTGGCGCCGGCCCACCGCATCGTTGCGGCATGGGCCGATCCTGCTGCCAGCAGGACCGCGATGCCCAGTGCGCTCCATTTGAAAGTCGTACGCTGCTGTTTCATTGGCCAGGTCTCCTCGTCGGTTAACGAAAGTGGATGAAAGATGCCGCAGGTGGCAAGCAAGCATCGTACCCAATGAAAAACGGCCGCTGTACAGCGGCCGTGGAATGTGTCGCAAACGCAGCGCGTCCGCGCTGCGTTGCGGGTCAACGGAACTTCGGCAGGTTGAACTGCGGCGGCACGCCCATGCGCGTGTTGATGATCCACTGCTGCGCGATCGACAGGATGTTGTTCGTCAGCCAGTACAGCACCAGGCCCGCCGGGAAGAAGAAGAACATCACGCTGAAGATCAGGGGCATGAACCACATCATCTTGGCCTGCAGCGGATCGGGCGGCGCGGGGTTCAGCGCGGTCTGCAGCAGCGAGCTGGCGGTCATCAGCAGCGGCAGGATGAAGAACGGGTCGGGCGAGGACAGGTCCTTGATCCAGCCGATCCACGGCGCGTTGCGCATTTCCACGCTGGACAGCAGCACCCAGTAGAGCGCGATGAACACGGGGATCTGGATCATGATGGGGAAGCAGCCGCCCATCGGATTGACCTTCTCCTCGCGGTAGATGCGCATCATCTCCTGCTGCATCTGCTGCGGCTTGTCCTTCAGGCGCTCGCGCATCTCCATGATCTTGGGGTTGATGGCCTTCATCTTGGCCATGCTGGCGTACGCCTTCGCATTGAGCCAGTAGAACGCGATCTTCAGCAGGAACACCAGCGCCACGATGGACCAGCCCCAGTTGTTCAGCACCTTGTGCAGCTGGTCGAGCAGCCAGTACAGCGGCTTGGCCAGGATGGTGAGCCAGCCGTAGTCCTTCACCAGTTCCAGGCCGGGGGTGAGCGATTCCAGCATCGTCTCGACCTGCGGGCCGGCGAACAGGCGTGCGTCCACCGTCTTGGACTGCCCCGGCGCGATCTCGCCGACCGGGGTGATCATGCCGACCGAGTACAGGTTGGTGTCCACCTTGCGCACGAACAGGTCGCGCTGCACGTCGTTGCCCAGCAGCCAGGCGCTGGCGAAGTAATGCTGCACCATGGCCACGTAGCCGTTGGTGGAGGACTTGTCGATTTCGGCCTTGCCGTTCTCGATGTCCTTGAATTCGACCTTGTGGTACTTCTTGGCTTCGGTATAGACCGCGGGGCCGGTGAAGGTCGAATAGAACGACGACTCGCCTGGCGGCTTGTTGCCGTCGCGCACCAGCTGCAGGTACAGCTGGGGCGACACGGGCGCGGTGCCGGTGTTCACGATCTCGTGCTTCACGGCCACGTCGTAGGCGCCGCGCTTCACGGTCCAGGTCTTGGCCAGCTTCACGCCGCCCAGGTCGGCGGATTCGAAGCGCACGCTGATCTCGTTCTGGCCGTCCTGCAGGTCGCGGTTGCCGGCCACCACCGACATCGCCGTCTTGTGCGTGGGGTAGGCGCCGCCGATCAGGCCGGTCTGCGCCACGTACACGCGCTGCGCGCTTTCGTCCAGCAGCATGAACGGCTTGGACTTGTCGGCCATGTCGGGGTACTTGAGCAGTTCGCCATGCGTGAGCGAGCCGCCTTCGCTGTCGAAGGTCAGGCGCAGCACGTCGCTGGTCAAGGTGACGCGCTGGCGCTGTGCCGCCGCTGCCGGCTGCGGCACGCCGCCCGGCACCTGCTGCGCATTCGCGGGCGCCGCCGCGGCTGTGGGGGCCGGCACGGTGGAAGCGCCGGCGGTGCCAGAGGCGGCCGGCGCCGAAGACGCGGGCGCCACGGCGGCAGGCGTTGCACCGGGGAAGAAGGTGGCCTTGTGGCCGTTGTGCACTTGCCACTTGTCCCATAGCAGAACCATGGAAAAGCCAAATATCACCCACAGGATGGTGCGGCGAATGTCGTTCATGAAGACTTCTTCGGTGAGGAGGGGGTGGAGGACGTGGAAGGAGACAGGCGCGAGAACAGCCGCAGTGCGCGGGGCAGTTCTTCGGGCACCGGATCATGCCCTCCATCGCACCAGGGCTGGCACCGTGCCAGACGGTGCAGCGTCAGATAAGTTCCGGCCGCGGCGCCATGGCGTTCAAGTGCCTGCAGCGAATAGGCCGAACACGTGGGCTCGAAACGGCAGGCCGATCCGAGCCAGGGGCTCAGCACCAGCCGGTAGCCACGCACCAGCGCCATCAGCAGCGCGCGCATCATGACACAGGCGCCGGGGCGGGCTGGGGGGCCGCCGCCGTCGGTGCCCCAGTGGCGGTGGCAGCGCCGCCGCTGCGCCGCACGGCGTAGCCGAACAGCTGCAGCAGTTCGGCGCGAACCGCTTGCTTGAGGGCATCGGACGTGGCGCTGGTGAACTGCTTGCGGTCGAACGTCGCCCGCAGGCGCACCACGTGCGCGGCCTGCGGCAACTGGGACTCGAACGAGGCGGCCACGGCATGAATCTGCCGCTTGATGGTGTTGCGGGTGACCGCGCGGCGGGCCCAGCGCTTGGGCACCATGGCGCCCAGCCAGACGCCGGGCGGCTCGGCCATGCCAAACAGGGCCTGCGGCCCTTGCGCATGAGGCAAGGGGCCGGGCCCTGTGGGAGGTGCGGGAGGCGATGCGACCGCTGCGCCGGTGGGAGCGAGCCCCAGTCGGTGCAGTGCGAAGTGTGCGGTGCGGGAGACCGTTCCCCCGGCCATGGCGGCCTGGAACTGCGGACGGGTTTTCAGCCGTTGCATGGGAGGGTTCCCGCCCGGAACCGGGCCGAGTGCCGTGGCGGCCTTAGACGGCCAGGCGCTTGCGGCCCTTGGCGCGGCGTGCGTTGATGACGGCACGGCCGCCGCGCGTCTTCATGCGCACGAGGAAACCGTGGGTGCGCGCACGGCGCGTCTTGGAAGGCTGGTAAGTACGTTTCATGGTCAATGTCCTTGAGGGTTAGGTTCCGGGCGCAACTCGCAAGATGCGGGTTCCAGGCCCTCCGGATGCGGCACTTCGATCAAGATCAAAGCGCTTGGCCCGGGCGTTATTGCCCTGAACGCATTCAGGGAAACCGGCGATTATTGCAGGCTTGTGCCGGCGTGGCAATGGCGAGGCGGCAGTACAGGGGGTTTGCGGCGCGGGTGGCGCGCGCCGTGGGCGCCCTGACCGAGGTTGTGGATAACCCTTTGAAAAGGTACAATCCGCGGCCCTGAATCGTTCCTCCTATCCACAACAAGAACCGCCATCAATGACCGAGGAACCTTCCCGCAGCCCCGACAACGACCCAGGCGCCGATGCCGGACAAGGACTGTGGCAAGCCTGCGTCGAGCAGCTTGCGCAAGACCTGCCGGAGCAGCAGTTCAACACCTGGATCAAGCCGCTCACCGCCCAGGTCGCTCCCGACTTCTCCAAGGTCACCCTGCTGGTGGCCAACCGCTTCAAGCTCGACTGGATCCGTGCGCAATACGCCGGCCGCATCGCGGCCCTGCTGGAAGGCCTCTACGGCCAGCCGGTGTCGCTTGAGTTAGCGCTCGCTCAGCGTGAGACCGTTGCCCGTACTTACGTGCGATCCACGCCGACGGGGCAGGTGGTGTCGTCCGAGCCCACGCCCGCCGCGGCGCCCAGCGACGAGCCGGTGGCTGGTGCTTTCCGCTCGCGCCTGAATGCCGCGCTCACGTTCGAGACGCTGGTGGAGGGCACGGCCAACCGCATGGCGCGCTCGGCGGCCATGCACGTGGCGGGCTCGCCCGGCCACCTGTACAACCCGCTTTTCATCTATGGCGGCGTCGGCCTGGGCAAGACCCACCTGGTGCACGCGGTGGGCAACAAGTTGCTGGCCGACAAGCCCGACGCGAAAGTTCTCTACATCCATGCCGAGCAGTTCGTTTCGGATGTGGTTAAGGCGTACCAGCGGCGCACGTTCGACGAGTTCAAGGAGCATTACCACTCCCTCGATCTGCTGCTGATCGATGACGTGCAGTTCTTCGCGAATAAAGACCGCACGCAGGAAGAGTTCTTCAACGCGTTCGAGGCGCTGCTGGCCAAGAAGAGCCACATCGTGATGACCTCGGACACGTACCCGAAGGGCCTGGCCAACATCCACGAGCGGCTCGTTTCGCGCTTCGACTCCGGCCTTACGGTGACCATCGAGCCGCCCGAGCTGGAAATGCGCGTGGCCATCCTGATCAACAAGGCCCGCGCCGAAAGCGCCGACATGCCCGAGGAGGTGGCCTTCTTCGTCGCCAAGAACGTGCGCAGCAACGTGCGCGAACTGGAAGGCGCGCTGCGCAAGATCCTGGCGTATTCGCGCTTCAACCAGAAGGAAGTCTCCATCCAGCTCGCCCGCGAGGCGCTGCGCGACCTGCTGTCGATCCAGAACCGGCAGATCTCGGTGGAGAACATCCAGAAGACGGTGGCCGACTACTACAAGATCAAGGTCGCCGACATGTACAGCAAGAAGCGCCCCGCCAGCATCGCCCGGCCGCGTCAGATCGCCATGTACCTGGCCAAGGAGCTCACGCAAAAGAGCCTGCCCGAGATCGGCGAGCTGTTCGGCGGGCGCGACCACACCACGGTGCTGCACGCAGTGCGCAAGATCGCCGGCGAGCGCCAGCAGCTCACCGAACTGAACCAGCAGCTGCACGTGCTGGAGCAGACGCTCAAGGGTTGATGCCGAAGTGGCCCCGCACCCCCACGGAGCGCGCCCCGTTCACGGGCAAAATGGCGTGCTGGACGGCATGAGGGGGCATGGCCCATGCCGCCGTCCTGGCACGTTTCCCAAAACCACCAAAGGTTGACGACATGATTGTCCTGAAGGCAACACAAGACAAGGTTCTCGCGGTTCTGCAATCGGTGTCCGGCATCGTCGAGCGCCGGCACACCCTGCCCATCCTGGCGAACGTGCTGATCCGCAAGACGGGCAACGCGCTGCAGCTGACCACGAGCGACCTGGAAATCCAGATCCGCACCACCGCCGAGCTGGGCGGCGACACGGGCGACTTCACCACCACGGTGGGCGCGCGCAAGCTGATCGACATCCTGAAGACCATGCCCGGCGACCAGACCGTGAGCCTGGAGTCGAGCCAGTCCAAGCTGATCCTCAAGGGCGGCAAGAGCCGCTTCACGCTGCAGTCGCTGCCGGCCGAGGACTTTCCCCTGGTGCAGGAGTCGGCCGCCTTCGGCCCCGCCTTCAGCGTGCCGCAGAAGGTGCTCAAGGACCTGCTGGGCCAGGTGTCGTTCGCCATGGCGGTGCAGGACATCCGCTACTACCTGAACGGCATTCTGTTCGTGGCCGAAGGCCAGCAGCTGAGCCTGGTCGCCACCGACGGCCACCGCCTGGCCTTCGCCAGCGCCACGCTGGACGTCGAAGTGCCCAAGCAGGAAGTCATCCTGCCGCGCAAGACCGTGCTGGAGCTGCAGCGCCTGCTGTCGGATGCGGGCGGCGAGAACCAGCCGCACATCGAGATGCAGTTCGCCAACAACCAGGCGAAGTTCACGTTCGGCGGCATGGAGTTCGTCACGAAGCTGGTCGAGGGCAAGTTCCCCGACTACAACCGCGTGATCCCCAAGAACCACAAGAACAGCGTGACCCTGGGCCGCGCGCCGCTGCTGGCCAGCCTGCAGCGCACCGCCATCATGACCAGCGACAAGTTCAAGGGCGTGCGCCTGAACCTGGAGCCCGGCACCCTGCGCGTGGCGTCCAACAACGCCGAGCAGGAAGAGGCCGTGGACGAACTCGACATCGACTACGGCGGCGACACCATCGAGATCGGCTTCAACGTCACCTACCTCATCGACGCCCTGGCCAACATGGGCCAGGACATGGTGAAGGTGGAGCTGTCGGACGGCAACAGCTCGGCGCTGCTGACCATCCCCGAGAACGAGACCTTCAAGTACGTCGTGATGCCCATGCGCATCTGACGCACCCGTCTTCCAGCGCCGGGGGTGAGTGCTATGTTTTTTGTAGCTATATGCCCTAGAAGAATATGCGCTGGAGGCCGATTTGACCCTTATTGAACATTCAGGAAACCCCCCGGTTTCCACGGACCCCAAGGCCATCCATGACCGCTGAGAACACCCTGCCCGAGCCTTCCTCCGACGGCGCGGGCGAAGCGCAGCCCTTCACCAAGATCGACACCCAGCAGGCGGGCGCCAGCGAAGGCTACGGCGAAGGCGCGATCCAGATCCTGGAAGGCCTGGAGGCCGTGCGCAAGCGCCCCGGCATGTACATCGGCGACACGTCCGACGGCACGGGCCTGCACCACCTTGTCTTCGAAGTGGTGGACAACTCCATCGACGAGGCGCTGGCCGGGCACTGCGACGACATCGTCGTCACCATCCACTCGGACAACTCCATCAGCGTGACCGATAACGGCCGCGGCATTCCCACCGGCGTGAAGATGGACGACAAGCACGAGCCCAAGCGCTCGGCCTCCGAGATCGCGCTGACCGAACTGCACGCCGGCGGCAAGTTCAACCAGAACAGCTACAAGGTCTCGGGCGGCCTGCACGGCGTGGGTGTCAGCTGCGTGAACGCGCTCAGCAAGATGCTGCGCCTGACGGTGCGCCGCGAGGGCAAGGTGCACGTGCTCGAGTTCAGCCAGGGCTTCGTGCAGAACCGCATCCTGGAGACCGTGAACGGCGTCGAGATCTCGCCCATGAAGGTCATCGGCGACACCGACAAGCGCGGCACCGAGGTGCACTTCCTGCCCGACACCGAGATCTTCAAAGAGAACAACGACTTCCACTACGAGATCCTGGCCAAGCGCCTGCGCGAGCTCTCGTTCCTGAACAACGGCGTGCGCATCCGCTTGAAGGACGAGCGCACCGGCAAGGAAGACGACTTCTCCGGCGCCGGTGGCGTGAAGGGCTTCGTCGGCTTCATCAACGCCAACAAGAAGGTTCTGCACCCCACCGCGTTCTACGCCACGGGCGCGCGCCCGGCCGAAACCTACGGCGGCATTCCCGGCACCGAGATCGGCGTCGAGGTGGCCATGCAGTGGAACGACGGCTACAGCGAACAGGTGCTGTGCTTCACCAACAACATCCCGCAGCGCGACGGCGGCACCCACCTGACCGGCCTGCGCGCCGCCATGACCCGCGTCATCGGCAAGTACATCGACGCGCACGAACTGGCCAAGAAGGCCAAGGTCGAGGTGAGCGGCGACGACATGCGCGAAGGCCTGTGCTGCGTGCTGAGCGTGAAGGTGCCCGAGCCCAAGTTCAGCAGCCAGACCAAGGACAAGCTGGTGTCCAGTGAAGTGCGCGCGCCGGTGGAGGACATCGTCGCCAAGACGCTGACCGACTACCTGGAAGAGCGCCCCAACGACGCCAAGATCCTGTGCGGCAAGATCATCGAAGCCGCCCGCGCCCGCGAAGCCGCCCGCAAGGCCCGCGAAATGACGCGCCGCAAGGGCGTGCTGGACGGCATGGGCCTGCCCGGAAAGCTGGCCGACTGCCAGGAAAAAGACCCCGCGCTGTGCGAGATCTACATCGTCGAGGGCGACTCCGCCGGCGGCTCCGCCAAGCAGGGCCGCGATCGCAAGTTCCAGGCCATCCTGCCGCTGCGCGGCAAGATCCTGAACGTGGAAAAGGCGCGCTACGAAAAGCTGCTGACCAGCAATGAAATCGTCACGCTCATCACCGCCCTGGGCACTGGCATCGGCAAGGCCGCGGTCGAATCCGGCAAGAGCGGCGTGGACGACTTCGACGCCGCCAAGCTGCGCTACCACCGCATCATCATCATGACCGACGCCGACGTGGACGGCGCCCACATCCGCACCCTGCTGCTGACCTTCTTCTACCGCCAGATGCCCGAGCTGGTCGAGCGCGGCCACATCTACATCGCGCAGCCGCCGCTGTACAAGGTCAAGGCCGGCAAGGAAGAGCTGTACCTGAAGGACGCCCCGGCGCTCGACACCTTCCTGCTGCGCATCGCGCTCAAGGACGCCAGCGTGACCACCGGCGGCGCCAGCCCGCAGACCCTGACCGGCGACACACTCACCGCCCTGGCGCAAAAGCACCAACTGGCCGAGGCCGTCATCCACCGCCTGTCCGCCTTCATGGACAAGGAGGCCCTGCGCGCCATCGCCGACGGCGTGAGCCTGAACCTGGACACCGTGGCCGATGCCGAGGCCAGCGCCGTGCAGCTGCAGGCCAAGCTGCGCGAGCTGACCACCAACGGCATCCCCGCCGAAGTGGCCGGCGAGTTCGACGTGCGCACCGACAAGCCCATCCTGCGCATCAGCCGCCGCCACCACGGCAACGTCAAGAGCAGCCTGATCACCCAGGACTTCGTGCACGGCGCCGACTACGCTGCCCTGGCCGAAGCCGCCAGCACCTTCCGCGGCTTGGTCGGCGAGGGCGCCAAGGCCCTGCGCGGCGAAGGCGAGAAGCAGAAGGAAGAAAAAGTGTCCGACTTCCGCCAGGCCATGGCCTGGCTGATCTCCGAGGCCGAGCGCACCACTAGCCGCCAGCGCTACAAGGGCCTGGGCGAAATGAACCCCGAGCAGCTCTGGGAAACCACGATGGACCCCGAAGTGCGCCGCCTGCTGCGCGTGCAGATCGACGATGCGATCGAGGCGGACCGGGTGTTCACCATGCTGATGGGCGACGAGGTGGAGCCGCGGCGGGATTTCATCGAGACGAATGCGTTGCGGGCGGGGAATATCGACGTTTGACCTCCATGCATTTGGCGATGCATGCCGGTCGCCATCGCATTGGAAGCCGGTCATGCGCCGGCAGGTCCATTCCATCCAACATCCACATGGCCATGGCACACCAACCATGGCTCATTGGAGCGCTCCCCGCATGGAGACGGGTGGCTGCCTTCGTTACCGCATGAACTCGATGCGCTGGATGGAGCGGCGCATCGTTTCGCCCAGAAGGTTTTGTCTGAAAGAACAAGCGGTGGCGATGGCCAATAGGAAGAAACCGTGCAATGAACAAGACCACAGCGATCTATTGGATGGTGCGAGCCGGTGAGGGCGGCTTTCGCTTCGAGGACTTTCAGAGCCAGAGCCTCGTCACCATCGGCTGGCACGAGATGGGTGACCTGAACGCCTTACGCCACCGCGCCGACTTCCAGAAGGCCGCTGCGGCCGCTTACCCAAACTTGTCGACCGGCACCCTGAGCAGCTATGCCGGCCAGACCTTCCGTTTCGTGCGCGAGATGAAGGTGGGCGACAACGTGGTCACCTACAACCCCAGCGAGCGCATCTACCTGCTGGGCACGGTGGCGGGCGACTATGCGCATGCAGGCACGGCCCAGGGTGACCATCCCAACCGCAGGCTTGTGCAATGGCGCGGCACCATCGCCCGGGATGGTCTTTCGGTGGCGGCACGGGCCAGCCTGGGCTCCATTTCCACCTTGTTCCAGATACCGCTGGAGGTGGGGCAGGAACTGGAGAAGCTGGTGGCACAGCCCGCCGGCACCCTGGCCAGTCCCGCCGTGCCTCTGGATGTGACCACGGACGAAGTGGGCAGCCAGTACAAAGACATCCAGAACCAGGCATTGGAATTCATCAAGGACCGCGTCAGCGCGCTGGACTGGGCCGAGATGCAAGAGCTGGTGGCCGGCCTGCTGCGCGCCATGGGCTACAAGACGCGCGTGTCACCCAGCGGCTCGGACCGGGGCAAGGACATCGTGGCTTCACGCGATGGGCTGGGCTTTGAAGACCCACGCATCGTGGTGGAGGTCAAGCACCACAAAGACGCCATAGGATCGCCGCAAATTCGCAGCTTCCTGGGCGGACCGCATGAGCGTGACAAAGGCTTGTATGTCAGCACCGGCGGCTTCACCAAAGACGCCCGCTACGAAGCCGAACGCGGCCGCATTCCGATCGCCCTGATGGATCTGGACGACCTGGTCAAGGCGCTGCTGGAACACTACGAACAGGCCGACAGCCAGACCCAGCGCCTGGTGCCCTTGCGCAAGCTCTACTGGCCTGCCTGACCCTCCTCTCCCCGGGCCGAGTGGGGCTCGGGCTGCGCCAGCCATCCCTGGGCACCCTGCCACATGGCTTGGCGCCAGGATGAATCGTTCTGCGGTGGCGGATCCACCAAATCGGTGGGATACCAGCCGCCCCGCGTGCGCTGCAGCAGTTCCGGCACCAGCGCGCGGCCCTCTTGCAGGCGCACCAGATCACGCTTGGGTAGCTCCTTGCCCACCACCAGTACACCTGCCTGCTGCGCCACATGCACCAGGGCAGCCAGGTTTTCCACACAGGTGGCATGGCCCATGCCTCGAAGCGTTGTCGGGCGCGCCCGTTTCGTTCGTTAAAGTCCAGCTCGACTCAATCCACCAAAAAACACAGGGAGGTAGCCGAAATGAAAGACCCCTACGAAAACATCCTGATCGGCAATTTCCTCTACAGCCTGGGGCTCGTGATCGGGCGGCGGTTTCCGGACAAGCCGTTGCCGGGGGTGGTGAACCTGCTCCAGCAGACGCCGCTCGACGGTCCCTTGGGGGATGTGCTGCTCCGCTATCCAGGCGTCATCCGGCTGATCGAGTTCAAGCGGGCGTCCAACGACAGCGACAAGGAGTCGGACAAGCTCGACACCCTCAAGCTGTCGCTTGAAAACGAGCCGGCGCTGCAGCAGGTATCCCGCGCCATCCATTGGTACGTGGAGTCCTCCAAGGGGCCCTTGGACTGGCGCACCCGGGTCTGCCCCTACCTGGACTTCGCGGGGGGCCAGAGCCCTCCACTCGACTTTCAAGCATTCACGCAATCGCTGGCGGAGACGGTGGGAAAGGCGCAGGCCGAGGAGTTTCCCGATGCCCTCATCCAGCACTATCTGGACGCGGTGGCCGCTTTCTCCGGCAAGTCGGGCACGTCCTCATCGGGGCTGCTGGTGTCCGTGGGCCAGGACGGGACGCTGCACTACATCGCGCTCGAAAGCATCCGGGAGCTGCGCCAGGAGTTGCAGGTCCACCGGCAGCAGGCGGACGAGCGGAGCGCCAGCATCGCGCAGGAGCGCGCCCTGGAGCACAAGCCCCAGGGGAAAGGCCTGTCTCTGTGATGAACGATGCACAACGCAGCGTGGAGCGCATCCACCAGCTGTCCGACATGCTGCAGTCGCTGATGCAACAGGCGGCGGTGCTGCAGCAAAAGGCCGATGCCTCCATGGTCCAGTCGCGCCAGGCCTCGGACGCGCTGAAACGGGCCAGCGACCGGCTGCCCTTGACCGTGGGCACCGCCATCGAAACGGTGCTCGAGCCGGCCGCGGAAAAAGCCGCGGCGAAGATGACCGCCACCTGGGCCCAGGCGAACGCGGCGGCCGCCGAGGCCACGAGGACCTTCGCAGCGGCGCAGGAAACGCTGCAGTGGAAGATGCTGGCGTATGCCTGCACGGGGGCACTGGCCGTGGTGGTCCTGATCGCGGCGGCGATGGCCTACCTGTCTCCGACCGAAAGAGAGCTGAAGGAACTGCGCGCCGAGCGGCAGATGCTGTTGGCCGACATGGATCGGCTCAGAAAGGCGGGCGCGGGCCTGGAGGTCGCGCAGTGCACTCACCAGGGTCGGCCGAGGACCTGCGTGCGCGTGGATGCCCAGTCTCCCCGATTCGAAGGGGGCTACCTGCTTGTGCCTGCACGGTAGGAAGCGGCAAGATCCCGAACGTCCCTTCCGCTTCTTCTCCGTTTTCTTTTCTTCTTCGTTTTGCGATGAGCGCCCCGCGCAAGGCCCTGCCCCGCATCGATCCCGCCCGCTGCACCGGCTGCGGCTGGTGCGTGGCTGTGTGCCCGCCGCATGTCCTGTCGCTGCAGGTGCCGGGCCCGCAGCCGTGGGGGCGCAAGCAGTCGGTACTGCACGATGCGCCGGCCTGCACGGGGTGCGCGCTGTGTGCGGTGCGCTGTCCGTTCGATGCGATCGGCATGGTGCGCACCGGCTGAGGGCTGCCCGCGGGGCCTGTAGGACAAATCGCGTCAGGCGTCGGGGCGCTGGGCCCACCCGCGATCGGTTCCATGCATGTTGTGATCGCGTCTTGTTTGTTTAGTTGTTCACCGCACAAGGAGCACCGCATGTCCGAAAAATCCGCATCCGTCCATTGGGAAGGCGCTGGCAAGACCGGCCAGGGCCAGATCAGCACCGAGACCGGCGCGCTCAAGCAGCACCCCTATGGCTTCGGCAGCCGCTTCGGCGACGACCGCAAGGGCACCAATCCGGAGGAGATCGTGGGCGCGGCGCACGCAGCCTGCTTCACGATGGCCTTCGCGTTCGCCTGCGAGAAGGCCGGCATTTCCACCGAGACCCTCGACACCACCGCCAAGGTGCGGCTGGCCAAGGAGGGCGAGGGCTTCAAGATCGACCGCATCGCCCTCACGCTGACGGCCAAGGTGCCGGGCCTGGACGAGGCGCAGTTCCAAAAGATCGCCGCCGAGGCCAAGGCGAACTGCCCGCTGTCCAAGGCCCTGGCGAGCGTGCCCGAGATCACCCTGACCGCCACGCTCCAGGCCTGACGGCAGGCGCCGTGCCGCCCGCGCGGCCGGCGCCGCGCGTTGGAGCCGAAATGGCCTCCAGTGCAATCGATACTAGGGCATTGTGCTATCAATTAAATAGCATCAGGGCGGTGGTTGTGGGGCGTGCATCGCGTCCTGTACACTTGCCGCCCATGTCGTGCCGTTCTTCCTTTGCCACCGTCGCTCGCGTTGCCCGCCCGGGTCGCGCCGCGGTGACGCCCGCCACCGCGCGGGCCCGGATGAACGCACGAATGATTACCACCATTACCACCGCGGCGACCTAGCCTTGGTGCAGGGTGGCCGTCCCGGCGGCCACCTGGTGTCATTCCCTCCCCGAACGAACCCAGCCTGGCAGCTGGGTTTTTTGTTGGCCGTTTTGTGGCCCGTTTCTGGAGAGAGTGAGCATGTTCAACGACCCCCACCTGAGTCCCTGGTCCGCCAGCCCCGGCGAGGCCCGCGCGCCCATCCCCACGCAGCGTCCGCTGCGCGTGGGGATGATCGGCATCGGCACGGTGGGCACCGGCACCTGGCGGGTGCTGCGCCGCAACCAGGCCGCCATTGCGGGGCGCGCGGGCCGGGGCATCGAGATCGTGGCCGTGGCGGCGCGCAACCTGGCGCGGGCCGCGGCCGTGCTGGACGGCGCCGAGGGCGTGGAGCTGACGGACGACCCGCTGCGCGTGGCGACCCACCCCGGCGTGGACGTGGTGGTGGAGGCCGCTGGCGGCACCGGCCCGGCGCGCGATTGGGTGCTGGCGGCCATCGCGCACGGCAAGCACGTGGTGACGGCCAACAAGGCGCTGCTCGCGGTGCACGGCAACGAGATCTTCGCGGCGGCGCAGCAGCGGGGCGTGGCAGTGGCCTACGAGGGCGCGGTGGCGGTGAGCATCCCCATCGTCAAGGCGCTGCGCGAGGGCCTCACGGCCAACCGCATCGAGTGGGTGGCCGGCATCATCAACGGCACCACCAATTTCATCCTGACCCAGATGCGCGACGAGGGGCTGGACTTCGCGGCGGCGCTAGGCCAGGCGCAGGCGCTGGGCTATGCCGAGGCCGACCCATCGTTCGACGTGGACGGCGTGGACGCCGCGCACAAGGCCACGCTGCTGGCGGCCAACGCGTTCGGCATGCCGGTGCGCTTCGAGCGGGCGCACGTGGAGGGCATCCGCGGGCTGCAGGCGATCGACGTGGCGTGCGCCCAAGCGCTGGGCTTTCGCATCAAGCTGCTGGGCATGGCGCGCCGGAATCTGGAGGCGGGCGAGGGCGAAGACCAGGGCGTGGAGCTGCGTGTGCACCCCGCCCTGGTGCCCGCACGGCACCTGCTGGCGCAGGTGGACGGCTCGATGAACGCGGTGCTGGTCAAGGGCGATGCCTGCGGCGTGACGATGTACTACGGCGCGGGCGCAGGGTCCGAGCCCACCGCGTCGGCTGTGGTGGCCGATCTGGTGGACGTGGCGCGCCTGGCGGCCGACGGCAGCGCCGCGCACCGCGTGCCGCACCTGGCGTTCCATCCGCATGCGCAGCAGGACCGGGCGGTGAAGTCCATCGGGGATGTGCGCACGCGGCATTACCTGCGCGTGCCGGTGGCGGCGGGGCGGGCGGATGCCATCGGGGTGGTGTCGGAGCACCTGGCGCGCGCTGGGGTGGCGGTGCAATCGCTGAAGGTGCACGCCGTAGTGGCTGCGCAGGGCGATGCGGCCGTGGACCAGGTGCTGGCGCTCACGCACGAGGCCGCCGATGCGCAGGTGCAGGCGGTGCTGGAGCAACTGCGCGAGGTGCCGGGCCTGTGCGTGCAGGCGCCGGTGCGGCTGCGGGTGGAAATGCTGGAGTGACGACGGGGGCGGGCGAGGGGTCTGCTGCTGCTGCGGCGGCGGCGCGCTTGTGTGGCCCCGCCGTCCGCTCAGCGCTTTTGCTTCTGGTAGGCCTCGTGGGCTGGCTTGCCGCGGTCGGTGTCCTGCAGGCCGCGCTGCACGTCCTTGTAGGCCTGCTGCATCTCTTCGGATGGCTCGCCGCCGGTCATCTCCACCGCCTGATCGCGCTCGTGCGGCAGGCGGGGCTCGGGGCCGTCGGGGTTCTTGCTGTCGGCGTCGGGGGCGGGGTGCGACTGCGTGGTGTCGACGCGGCGCTCCTTGCGCTCGGGCACCGGGGTCTCGGAAAGGGAATCGCGGGGGGTGGACATTGCGGGGCTCCTGTCGTGTGGCTGTGCCGGAAAGGCATGGCCTCGATGCTAGGAAAGCCCCCCGGCGGCGTCTGTAGGCGGGTGCGCACAGCCGGCGACGGCGGGGGCGATTTGAAGCCTTTCAGGCCGCTGGCGCAATCAATACTAGGGTGTATTGCTATTAATTGAATAGCAGCCGGGTGGTGTTTCGGCAAGCGGCCACCCGCCGCGGCGGTGCCGGCCCCGCGCGCAATCCACGGCGGGATCGAAGCCCCTCAGGCCGCGTCCGCCGTTTCCAGCACGGGCGCGCAGTCGATGCGCGTGCGGACCGAGTTGGCAAGAAAGCACGCCGCGTGCGCCCGGTGGTGCAGCGCCTCCAGCGCCTCCTGGCTGGGCGCGTGGGCCGGGTCGAAGCGGGTGACGGGGCGCAGCTGCACGTGGGCGACCACGGGGCGGCCCTGGTCGTCCGGCGCCATCGTGCCCACGGCGTCGTCGCGGTAGTGGTCCACGCGCCAGCCGTCGCGGCAGGCCAGGTCCAGGAACCACAGCATGTGGCAGCTCGACAGCGCCGCGACGAAGGCCTCCTCCGGGTCCACCGCGGCTGCGTCGGAGTAGGGCAGGGGCACGACGTGCGGCGAGGACGACGCGGCGACGGTGGCCCCGCCGTCGAACTGCCATTGGTGGGCGCGGTGGTAGCGCCGGTCCAGGAAGGCGTCGCTGCCGCGCTGCCAGGTGATGGAGGCCAGGTGTTCTGCCATGGGGGTCTCGTTTCGGGCGGTTGGAGGGGTGGGGAACGAAGGGACGCCCCGGGAGTTTAGGGACCTCCGGCCGTGACCTGCCGAGAACCCGAACCGTTTCCGGGGCCGGCCCGGGCATGCCACACTACTGTATGTCTCAACAGGAATGGGCCGCGCAGGCCCTGCAGTCTTTCGATGCGGTGGTGGGCGCCACCGAGGGGTTCCGCAGCCGCGCCGGCCAGCGGCGCATGGCCGAGCAGGTGGCGCACACCTTCAGCGTGGCGCAGCTGGGCAAGGTGGAGGAGGGGCCCGACGGCGAGGCGCCGCCGCCCACGCGCTCCATCGCCGTCGTGCAGGCGGGCACGGGGGTCGGCAAGTCGCTGGCCTACAGCGTGCCGGCCATCGCCATGGCGATCTCGCGCGGCACGCGGGTGCTGATTTCCACGGCCACGGTGGCGCTGCAGGAGCAGCTCGTCAACAAGGACCTCCCGGCCCTGGCCGCGCGCATGGAGCAGCCCTTCAAGTTCGCCCTGGCCAAGGGCCGCGGGCGCTATGTGTGCAAGCTCAAGCTGGAGCGGCTCGCCGGCACGGGCGAGGCCCATTCGCCGGAGGAGGAGGACCTCTTCGCCGAGGAAGAGGCCGCCACCCGCGCCGCCCGCCCGCGCCAGGAGACCGAGGCGCGCATGAAGTTCTACGCCACCATGGCCGACGTGCTCGCCAAGGGCGCCTGGGACGGCGACCGCGACAGCCTGGAGGTGCCGCCCGAGTCCGAGGTGTGGAGCCCCGTGGCGGCCGAGGCCAGCTCCTGCACCGGCAAGCACTGCCCGGCCTTCAGCCAGTGCACCTACTACGACCGGCGCAAGGCGCTGGTGGCCGCGCAGGTCATCGTGGCCAACCACGACCTGCTGCTGTCCTCGCTGGGCGCGCGGCTGCTGCCCGAGCTGGACAATTGCCTGCTGGTGCTGGACGAGGCGCACCACCTGCCCGCGACCGCGCTCGACCAGTTCGCGTGCGAGGCCGACCTGTCCCGCCTGACCTGGATCGACCGCCTGGCCAGCCGCGCGCTGCGCATCGGCGCGCTGGTCGAGGTGGAGGAGATCGCCGACATCCCCAACCATTCCGCGCGCCTGCGCGCCGCGCTGCAGGACGTGGCCCGGCTGGTGATGGACGTGTACGGCGAGCAGCTGCGTGCCCCCAGGCCGGCCTGGGGCGGCCGCGCTCGCCCGCAGGCGCCCGGCATGCCCACTCGGGCCCGCGTGGCCGGCGGCGTGCTGCCGGAGGCGCTGGTGGAGCCGCTGGGCCAGATGGCGCACCACGCCGAGGGCTTTCTGAACGCGCTGCGCGCCATCGCCAAGGCCCTGCGCGCCGAGATCCGCGACAAGCCCGACGAGGCGCGGCGCCTGTCCACGCTCTATGCCCAGGTCGGCGCGCTCGCGCCCCGGCTGGAGGGCGTGCACGCCACCGCGCAACTGCTGCTGCAGGACGCGCCCGAGGGTGCCGTGCCGGCCGCCAAATGGTTCACGCTGGAGGTGGAGGGCGACTTCATCGTCGTGAAGGCGCACGCCAGCCCCATCCTGCCGGGCAACACGCTGCGCCACCACCTGTGGTCGGCCGTGCGCGGGGCGGTGCTCACCTCGGCCACGCTGACGAGCTGCGGGCAGTTCGACTTCTTCCTGCGCGAGGCGGGGCTGTTCGGCGACGAGACCGTCACCACCCTGGAGGTGCCCAGCCCGTTCGACTACGCGCTGCAGGGCACGCTGATCGCCACCGAGACCGTGGCCGACCCGCGCGAGGCCCAGGCCTTCACCGCCGAGATGGTGGATGCGCTGCTGACCGACCTGGCCATGGTCGAGTCCGGCGCGCTGGTGCTCTTCACCTCGCGCGACCAGATGCGCCAGGCCGTCGATGCGCTGCCCACCGCCATGCGCGGCAGCGTGCTGGTGCAGACCGCGCTGCCCCGCACCCAGCTGCTGGCGCGCCACCGTGAGCGCGTGGCAAGCGGCGAGCCGTCCATCATCTTCGGCATGCAGTCGTTCGGCGAGGGGCTGGACCTACCGGGCGCGCTGTGCGAATCGCTGTTCATCACCAAGCTGCCGTTCGCGCCGCCCGACGACCCGGTGGGCGAGTCGCGCGCCGAATGGCTGCGGGCGGCGGGGCGCGACCCGTTCAGCGAACTGGTGGTGCCGGCCACGGCCATCCGCCTGGCGCAGTGGGTGGGCCGCGCGATCCGCACGGAGGAAGACCGCGCCCACGTGTACTGCTACGACAAGCGGCTGGTGCGCACGTCGTATGGGCAGCGGCTGCTGAAGGGGTTGCCGCCCTTCGCGCTGGAGCGGCGCCCGGCGGCCTGAGCCCGGCCCGCAGGCGCGGGCCGGCCGGCCCCGGCGGCCCGCGCGGAGATGTCGGACATGCCCCACAGGGCCCCGGGCCGCGAGCCGACCGTGGGCGCAGCAGGGCCCCCCTACATTGGGACCTCCCTCCCGCGCCGAGCGCCCTGTGCGCGCGGCGTTCGGCCTCCTTCCCTGCTTGCCGGAGACACCCATGAGCAACGACGACACCACTTCCCCCCATGCCACGCTGTGGCGGCTGATCAAGGACATCCGCTTCGGCATGCTCACGCACCGCGCCGCCAGCGGCATGCTGCATGCCCACCCCCTGACGACTCAGAACAAGGACATCGATGAACAGTCGCAACTGTTCTTCTTCATCCCGCGCGACGGCGAGCTGTTCGAGCGCCTGCGCTCGGACAGCCAGGTCAACGTGACCTACTCCAACCCCGAGAAGGGCAGCTATGTTTCGCTGTCCGGCGCGGCCGGCTTCATCGAAGACATCGCCAAGAAAGAGGCGCTGTGGTCGCCCATGGCGAAGGCCTGGTTTCCGGACGGCGTGAACGACCCCAACCTCGTGCTGCTGGCCATCCACATCAGCCACGCCGAGTACTGGGACGTCAAGGAAAGCAAGATGACCCAGCTGTTCAAGATGGCCAAGGCGGCCGTCACGGGCAACCCGCCCAAGGACATGGGCGAGCACAAGGAACTGTCGCTGTCCTGAGCGCAGCCGTTCGCTCCCCCCATCGATCCCATCGTTTCATTCCCCCGTTCGCAAGGAGACACACCATGGCCAACGACAAGCAGGAGCCCGGCAAGGGCAAAGTGGAAAACGACCACAACCGCCAAGGCAACCAGGAGCCCACCCAAAAGAACGAAGCCCAGCGCACGCCGGAAAGCCGGCACGACCGTGATGCGCACATCGGCAGCGGCAACCAGGTGCAGTCGCGCCAGGGCTCGGCAGGCAGCGGGGGCGGGCGCGGCGCTGGCTGAAGCCGCTGCACCCCGGCAACGACAGGGGGCCTTCGGGCCCCTTTATTTTGCGCAGATGCCCTTGAAAGATTCCATAGACCATCCATATGCCATCCAATGGGATGGAAAAACGAGGTTTTTATGGCAACGACAGCACTCGAGCGCAGCAACAAGGTTCCCGATTCGGAGAAGGTGACGATCAACCTGGGGTATGTGGACCTCGGCCACATCGACCTGCTGGTGTCCGAGGGGTTCTATTCGAACCGCACGGACTTCATCCGCACCGCGATCCGCAACCAGCTGGTTGCGCAGGCCGATGCGGTGCGGCAGGTGGTGGCCCGCAAGACGCTGGTGCTGGGGCTGCAGCGGTTCGGCCGGGCCGAACTGGAGGCCGTCCAGGCCGCAGGGCAGACGCTGGAGATCCGCGTGCTGGGCCTGTGCACCATCGACGACGACGTGCCCCCTGCATTGGCCCAGGCGACCATCGCCTCGGTCCATGTGCTGGGGGCGCTGCACGCCAGCGCGGCGGTCAAGGCCGCGCTGGCCGGCCGCATCGGCTGACACCCACCGGCACGCGCCGGTGGACACGACGACAAAGGACGGACCCGCGCCTTCGGCGCTGGCGACCGGACCACCATGGCAGACCGGCCCGATTCGAAGGCGGCGGCGAGACAAGAGACACGACGAGACGAACGCGGCACGCAGCGCCCCTGGGGGCCCCGGTGCCGCCCCCGCACGCCAGGGCCCCCGCGGCCCGCTTTTCGAAAGGATTCCCCATGGACTGGAACAAGAAGGTCAAGCAGCTTCTGAACGAGGTCACCCCGCTGATGCGCACCGGCCAGCTCGCCGATGCCACCCGCGCCATCCAGCAGGCCCTGGCCGGCCAAGGCACGGCCGCAGCCACCGCGGCGGGGAGCGCTGCCGCCGGCCGTGTGGCGGCCTGGCGCGAGCGCTTCGGCGCGGCGCCCAGCAGCCCCGCCGCGGCATGGAAGGCCCCCTTCGGTGCGCCCGATGTGGAAGATGCGGTGGTCGTCGACCGGCCGGCCGCCCCGGCGCCGGACGCGCACCGGCCATCGCCGTCACCGTCGCCTCGCAGCGCGAAAGCCGAAGTCCCCGGCAGTTTCACGCGGGTGGCCTTCGCCGGCCCGGCCGGCGCGCCGCAGGACCACTACTACCTCAGCGTGCCCCCCGGCGCGGCCGCGGGCACGCCGATGCCGCTGGTGCTCATGCTCCACGGCTGCACGCAGAACCCGCAGGACTTCGCCCTCGGCACCGGCATGAACGAGGCCGCCGCGCCCGCGAACGCGCTCGTGCTGTACCCCGCGCAGGCCCAGCGCGCCAACGCCCACGGCTGCTGGAACTGGTTCCGCCCGCAGGACCAGCAGCGCGGCCACGGCGAGCCCGCCACGCTGGTCGCCATGGTGCGCGACGCGATGGCGCGCCACCCCGTGGATGCCCGCCGCGTGTACGTGGCCGGCCTGTCCGCCGGCGGGGCCATGGCCGCGCTGCTGGCGCGCGAATACCCCGATGTGTTCGCGGCCGTGGGCGTGCATTCGGGCCTGCAGGCGGGCGCCGCGCACAACGTGATGGGCGCGCTGTCGGCCATGAAGAGCGGCGCCAAGGGCACGCCCGGCCCGGCATCCCCCGCCCGCGAGGACGGGGCCGACGCCCCGCCGCTCATCGTGTTCCACGGCGATGCCGACGAGACGGTGCACGCCCGCAATGGCGATCAGCTGCTGGCTGCGGCGCTGCGGTCCGCGCCCGGTGCCCGGCCCGAGGTCGAAACCGGCCAGAGCCCCGGTGGCCAGCGCTACACGCGCACCGTGTACCGCGCCGCACCGGGCAGCGGCCCGGGCGCGGTGGTGGCCGAGCACTGGCAACTCAACGGCGCGGGCCATGCCTGGGCCGGGGGCCACGCGCGGGGCAGCTACACCGATCCGCGCGGGGTGGACGCGACGGCGCAGATGCTGCGGTTCTTCCTGGAGCACCCCCGCGCCGCCGGTTGATCGGGCGCGAGGCGCGGCGGCGGCGTCAGTCGATCACCACCTTCGCGTCCGCCACCAGCCGGGCGAAGCGCTCGGTTTCGCTGCGGATCTGCTGGGCCATCTGCTCGCGGGTGTTGCCCACCGGCTCGGCGCCGATGTCGGCCATGCGCTTGCGGAACTCCGGCGACTGGATCACCTTCACCATCTCGGCGTTCAGCCGCTCCAGGATGTCCCGGGGCGTGGCCGCCGGGGCGAGCACGCCGAACCACGTCCCCAGGTCGAAGCCTTTCAGGCCCGCCTCGTCCAGCGTCGGCACGTCGGGCAGGGCCGAGGAGCGCTGGAGGGTGGACACCGCCAGCGCCCGCAGCTTGCCGGCCTTGATGTGCGGCAGCACGGGCGTGATGGTGTCGAACGACAGGGTGATCTGGCCACCCAGCAGGTCGGTGGCCAGCGGGCCGCTGCCCTTGTAGGGAATGTGGCCGAGCGACGTGCCGGTGAGGCCCTGGAACTGCGTGCCGATCAGGTGCTGCGCGGTCCCGTTGCCGTTGGAGCCGAAGGTCAGCTTGCCCGGCTGCGCCCTGGCCTGGGCCACCAGGTCGGCCACGGTCCTGGCCGGATTGTCGGCGTGCACGACCAGCACGTTGGGCACCAGCGCCACCGTGGTGATGGGGGCCAGGTCCTTCTGGAAGTCGTAGGGCAGTTTCTTGTACACGCTGGTGGCGATGGTGTGGTGCACCGCGCCCATCAGCAGGGTGTAGCCGTCGGGCCTGGACCGGGCCACGTAGTCGGCGCCGATGGTGGCGCCGGCCCCCGGGCGGCTTTCCACGATGACGGGCTGGCCGAGCGACACCGTCAGCCGGTCGGCCAGCGCCCGCGCCAGCACGTCGGTGGTGCCGCCTGCGGGAAAGGGCACCGTCAGGCTGATGGTCTTGGTGGGCCAGGCGGCCTGGGCGAGGGCGCTGCCGCTGGCCAGCACCGGGAGGGCGGCCGCGAAAGCGTGCAGCAGCACCTGCCGCCGCCGGCGCGCGGGGAAAAGTTTCGGGGCCATGCTGGTCTCCTGGGAGAGCGCTCTGCGGCGCCTGGGGGATGGCCCGCCGCTGCGCGGTCGGGCGAAGGACGGAACGGATGAATGAAAGAAAAGGATTTCAGGCGGCCCGCCGCTGCGCTTGGCGGGTGCCGGCCAGGTGGTCGCACACTGCCTGCGTGACCTGGGCCGTGGTGGCCTGGCCACCCAGGTCCCGCGTGTGCAGGGCCGGGTCCGCGGTGACGTGTTCGATGGCCCGCATCAGGCGCCGGGCGGCGTCCGCCTCGCCCAGGTGTTCGAGCAGCATCACGGCCGACCAGAACGTGCCCACGGGGTTCGCCAGGCCCTGGCCCATGATGTCGAAGGCCGACCCGTGGATAGGCTCGAACATCGAGGGATAGCGCCGCTCGGGATCGATGTTGCCGGTCGGTGCGATGCCCAGGCTGCCCGCCAGCGCGGCGGCCAGGTCGCTCAGGATGTCGGCATGCAGGTTGGTGGCGACGATGGTGTCCAGCGTGGCCGGGCGGTTCACCATGCGGGCCGTGGCGGCGTCCACCAGCTCCTTGTCCCAGGATACGTCGGGAAAGTCGCGCGAGACCTCCAGCGCGATCTCGTCCCACATCACCATCGCGTGGCGCTGGGCGTTGCTCTTGGTGATCACGGTGAGCTGCCGTCGCGGGCGCGACCGGGCGAGCTGGAAGGCGTAGCGCAGGATGCGCTCCACGCCCACGCGCGTCATGATCGACACGTCGGTGGCGGCCTCGATCGGGTGGCCCTGGTGCACCCGGCCGCCCACGCCGGAGTATTCGCCCTCCGAGTTCTCGCGCACGATCACCCAGTCCAGCTGATCGGGCGTGCAGCGCTTGAGCGGTCCGTCGATGCCCGGCAGGATGCGCGTGGGCCGCACGTTGGCGTACTGGTCGAAGCCCTGGCAAATCTTCAGGCGCAGGCCCCACAGGGTGATGTGGTCGGGAATGTGCGGATCGCCCGCCGAGCCGAACAGGATGGCGTCCTTGCCGCGCAGGGCGTCCAGCCCGTCGGCCGGCATCATGGCGCCGTGCGCGCGGTAGTGGTCGCCGCCCCAGTCGAAGTCTTCGAACTCGAAGCGCAGCGTGTCGTCGGTGGCGGCCAGGGCCTGCAGGACCTGGCGGCCGGCGGGAATCACTTCCTTGCCGATCCCGTCTCCGGGAATGGTGGCGATGGCGTAGGTGGTCATGGGTGTTCGGTCGAAAAGCGTTGGGGACCGCGCCACTCTAGGCACCGCCGGCCTTTCGGCGCGGGGCTATAGTGAAACCATTGTTCACCTGGATTCAACAATCCAGCCGCCCGCCCACCCGGTTTTTTCCTGCCGCCTGCCCATGCCTGCCGCCCACGCCCTTCCCGCCATCCAGCCGGCCGACCTGGGGTTTTTCTCGGTGCTGGCCAGTTGCGGCAGCCTGAGCGCGGCCGCGCGCGAGCTGGGTATCACCACGCCGGCCGTCAGCAAGCACCTGGCGCTGATGGAGGCGCGCGTGGGCGTGCCGCTGGTCAACCGCACGACGCGCCGCATGGGCCTCACGCCCGAGGGCGAGCTGTACCTGGCGCACGCGCGCCGCATCCTGGGCGAGATCCACGACCTGGAAGAGCTGCTGGGCCTGTCGCGCGCGACGCCGAAGGGCCTGCTGCGGGTGAATGCCACGCTGGGGTTCGGGCGCCGTCACATCGCGCCGCTCATCTCGCGCTTCGCGCGCCTGCACCCGCAGGTGCAGGTGCAACTGCAGCTGTCCGTGAACCCGCCCGCGCTCACCGACGACGCGTTCGACGTGTGCATCCGATTCGGCGCGCCGCCCGAGGCGCGCGTGATCGCCAGGCACCTGGCGCACAACCGGCGGCTGCTGTGCGCATCGCCCGACTACCTGGCGCGCCACGGCACGCCGAAGGTGCCCAACGACCTGGTGCACCACAACTGCCTGGGCATCCGCCAGGGCGAGGAGGCCTACGGCGTGTGGCGGCTCACGCGTGGCCGCGGGCGCCGTGCGGTCACCGAGTCGGTGAAGACGCGCGGCAGCCTCACCACCAACGACGGCGAGATCGCCGTGCGCTGGGCCCTGGAAGGGCACGGCATCCTGATGCGGGCCGAGTGGGACATCGAGCGCCACCTGCGCAGCGGGCAACTGGTGCCGGTGCTGCCCGCCTACAGCACGCCCGATGCCGACATCCACGCGGTGTACCCGCAGCGCCACCAGTCCGCGGCGCGGGTGCGGGCCTTCGTCGATTTCGTGGCGCAGGCGCTGTCGGACCGGGGCAGGGCCGGCGGTGGGGACAGCGACGCGCAGTGAGCCCCTGCCGCGCGGCCGTGGCGGCGCCTTCGCGTAGGCCGGTCCGGGCACTTCGCCGAAAATGCGGGCATTCCGCACGCCGACCCCTTTGCCGCCCCGCCATGTCCCTCATCGCCGTCATCGATTTCGAAACCACGGGCATCTCGCCCGGCCAGGGCGCGCGGGCAACCGAAGTGGCCATCGTGCTGCTGGACAACGGCCAGGTGGTGGACCGCTTTCAGAGCCTGATGAATGCCGGCGCGTGGATTCCGCCGTTCATCACGCAGCTGACGGGCATCACCAATGCGATGGTGGCCGCCGCGCCCGATGCGGAGCAGGTTATGCGCGAGGCGGCGCGCTTCGTGGGCGACACGCCCATGGTGGCGCACAACGCATCGTTCGACAGCAAGTTCTGGGCGGCCGAGTTGCAGTGCGCGGACCTTCCGGCGCCCCACGCCTTCGCGTGCACCGTGCTGCTGTCGCGTCGCCTTTACCCGGAGGCGCCCAGCCACAAGCTCGGCAGCATCGTCGGCCACCTGGATCTGCCGCTGGCGGAACGCGCCCACCGGGCCCTGGCCGATGCGGAGATGGCCGCGGCGCTGCTGGGCCGCATCCAGCACGACCTGCGCACCCGCTGGGGCGTGGCCGACCCTGCGCATGCCCTGCTCATGGGCCTGCAGCGCTGCGCGCGGCCCGCGTTGGGCAAGTGGTTCGCGCAGCACGGCGCGGCGGTGGCGAAGGCCACCGCGGGCGTTTAGCACCGCTCCGGGCCCCGTTTCGCGGGGATGCCCTGGGCTCAGGGGCCCCAGCTTTGGTCAGTAGCGCGCGCGCCCGAAGCTGTCGAGGATGGCGATTTCCGTGAACAGGCTGCCTTCGCGCCGGTTGTTCAGGAACGACACCTCGTAGCCGCCCAGATCGATGCGCGGCAGGCGCGACAGCGTCTCGGCCAGCGCCCGGCCATCCATGCCGCCGCTGCCGCTGCGCGGCACGGCCTTGATCCCCTGGCCGATGGTCTTGGCCACGAGGAAGCCTTCGAACGCCGCCAGCGAGGCGATGCTGGCGCTCTGCTGCGCTGCGTGCATGGCCTGGCGGAATTCGCGCACCACCGGAATCGACTGGTTGGTGAGCGCCGGGAACACCTGTGTCATGCCCACGCCGCGGGCGTTTTCCGCGCCCACGGCATCCACCAGCTTCACGGGGTCGAGGTCGGAGATGCCGACCACCTGCGCATGCCCGCCGGCTGCGCGGTAGGCCTTCACGAAGGCGCTGCCCGCGGCTTGGCCCGCCACCATCACGATCACCTGCGCATCGGCCTTGAGCAGTTTGGCCAGCGCGGGCTGGATGTCCGACGAGGTGCGCTCGTAGGGCTCCTTGGCGACCAGTGCCAGCTTGCGCTGCGACAGGGCCGCCGTGAGCGCCTCCAGGCCCTTTTCGCCATAGGCGTCGTTCTGGTATAGCGCCGCGAACTTGGTCATGCCGATGGCGTCGCCCATCTGTGCGACCAGCTTGGTCAGCTCCGTGCTGTAGCCGGCGCGCACGTGAAAGACGTAGGGGTTCACCGGCTCGCGGATGACCTGCGAGCCCGAGCGCGTGGGAAACAGCGGCACGCCGCTGTCCTGCGGCAGCTTCGCCTCGATCAGCGCCTGGGTGTTGCTGGTGGCGAAAGAGATCAGCGCGGCGGGCTTCATGGCCAGCAGCTTGCGGGCGCCGGCCAGCGTCTTCTCGGGCTTGAATTCATCGTCTTCCACGACGAGCCGCACCTCCAGGCCGGGAAATGCCTGGCTCTTTTGCGCTTCGGCAAAGTAGGTTTCCACCCCCAGCACCACCTGCTTGCCCACTTCGGCGGCATTGCCTCCGGTCAGCGGCGCCACCATGCCGACGATGACGTGAGGGGCCGCGCGGGCGGCCGAGCCGATCCAGGGAAGGGCCAGCGAGGCGCCCAGGCGGGTGGTGAATACACGGCGTTTCATGGAACGTGCTCCTGTGGAGGGCAGACAGCAGAGAAGGGCGCCAACGCGCCCGGACGAACCGATGCAGAAGAACCGGCACGCCCCTGCAAATGCAAGAACGTGCGAAATGTATGACCTATTGTTAATCAATTTTTGTGGCGTTTGGGCCCCTGTGGACGGGATTTGATCGTCCTGTGCTAGGATTTGCCGCTATGCAACGCAATCTGCTGCTATCCCCACTATCGCTAGGCCTAGTGCCTGGCCGGGGTCTGCCTGCGTTCGCCATCACCGTTGCCTAAAAGCGCAACACCGATTTCCCCCTGACCCCGGCCCGCGAACCAGCCTCCACCCATGGTGGAGGGCTGCAGGGGATGTCGTTCACCGTTCACCGTTGATTCGACCCGTGCCCCAGCGCTGCCTTGCAGCGCGGCACACACCGTTCGTGGAGCCTCTCATGATTTCCAAGCCCGCTACCAAGTACCAGCCCATCGCCCCCATCGCGTTGGCCGACCGCACCTGGCCTTCCAAGACCATCACCCGCGCCCCTGTGTGGTTGTCCACCGACCTGCGCGACGGCAACCAGGCACTGTTCGAGCCGATGAACGGCGAGCGCAAGATGAAGTTGTTCCACGAGCTGGTGCGCATCGGCTTCAAGGAAATCGAGGTGGGCTTTCCCGCCGCATCGCAGACCGACTACGACTTCGTGCGCCGCCTCATCGACGAGAACCTCGTGCCCGACGACGTGACCCTGATGGTCATGACGCAGTCGCGCGCCGACCTCATCGAGCGCACCGTCGAGGCCGTGCGCGGCGCGCCGCGTGCCATCGTGCACCTGTACAACGCCACCGCACCCGTGTGGCGGCGCGTGGTGTTCGGCATGAACGTGACGCAGGTGATGGCGTTCATCGAACAGCACGTCTCGCACCTGAAACGCCTGACCGATGCCCAGCCCGAAACCCGCTGGACGCTGCAGTATTCGCCCGAAACCTTCAGTGCAACCGAGCTGGAAGTCTCGCTCGAAGCCTGCCAGACCGCCATCGCCGCCTGGGGCGTGGGCCCGGGTCGCGAGATCATCATCAACCTGCCCACCACGGTGGAAAACGCCACCCCCAACGTGTTCGCCGACCAGATCGAGTGGATGCACCGGCGCCTGAGCCCCCGCGAGCACATCGTGCTCTCGGTGCACCCGCACAACGACCGCGGCACCGGCGTGGCGGCGGCCGAGCTGGCCATGATGGCGGGCGCCCAGCGCGTGGAAGGCTGCCTCTTCGGCAATGGCGAGCGCAGCGGCAACCTCGACGTGGTGACGGTGGCGCTCAACCTCTACACGCAGGGCGTGCATCCGGGGCTCGACTTCTCCGACATCAACGCCGTGGCGCGCGTGGCCGAGGAATGCACCGCGCTGCCCGTGCACCCGCGCCATCCTTACGTGGGCGACCTGGTGTTCACCTCGTTCTCGGGCTCGCACCAGGACGCCATCAAGAAGGGCTTCGCCGCCCACGACCCCGAGGGCCTGTGGCAGGTGCCCTACCTGCCCATCGACCCGGCGGACCTCGGCCGCACCTACGACAGCGTGATCCGCGTCAACAGCCAATCGGGCAAGGGCGGCATCGCCTTCCTGCTGGAGCGCGAGCGCGGCGTGGTCATGCCGCGCCGCATGCAGGTGGAGTTCAGCGCCGTGGTGCAGCGCCAGACCGACGCCAGCGAGACCGAGATGACCGGCGCCACGTTGTGGTCGCTGTTCCAGGCCACCTACCTCGAAACCCCTGCGGGCCTGCCCGGCGCCATCGTCTGCCATGCCCACCGGCTGGCCGACGACGGCCGCGGCATCGAGCTGGACGTGACCATCGACGGCGCGCGCCAGACCCTGCAGGGCCAGGGCAACGGCCCGATCGACGCCACGGTGGACGCCCTGGGCCTGCCGCTGCGCGTGCACGGCTACGAGGAGCGCGCGACCGGCTCCGGCGCCGATGCGCAGGCCCTGGCCATCGTGGAGGCGGCCCTCGACGGCGTGCCCGGCGCGACCTTCGGCGTGGGCCTGCACCACAACATCGTCACGGCGTCGGTGCATGCGGTGGTGAGCGCGGCCAACCGGCTGGCGCAGCGCCGGCAGGCAGTGCCGGCTGCGGCTGGCGTTCCGAGCGAGGCTTGAGGCTTGGCCGGGAAAGCCAGCCCAGCGGTGTCCGTCGCCATGTGCCCATCACCTACCAAGCCCAACCCCCCGCGCATCGCGCTGATCCATGCCCTGCCGCATTCCGTCGAGCCCATCAACGCCGCCTTCGGGGCGCAGTGGCCCGAGGCGCTGCGCATGAACCTGCTGGACGACAGCCTCTCGGCCGACCTGGCGCGCTCGGGTGCGGGGCTTGATGCGGCCATGCACGACCGGTTCCTGCGGCTGGCGGACTATGCCGTGGGCACGGGCGCCCATGCGCTGCTGTTCACCTGCTCGGCCTTCGGGCCGTGCATCGAGGCGGTGGCGCGCCGGCATGCGGGGCTGCCGGTGCTCAAGCCCAACGAGGCCATGGTGGACGACATCGCGCAGGCCGCCGGCGAAGGGGACGTGGGCCTGATCGCCACCTTCGCGCCCACGCTGGCCTCCATGCCGCCGGAGTTTCCCGCGCACGTGGCGCTGCGCACGGCCCTGGCCGACGGCGCGCTCGACGCGCTGAACCTGGGCGATGCGGCGTTGCACGACCGGCTCATCGCGGAGCAGGCACTTGCGCTGCAGGCGCAGGGCTGCCGCCGCATCGCGCTCGCGCAATTCAGCATGGCGCGCGCCCGGGGCGCGTGCGAGGCGGCCACGGGGCTGCCGGTGTTCACCACCGTGCACAGCGCCGTCGCGCGGCTGCGCCAGCGGCTGGGCTGAAAAGAGAAAAAAACGTGGAAAGGCCGGGCGGTGCGGCCGCGTTCAGTGCCCCGCCGGCGCGCCGCCCGTCTGCCGGCCCACCGGCCGCAGGCCCCAGCTGGCGACCAGCCACACCGCGCACAGCAGCGCCGTCACGGCAAAGAGCTGCGGCGTGCCGGCCCACTTGGCCAGCGCGCCGCCCAGGGCCCCCCCGGCGAACAGGCCCAGCGACTGCAGCGTGTTGTAGGTGCCCAGGGCCGCGCCGCGCAGGTGCGGCGGAGCCATGCGCGAAACCAGGCTGGGCTGGCTGGCCTCCAGCGCGTTGAAGCCGCAAAAGAACACGAACAGCAGCAGCCCCAGCGCCCACAGCGCGGGCACGGCGCCGGCCGCGGCCACGCCGCCCAGGCCCAGCTGCACCAGCAGCACCAGGCCGATGGCGGCCAGCAGCGATTCGCGCAGGCGGCCGCGCCGCTCCAGCGCGAACAGCCCGCCCATCATGGCGAACGACAGCACCACGGCGGGCAGGTACACCTGCCAATGCGCGGCCTTGGGCAGCCCCGCCTGCACCAGCAGCGCGGGCACGGCCACCCACATGGCCATCTGCACCGTGTGGAGAACGAACACGCCCAGGTTCAGCCGCAGCAGGTCGGCATGGCGCCACACCTCGGCCAGGCGCCCGCGCGGGGCGTCGGCATGGCGCGCGGGCTCGGGCGGCACCACCCACAGCACCACGGCGATGCCGCCCAGCGCCAGCGCGCAGGTCAGCCCGAACAGGCCCGCCAGGCCGATGTGCGCGGCCAGCACGGGGGCGGCGACGAGCGCCACGGCGAACATCAGCCCGATGCTGCCGCCCACCAGCGCCATGGCCTTGGTGCGCACGGCATCGCGCGTCTGGTCGGCCAGCAGCGCCGTCACGGCGGCCGACACCGCGCCCGCGCCCTGCAGCGCCCGGCCGGCCAGCAGCCCGGTGAGCGAGTCGGCCAGCGCCGCCAGCAGGCTGCCGGCGGCGAACACGGCCAGGCCCAGCACGATCACGCGCTTGCGCCCGAAGCGGTCGGACGCCATGCCCAGAGGCAGCTGCAGTACCGCCTGCGTGAGGCCGTAGATGCCCATGGCCAGGCCGACGAGCGCGGGATCGTCGCCGCCCGGGTATTTGCGCGCTTCGAGCGCGAACACGGGCAGCACGAGGAACAGCCCCAGCATGCGCAGCGCGAAGATCAGCGCCAGCGCGAGGCTGGAGCGGCGCTCCAGCGGCGTCATGGCGGTGGCGTTGGACGGGGGCGAGGCGGTGGCGCCTGGACCTGGAAGGTGGGTGGAGGAATCCGGCACGGTGGGTGCGCTGAGGGCCTGAAGCCAAAGCCGCGATTCTCGCCCATCGCCCGCAGGCCGGAACCGGCGCCACCGCGCAGGCATTGACGGCCTGGCGAACCCGTTTTCGGCATTGCAGGCCCAAAAGGCCTTCATGCCGGCGGATTCATTGTCCTGTTTGCTATTAAATTAGGAGCAAATGGTTTTCCCGCCTGCCGCCGGACCGCCCCCCGCCCGGCAGCAGGGGCCGGGTGGCCCTGCGGACGGCCCGCGCTGGGGGCGTGGCCTATCATGGTGGGTTTCCCCGCCCAGAGCCGCGCCCACCGTGAACCACTCCCCCTTCTCCCGGCCCGCCGACGATGGCGACGCCCCTGCGGCGCCGGCCGCCGGCCGCTACCTGGGCGCCGCCCTGCAGCAGGCGCGCATCAGCATCCGCGGGGCGCGCACGCACAATCTCAAGAACATCGACCTGGACATCCCGCGCAACCAGCTGGTGGTGATCACCGGGCTGTCGGGCTCGGGCAAGTCCAGCCTGGCGTTCGACACGCTCTATGCCGAGGGCCAGCGCCGCTATGTGGAGAGCCTGTCGGCCTATGCGCGGCAGTTCCTGGGCCGGCTGGACAAGCCCGACGTGGACCTGATCGAGGGCCTGTCGCCGGCCATCTCGATCGAGCAGAAGGCCACCAGCCACAACCCGCGCTCCACCGTGGGCACGGTGACCGAGATCCACGACTACCTTCGCCTGCTGTACGCGCGCGCCGGTACGCCGTACTGCCCCTACCACGGCCTGCCGCTGGCTGCCCAGACGGTGAGCCAGATGGTGGATGCCGTGCTGGCCCTGCCCGAGGACACCCGCCTCATGGTGCTGGCCCCGGTCGCGCGCGACAAGAAGGGCGAGTTCACCGAACTCTTCGCGCAGATGCAGGCGCTGGGCTATGTGCGCTTTCGGGTGGACGGCACCATCTACGAATACGAAAGCCTGCCGCAGCTCAAGAAGACAGAAAAGCACGACGTGGACGTGGTGATCGACCGCCTGAAAGTGCGCGCCGAGATGCAGCAGCGCCTGGCCGAAAGCTTCGAGGCGGCCCTGCGCGTGGGCGGCGTGGAGGGCAACGGCCGCGTGCTGGCGCTGGAGATGGATGGCGGCCAGGAACACCTGTTCTCCAGCAAGTTCGCCTGCCCCGTGTGCAGCTATTCGCTGGCCGAGCTGGAGCCGCGCCTGTTCTCGTTCAACTCGCCCATGGGCGCCTGCCCGGCCTGCGACGGCATCGGGCAGCAGGAGGTGTTCGATCCCGCGCGCGTGGTGGCCTTTCCGTCCTTGAGCCTGGCCAGCGGCGCCATCAAGGGCTGGGACCGGCGCAACGGCTACTACTTCGCCATGCTGGAGAGCCTCGCCAGACACTACCGCTTCGATGTGGAGGCACCCTACGAATCGCTGCCCCCGCCGGTGCAGCAAGCCGTGCTGTACGGATCGGGCGAGGAGGAGATCGCCTTCAACTACGTGCTGGACAGCGGCGCCAACAAGGGCAAGGCCATCGTCAAGAAGCACCCCTTCGAAGGCATCCTGCCCAACATGGCGCGGCGCTACCGCGAGACCGATTCGGTGGTCGTGCGCGAAGAACTCGCGCGCTACCGCAGCACCCAGCCCTGCCCCGAATGCCATGGCGCGCGGCTGCGGCTGGAGGCGCGCCATGTGAAGGTGGGCGAGGGCGAACAGGCCCGTGCCATCTACGAGGTGAGCCACGCCACGCTGGCCGACGCGCACACCTGGTTCTCGCAGCTCAAGCTGACCGGCGCCAAGGCCGAGATCGCCGACAAGGTGGTGCGCGAGATCGGCACGCGTCTCACGTTCCTCAACGACGTGGGGCTGAACTACCTGAGCCTGGACCGCAGCGCCGAGACGCTCTCGGGCGGCGAGGCCCAGCGCATCCGCCTGGCCAGCCAGATCGGCTCGGGCCTGACCGGCGTGATGTACGTGCTCGACGAGCCCAGCATCGGCCTGCACCAGCGCGACAACGACCGCCTGATCGCCACCTTGCAGCACCTGCGCGACATCGGCAACAGCGTGATCGTGGTCGAGCACGACGAGGACATGATGCGCGCCGCCGACCACGTGATCGACATGGGCCCCGGCGCCGGCGTGCACGGCGGCCGCGTGATGGCGCAGGGCACCTACGACGCGGTGCGCAGCCATCCCGATTCGCTCACGGGCCAGTACCTGTCGGGCACGCTGTCCATCCCCGTTCCCCCGCGCCGCACGCCGTGGCTGCCCGTGATGGAGGGCACCCCCGCGGCCCCCGAAGCGGCGAAGAAGGGCAAATCGCGCTTCCCTGAAACCGAGGCCAGCAAGCGCCGAGCGGAGCAGCGCGCCGAGCGCCAGGCCGAGCACCGCGCCACCCAGGGCCGGCTGCAGGCCCTGCGCGTGGTCGGCGCCACGGGCCACAGCCTGAAGAACGTGAGCGTGGAGTTCCCCGTGGGCCTGCTCACCTGCGTGACCGGCGTCTCCGGCTCCGGCAAGAGCACGCTCGTCAACGACACGCTGTATGCCGCCGTGGCGCGCCAGCTCTACCGCGCGCACGACGAGCCCGCGCCGCACGACGCCATCGAGGGCATGGAGTATTTCGACAAGGTCATCAACGTCGACCAAAGCCCCATCGGCCGCACGCCGCGCAGCAACCCCGCCACCTACACCGGCCTGTTCACGCCCATCCGCGAACTGATGGCCGAGGTGAACACAGCCAAGGAGCGCGGCTACGGGCCCGGGCGCTTTTCCTTCAACGTGGCCGGCGGCCGCTGCGAGGCCTGCCAGGGCGACGGCGTGGTGAAGGTGGAGATGCACTTTCTGCCCGACGTGTACGTGCCCTGCGACATCTGCCACGGCCAGCGCTACAACCGCGAGACGCTCGAAGTCCTGTGGAAGGGCAAGAACATCGCGCAGATCCTCGACCTCACGGTGGAAGACGCCTTCGCCTTCTTCAAGGACGTGCCGACCATCGCGCGCAAGCTGCAGACGCTGCTGGACGTGGGCCTGTCGTACATCCGCCTGGGCCAGGCCGCCACCACGCTCTCGGGCGGCGAGGCCCAGCGCGTGAAGCTCGCGCAGGAATTGAGCAAGCGCGACACCGGCCGCACGCTCTATATCCTGGACGAGCCCACCACCGGCCTGCACTTCGCGGACATCGACCTGCTGCTCAAAGTGCTGCACCAGTTGCGCGACGCGGGCAACACCATCGTCGTGATCGAGCACAACCTGGACGTCATCAAGACGGCCGACTGGGTGATCGACATGGGCCCCGAGGGCGGCGCCGGCGGCGGCACCGTGGTGGGCGAGGGCACGCCCGAAGACCTGGCCGCCAACCCGGCCAGCCACACCGGGCGGTACCTGGCGCGCTACCTGCCGTCCACAGCGCAGGACTGATCGATAGTTACGTTACTTTCGGTGGCAAATCAGTTGCCCCAAACCGCGCCGTGCGCCGGTTTTCACCCCCAGAATCCGCGGTTCTAAAAACAACCGAAGACGGAACGGGGAGGTCCCATGAACAAGGGCATGGTCCAAGTGGACCAGGAGCGCCTGCGTGCGCAACTGGAGAAAAAACTGCCGCCCAAGGTGCGGCTCTTTCAACTGGATGACATCCCGGGGGTGATGCGCTCGCGCATGGGGTGGCCAGTGGCGGCGGCGTTGATGGAGCGGTGGTTTCGGGGGGCGGCGTTTGAGATGCCTGATCTTATGAAACAGGGGCGCGACAGCTATCGGTTAAGTCTTTCGAACCCTGCTCACTTGGACGAAAGTACCGTGACCATGGCGTGGGCGCTCGGCTTCGCCAGAGTGCGTGCCGCTATGGCAAAGCTTCAGGCGCAATGGGCAAGTCCCGCAGGCAAAGCGCAGTTGCGACTTCATGTGAAAAAGCGAGGCGATGTCGAAATTCAACCACGTTGGCGATTTGGAAATCTCGCGCTACCAGCGAAATTACTGGACGAATCCTGCCAAGTTAATTTTGTCAGTCTGGGCAGTCTTGCTGATCCCTTGGATGATTTTTATGGCGCCATGGGCGAGGCACTACTCAAAGTAGCCGTATCAGGGATGGTCACGAGCAAAGGACCAGGCCAGACAGCCATTGCCATCGACGAAATGGGCTTCTACCTGCGCGACTCCTATGATTTCAACGATCCCGAAAATGCCTTCCTTTCGCAGCCTTTGGGCTTCTGGGGACATCAAGGTGTCCATCGTTTCCATGTCAGTGCGCCGATAGCTGTCTCTCAGCAGGGTGTACAAAAAAATCAAAGTAAGGCACCTGGTCAAACCTACTTCGTGCAGAACAACGATTTCCGGCAATGGCGAGCACTCAATGGTCGAGGCGGAGACTTCCTCGTGCTGTCCAACGTGCATCGGATACACCTACCTTTCCCCATCAAACTGGAGTGGTGATGAAGTTTTCCAAGCTTAAAAAAATCCCCTGCATTGTTTGGTGCTTGGTAGCGAATTCCCTATTGATCATGATTTGGTACGCCTCCACGCCCACATTTTTCGACAGCGAAAACAGCCCGCATCGCGTTTACCGTCTGGAGTTCCATAAAGCATCTCCCTTGCAAAGAATCGCCCATCTCGATTTCAAGATGCCCTATGTCGTGCGCTTGTACAAAATCGAGCCCAAGACGCTGCTGGGTGAAAGCGAGGTGGTCGATCTCTGGCTGAACGGCGAAATCACGTGGTATCTGAATTCTTCGGTGGACCGGAACGAAGTGCGCGTCGGCAGGGATGTCTTGTTTGAAAAAATCCCAGCGGAATGCACACCTGCGTCACCGTTGGTCAGTTGTCCCAAGCCTTGATGCGCCCTTTGAAAAAAATCCCGTGTGTCGTGTGGTGCCTGATGCTGGGTGGTTGTGTTGTTTTGGGGTGGCGCGCCACTTCCCCTACGTTCCTGTACAGCTACAACAGTCCTCATGAAATCTATCGCCTTGAGTTCCATCAGGCATCGATCCTGCAGCGCATCGTCCACCGCGATTTCAGGATGCCTTTCGTCGTCCGGCTATATCGCGTTTCGCCCAAAACGCTGTTGCGAGAAAGTGAAGTCGTGGACCTTCAAGGTGGAGGGCAGTTCGACTGGCACCTTGATCCACCAGTCGCTACCAACAAGGTGTACGTAGGCAATGAAGTGGTGTTTGAGGGCATCCCTTCGGAATGTGGCGACCCACCGCTTGCCAGTGGGTGTCCCGCCAAGCCTTGATGAAAGCGCGCCGGCCGTGAGCGAAACTGTGCAAATCAGGAAAACCACCCTCGGATGGGGTGCGGCCTTGGCAGCCCTTGCTGCTTTGGCTTGGTATGCCTCAACACCGATTTTTTTCGACAGCGAGAACAGTCCGCATCGGGTTTACCGACTGGAGTTCCACAAAGCATCGATCCTCCAGCGCGTCTTTCACCATGACTACAAGATGCCTTACGTGGTGCGTTTGTATCGCGTGGATTCCAGAACTTTGCTGGGTGAAAGCAGCGTGGTCGATCTATGGCTGAATGGAGAGACCTACTGGTATCTGGATCCGCCGATGGACATGAAGAGAGTGCGTGTGGGGCGCGATGTGCTTTTCGAAAACATCCCCTCCGAATGCACGGACCCGACACGGCCATCGGATTGCGGCCCCCACAACTGACGCTTGCTAACCCACCGCGCCACCCATCACCCCAAGAACCCCAGATTCACCGGATACGCCGTTCCCCCGAAATTCCCCAGCCTCGGCAGCACACCGGTCATCTCGGTGTTCGCCACCCCGAACCACCGCGCCATCGTGGCCGCGTACTGGTCCACGGCGGTGCTGGGCAGCAGGCGGCCCTGGCCCACGTGCCACTGGTCTTCGCTGCCGCTGCCGTTGCCTACGCTGATGGGTGGCGGCGTGCCGTAGAAGGCCGCGCCGCGCACGGCGCCGCCGACCACGAAATGGTGGCTGCCCCAGCCGTGGTCGGAGCCGTCGCCGTTCGACGTGAGCGTGCGCCCGAAGTCCGAGGCGGTGAAGGCGGTCACCTTGTCGGCCACGCCCAGCTCCACGGTGGCGTTGTAGAACGCGGTCATGGCGCTGCTCACGCGGTCCATCAGCACGGCCTGGCCCGAGACCAGGTTGTCGTGCAGGTCGAACCCGCCCATCGACACGAAGAACACCTGCCGCCGCGTGCCCAGCGCGCCGCGCGCCGCGATCAGCCGCGCCACCACCTTGAGCTGGTCGGCCAGGGGGTTGCCCGTCGGGAACGCGGTGGACACGCCCGCGCCCGCCAGCGCTGCGGAGATCTGCCCTTCCGAGCCGATGGAGCGCTGCGTCACGCGCGCGTATTCGGCCTCCATCGCGTGGGTGCTGGCGGCCTGCACCAGCTCGCTCAGCACGCCGCGCACGGCGCTCGATCCATAGACGTTGTTCTTGACCCCGTTGATGGGCACGGCGCCGCTGGTGCTGATCTGGTACTGCAGCGCCTGGTCGCCCGAGAGGAACACCGCGTTGCCGCTGGCCGAGATGCAGGTGAACAGCGAATTGGTGTTGGCCGACAGGGCGAGGTCGCCCAGGTTGCCGCCCCAGCCCACGGTGGAGCCTTCGGCGCCCTGCGATTGCCACACCGACTGCTGGTCGTTGTGCGAAAAGAGCTTCGGGGGCAGCGGGTAGGTGCGGCGGTCGGCACTGGCGTACTGCGCCCGCGTGAGCGGCACCACCAGCGGCCCCACGTTGAGCTGCACCGCCGCGCGCCCGCTGTTGAAGAGGCCGGCCATGCCGGTCATGGCGGGGTGCAGCGCGTACTGCAGGCCGCCTGCGAGTGCGCTGGCCGGCTGCAGCACGGTGCCGCCCAGCGCACTGCGCCCGAGCGCGATGCCGCCCGCGGCACCGTCCGCGCCGCCGCCGCGGATGGTGGCGTACTGGGCGTAGCGCGCGCTGTCGTAGGGCACGACGGTGTTGGCGTAGTCGTTGCCACCGTACAGGAAGACGCACACCAGCGCCTTGTAGTCGTTGGCTTCGAACGCCGCGGCCTCGCCTAAAGCGGCGAGGTTGAGGGCGAACGGCAGCGCGGTGCCGGTGGCGGCCAGCTGGGCCGAGCGCCGCAGGAAGGCGCGGCGCGTGTGGCGGGCCGGGTCGATGAAGGGGGTGGACGGGTTCGTGGGCATGGGCGTGTTCCGTGGGCGTGTCCGTGGGGCAGGGGCGGTCACTTCTGCACGAGGTATTCGGGGCTGGCCATCACCAGCAGCACGGCCGCGGCGACGCGGTTGAGCTGCACGGCGGTGGTGCTGCTCGCCGTGACGGGCGTGGTGTTCAGCGCGGCGGCGATGCGGCCCTGCGTGGCAGCGGACACCTGGCCCGCCGACAGCAGCAGCGCCGCCTTGCGCACCAGGGCCGTGGCGTCGGCCACCAGCGGCAGCAGGTTGGCGTAGGTGCAGGCGATGTCGAAGCCGTTGCTTGCGTTGCTGGCGTTTTGCGGCAGGTCGGGCGCGTTCACGAAGATGCCGTTGCGGATGGCGTTCTGCATGAAGTTCAGGTAGCCGCTCACGCTGGTTTCGTTGACGATCTGGAACTCCGGCGCGACCTGGCCGTTGGCGGCCATGGCGGTGGAGGGTGGCACGTAGCCGGGGCGAAAGAAGTTGAACACCGACCCCGCGCGCATCGGGCTTTGCCCCAGGCGCGTGGCGGGGTCGCTCAGGTCGCCGATCTTCCAGCTGCCCTGCGCGGAGCGCAGCCCGAAGGTGCGGCCCCATTGCACGAAGCGCACCATGGGCTCGCGCAGGCGGCCGAACTGCGGGTTCGCCAGCCCCGTGGCGCTGCGCGCTTCGGTATCGAGCAGCACGGCGGCCACCACCGCGCGCAGGTCGCCCCGGGTGCCGCTGCCGTTGTTGGCGAACGCCGCCGCCACGCGCGCCACGTAGGCCGGGCTGGGGTTGCTGGTCACCAGGCGCTGGATGAGTTGGCGGCCGATGAAGGGGCCGACGTTGGGGTGGTTGAAGAGGGTGTCCAGCGCCGTCTTGAGCGCCGCCTCGCCGGGCGTGCCGGCCCCGACGGTGGTGCCCAGGAACGTGGCGGCCAGCGTGGAATGCCGGCTGGCGGTGAGCACCATCGGCAGCCGGGCCTGCTGCGGGCTGGGCACGGTGCTGGTGCCCACGGTGGTGGGCTGGTTCTGGCTGCGGTCGTAGTCGTAGCCGGTGAACACGCGCGCCAGGTTGCTTACGTCGGCGGCGGTATAGCTCTCCAGCCGGTTGCCGCTGCCGTCGCGCTGCTCGGTGCCGTCGGCATTGAGCTGGTACAGGCCCAGCGTGAACAGCTGCATGACCTCGCGGGCGTAGTTCTCGTCGGGCTGGCGGCCGGTGCGGGCGTCTTCCTTCTGGTTGCCGCGCGTGTTCAGGTACACGCCCATGGCCGGGTTCAGCGTCACGGCCTCCAGCAGCGCGCGGAAGTTGCCGAGCGCGTGCGTGTTGAGCACGTCCCAGTAGCCGGCGGCCAGGAAGGCGTTCCAGGTCTGGTCCAGGCCGTTGACCGAGACCACCATGATCTCCGACAGGGCCAGCGCCACGCGCTTGCGCACCGCATCGCCCGCGGTGAACAGCTGGTTCCACAGCATGAAGTCGGCCGGGTAGGCCGCGTTGTAGAAGCGAGCGTCGGCATTGGCCACGCCGTAGCCGCGCTGGGTGAGCCAGTCGGTGCCCGTGGTGCCGATGGGCTGGGCGAACTGGTTGGCCAGCCAGGCGGCGTAGCCCTGGCTGCGCACCTCGGCGATGGATTCGTCGGTGGCCGAGAACTGCGCCTGCAGCAGAAACCGCGCGGCCTCCTCGTCGGTGGCCGGGGCGTTCACGGCCCCCGTGCCGCCGCCCGAGGGCGCCGGGCTGGGGGCGGGGCTGCCCGCGGCGGGCGGCGGGCTGGTGCCGCTGTCTTCGCTGCCACCCCCGCCGCCGCCGCAGGCGGCCAGCAAGGCGGCCGCCTGCGCGGCGGCGCCGGCGGCCGGGGCGCTGGAAGGCAGCGAGGGGGCGATGGACGGGGTGGGCTGCGGGGCCGGCGATGGGCCTGATGAGTGGGGCGCAGGGTGGTCGGCGCCGAGGGCGGGTGCCGCGGGGGTCTGCATCATGGGCGTCTGTCCCGGGCGAACGGGAAGGGGGCGGATGGGGACACGGGCATCGCCGGGGCGTCAGGGCGACGGCGGCGCGCGAAGAGGGGCAGGAATTTTTGGGAACGGAGCGCCCGCCCATTCCGATGACAGGCCGATGCAGCTGTTACATCCGGTCTGTGTCCGGTTGTTACCGCCGCAGCAGGGCGCGCCGGTCTGCTTCCTCGGCCGCCATGCCCGGCCGGCGCCCGGCCGCGCCGTCAGCGCCCCAGCCGCCGCGCCACTTCGCCGTCGAGCGAGGCCATAAACGCTTCCACGGCCCGCGTGTAGTCGCTGTCCAGGCCCAGGGTGCCGTTGATGTCGCCATGCGAGAGCGCCTGCGGCAGCACCTCGGCGCGGCTGCCGGCCTCGCGCACGCGGCGGGCCATGTGCACGGCCTGCTGGCACGGGTGGTCCGGGCGCACGGTCGAGCACACGAACTGGAACGGCGCCGTGCCCGGCACCAGTTGGTCGTAGGGCGACAGCGTTGCCCAATAGGCCGGGTCGTCACCGAAGGCCTCGTCGTAGAGCGCGGCGTGGGGCGCCCCCATGAGGGCGGGCAGGTCCAGCACCGCGCTGTCCAGCGACACCGCGCCCAGCCAGGGCACCGCGCCCGCGCGCTGCGCCAGCGCCGGCTGGGCGTTCAGCAGCGCCACCAGGTGCGCGCCCGCCGAATGGCCCATGAGCACGGTCCGGGTGCCGTCGGCCCCCCACTGCGCCGCCCGCTGCTGGACCGTGGCGAGGGCCGTGGCCACGTCGTGCGCCTGCAGCGCCACGCCCGTGTCCGGCAGCAGCCGGTAGTTGACCGACACCAGCACGAAACCGAGCGGCACCCAGCGCGCCACCTTCTCCTGCACCACGCGCTCCATGGCCTTGTCGCCCGTGCGCCACGCGCCGCCGTGGACCATGAAGAGGATCGGCGCCCGTGGCCCGGCGGCCGGCCGCGCGGAGGCGGGCGGCAGGTATACGTCCATGCGCTGCAGCGGGTCGTTGCCGTAGGGCACGTCGAAGAGGCGCTGCACGCCCTCAGGCAGCCGCGAAATGCCGCGGGGGTCCTGCTCCCCCAGCCACCCGACGGCCTTCAGGCCACCGCTCCCGGCCCAGCGCCCCTGCCAGGGCCCCTGGGCCTGCGCCGGCAAGGCCCATGCGGCGCCGGCCAGCAGCAGCGCGGCCACGAGCGTGTGGCGCAGCCCAAGGGGCGCAAGGCGGTGGGACGGCGAGTGGGTGGCGGTATGGGCGGGGGCGTGGGCGGTCATGGCATCGGACTCCTGGGAGGGCAGTGGCGGTTGGGTGGGGCGCCGTGCGCGGATCGCTGCGCCCTCGCCGCCACTGTGCCGCGCCACTGTTCCAAAACGATGGCGCGCGCATTCCAAGTGATGACAAACCATGACCGCTGCGCCAGGCCCTGTCATGGCCTGACACGGGCATGCCGATGGCGCCGCGGGCCGGCCCTACCATCGCGGTCAATCACAGGGGTTTTTCCATGACCGATGCGCTGGCCCGGATTCTGGTGGCCGATGACGAACCCGACCTGCGGGCGCTGCTGGAGCGCTATCTGGGCGACCACGGCTACGCCGTGCGCACGGTCGACGGCGCCGGCCCGCTCGACCGGCTGCTGGCGCGCGAACGCTTCGACGTGCTGGTGCTGGACGTGATGATGCCGGGCGAGGACGGCCTGGCCATCTGCCGCCGCCTGCGCGCGCAGGGCGAGACCATTCCCATCCTCATGCTGACCGCACGCGGCGACCCGGTGGACCGCATCGTCGGCCTGGAGATGGGCGCCGACGACTACCTGCCGAAACCCTTTCAGCCGCGCGAACTGCTCGCGCGCATCCAGGCCATGGTGCGGCGCCAGCGCATGCTGGGTGCGCACGCCGGCCCCGCGCCTTCGGCCGGGCGCGTGGCGTTCGGCGATTTCACGCTGTGGCTGGACGAGCGCCGGCTCGAGCGCGCGGGGCAGGACCTGCCCATCACCACCGCCGAATTCGCGCTGCTGCGCGTGCTGGCCGGCCACCCGCACCGCCCGCTGGGGCGCGACCGGCTCATCGCGCTCGCCCACGGGCCGGCGCATGCCGCCACCGACCGCAGCATCGACGTGCAGGTCATGCGCCTGCGCAAGCTGATCGAGGCGGACCCGGCCCGGCCGCGCCACATCCGCACCGTGTGGGGCGTGGGCTACGTGTTCGTGCCGGATGCCACGGCGCCGCCGCCCGCCGATGGCGCGGAGGCCGCCCCATGAGCGCCCCGGCCGGGTCCGCGACCGGGGCGCGCCGCGTGCGCTGGCCGCGCAGCCTGCTCGGGCGGCAGTGGCTGCTGGTGGCAGCCCTGGTGGTGCTGGGCCAGCTGTGCGCGGCCTGGGTGGCACGGCAGATGGTCCTGCGCCCCCGCGCCGAGCAGGTGGCCGAGGGCGTGGCCCGCCATGTCGATGCGCTGCGCGCCGGGCTGGCCGCGCTGCCGCCTGCGCAGCGGGCGGCCTTCACCGACGCCTTCAACCGCCGCGCCCGGCAGCTGGCCGGCACGGCCGCTGGCGCCGCGCCCGGCGCGCGGCCCTCGCCCGTGGAGCGCACCTTCATGCAGGCCGTGGAGCGCCGCCTGGCGGCCGATCCCGACCGCGCTGGCGCCGCCACCGCCCCCCGCTGGCGGCGCGACGAGGCCGGCGGGCTCGTGCTGCGCGTGTCCTTCGACGGCGCGGACCACTGGCTCGGCCTGCCCGGCCTGTTCCCCACGCGGGAGGCCACGGGTGCCTGGCTGATGGCCACGGTGGCCGGCATGCTGCTGGCGCTGGCCGCGGCCTGGTGGCTGCAGCGGCACCTGCACCGGCCGCTGGCGCGCGTGGTGGCGGCGGCCCGGCGCATCGCGCGCGGCCAGCCGCCGCCGACCCTGCCCGAGGAGGGGCCCGAGGAACTCGCCACCGTCAGCCGCAGCATCAACGCCATGGCGCTCGCCCTGGCCCGTGCCGACCACGACCGCGCACTGATGCTGGCTGGCGTGTCGCACGACCTGCGCACGCCGCTCACCAAGCTGCGCCTGGGCGTGGAGATCGCGCAGCCCCGGCTGGACGGCGACCTGGCCGCCAGCATGGCGCGCAGCATCGACGAGATGGATGCCATCGTCGGTCAGTTCCTCGACTTCGCCCGGGTGGGCGAGGCCGAAACTCCGGTGCGCGAATCGCTCGACGCCCTGGCCGACGCCGTCGCCCAGGCCCAGGCGGACCACGGCCGCACGGTGCGCGTGGAGCCGGGCGGTGCCCCGCCGCTGCCCCTTCGCCCCCAGGCCCTGCGCCGCGCCGTGGACAACCTGGTGGAGAACGCCTGGCGCCACGGCGCCGCCCCCGTGGTGCTGCGCACGGGCGGGGCCGCGCAGGGGGCGGCCGCGTGGATCGAGGTGCAGGACGGCGGCCCGGGCATCGCGCCGCAGGACCTCGCCCGCGTGCGCGAGCCGTTCGCGCGCGGCGGCGCGGCGCGCTCCGGGTCGCCGGGGGCGGGGCTGGGCCTGGCGATCGTGGAGCGCGTGGCGCGGGCGCACGGGGGCACGCTGGAACTGCATGGCGCGCCCGGGCAGGGGCTGCGGGCGCGCATCGTGCTGCCGCGGGAGAACGGCGCTGGTGGACTGGAAAAGGATTAGCGCAAAATAGGGCTCCAGCGCAATCAGTACTAGGGCATGTCGCTATTTAATTAATAGCATTTCCCGGGCCGATCTGCACCGGCTCGGCGGTTTCGGTTCCTGGCTCCGGCAGCAGGGGGCCGGACCGCTGAACCCATTCCACGCCCCACCACGCTGCCCCTTCCATTCCATGCCGATGCCTTTGCGAACCCTGTGCGGCGCGGCCCTGCTGCTGCTCGCCAGCGCGTGCACGTCCGTCCCACCGGCTTCGACGGCGCCTGCGCCCGCCGCCTTTCCCGGCGCATCGTGGGAGCCCCAGCCCGTCGCGGAACAGGGGCCGGCCTGCCGCCGCGGTCTCGAAGCCGCCGGCGACTACCTTCGCACCCTGGACACGACCGCCCTGATGGCGGTGCAGGACGGCCGGGTGCTGTTCGCGTACGGCCCGGTGGAGGCGGTCAGCATCGTGTTTTCGGTGCGCAAGAGCGTGCTGTCGATGCTGTACGGCCCGCCCGTGGCGGACGGCACCATCGACCTCGACCGCACGCTGGCGGACCTGGGCATCGACGACACGGGCGGGCTGCTGCCGATCGAGCGGCAGGCGACATTGCGTGACCTGCTCACCGCGCGTTCGGGCGTCTACCATGCGGCCGCCAACGGGGGCGACGACGCGGCGGCTGCGCCGGCGCGCGGCTCTCAGGTGCCGGGCCGCTATTTCCTCTACAACAACTGGGATTTCAATGCCGCGGGCACGGCGTTCGAGCGCCTGGCCGGCCGTGGCATCTACCAGGCCTTCGCGGACGATCTGGCCGCGCCGCTGCAGCTGCAGGACTTCGACCCGGCGCGGCATGTGCGCAGCGGCGATGCCCGGCGGTCGGAGCATCTGGCCTATCCCTTCTTCCTGTCCACGCGCGACATGGCGCGGCTGGGCCATCTGATGCTGCAGCAGGGCCGCTGGCGCGGGCGGCAGCTCGTTCCCGCGGACTGGGTGGCGCGGATCACGCAGCAGACGACGCCAGCCTCGCAGATGCACCCGGCGCACACCGCGCGGCGCGGCTTCGGGTACGGCTATTTGTGGTGGCTGCTGCAGGAGCCGCCGGACTCGCCCCTGGCAGGCGCCTACATGGCCTGGGGCGTGCACGGCCAGTACATCCTGGTGGTGCCGAAACGGCAGATGGTGATCGCGCACAAGCGCCAAGTGCCGGTGGCGGGCGACTGGAACGTCAGCTGGGTCGGTCCGAAGGCGTTCCTGCACGCTGCCCGCCTGCTGGCGGCCGCGCCCTGCCGGGCCGGCGAGGCGCCCTGACCGGCCCGCGCTGCCGCCGGGATCGGCAGGGAGGGCAGGAAAGCGCCGCAAAAAATGCCGCCAGCGCAATCAGTACTAGGGCATATTGCTATCGAATTTGTAGCGTATCGCCCGTCTGCACCACCGCATCCCCGGCCCCCAGCCGGAACACCCCCGCCGCCCGCACCAGTTCCTCCGCCTGCGCCCGCAGGCTGTTCGCCGCGGCGGCCATCTCCTCGACCAGCGCGGCGTTCTGCTGGGTGGCCTGGTCCATCTCGGTGACGGCCTCGCCCACCTGGGAGACGCCCAGCGACTGCTCGTGGCTGGCCGCGCTGATCTCGCCCATGATGTCCGTCACGCGGCGGATGGCGGTGACCACGTCGGTCATGGTGCTGCCCGCCTGGTCGGCCAGGGCGCTGCCCTGCGCCGCCCGTTCCACGCTGGCGCCGATCAGCGCCTTGATCTCCTTGGCCGCCTCGGCGCTGCGGCCGGCCAGGCTGCGCACCTCGCCGGCCACGACGGCGAAGCCCCGTCCCTGCTCGCCGGCGCGGGCGGCTTCCACCGCGGCGTTCAGCGCCAGGATGTTGGTCTGGAAGGCGATGCCGTCGATCACGCCGATGATGTCGCCGATCTTGCGCGAGGCGGCGTGGATGCCCTGCATGGTCTCCACCACGCGCGTGACCACGGCGCCGCCCTGCACGGCCACGGTGCTGGCGTGTTCGGCGAGCTGGTTGGCCTGCCGCGCGCTGTCGGCGTTCTGGCGCACGGTGGCGGTCATCTCCTCCATGGAGGCGGCGGTTTCCTCCAGCGCGCTGGCCTGGGCCTCGGTGCGGGACGACAGGTCCATGTTGCCCTGGGCGATCTGGGCGCTGGCGGTGGCCACGCCCTCGGAGCCGCTGCGCACCTGCGCCACCATGGGCTTGAGGCGCGCGCGCATCTGCTGCTGCGCGGCGATGAGCCGGCCCACCTCGTTGCTGCCGTGGGTGGTGTCCTCGCCGCTCAGGTCGCCCGCGGCCACGGCGCTGGCCAAGTCCACGGCCTGCGCCAGCGGCCGGGTGATGGAGCGCACGAAGACCACCGCCAGCCCGCCCGCGAGGGTTAGCGCCAGCGCCATGGCCAACGCGGCGACACCCAGTGCGCGCTGGTGGCGGGCCACGCGCTGCTGCAGCGCGGCCTCCAGGCTGGCCATGGCGGTGGCGTTCAGGGCGCTCAGCGCCTCGATGGTGGCCGAGAGGTCGTCGAAGTAGTCCTTGGCGGGCAGGGTGATCTCGGTGGCCTGGAGCAGCCCCCGGTCGGCCAGGCCGCGCGATGCAGCCACGCGCTGGCGCACGGCCGGCACCTGGGCGCCCAGCGCCTGCCGCAGGCCGGCATCGCCGGCCATGGCGCGGTCGAAATTGCGGAAGGTGCTTTCCTCCAGCTCGCCCACGCGCTGCTGCAGCGCCTGCAGCGAGCCCTTGCCTTCGGACGGCAAGCTGGCGCGCGCCAGATAACCGGCACCCTGGCCGCGCAGCAGGCCGATTTTTTCGCCGAGCAGCGGGGCGTAGACCAGCGAGGCCTGGATCAGGTCCTGCGTGGCGGTGTCGGGATCGGTCTGGAAGCCGTAGGCGTGCAGCAGCTCCTCGCTCACCCGCAGCAGGTCGGCCACCAACTGCGTGTGCCGCGCCAGGGCCTGCGCGGCGGGCAGCGCACGGGCCGCCACGGCCTGCTCCAGCGCGCGCCAGGCCTGCGCTGCGTCGGCCCAGGCCTTGACCTGCGCCGCGGGGGCCGCGGCGGCCGCCATCTGCCGGTCGGCCTCGGCCAGGGCCTGGTTCATCGCATCGCGCACGGCGGGCCGGCGCGCGCCCAGCACCTCGTCCCCGTTGAGCATGGCGGCCGACAGGCCCCGGTGCACCTGCAGCCACTGCGCGGCCTGGTTGACCGCGATGATGGCCGGCGCGCCCACGCTCTCATGGCGCGCATCGCCGATCTCCTGCAGCGCGCCGCGCACGTACAGCCCGGTGGGCAGCGCGGACATCAGCACGGCGATCACGCCGAGGATCAGGAATTTCTGAAGCAGGGTGAGGCGATGGAGGAGGGGCATTTTGTGTAAACAAATGTTTGCTTTTGGGGCTTAGCAAGACATGTGCCTTTGCTCTTCTCGGAGGGCTTTCGTTTTGACAATTCAATGATTGTTGTATAGTAGAATCATGAATGAATCCGATGTGGTCCAAGCCCTGGCTGCCCTGGCGCAGGCCGTGCGCCTGCGTGTCTTTCGGGCGCTGGTGGTGGCGGGCGAGGACGGCCTCACGCCCGGCGCCCTGGCCGAGCGCCTGGAGATCGCGCCCAACACCCTGTCGTTCCACCTCAAGGAGTTGACGCATGCGGGCCTCATCAGCCAGGAGCGCCAGGGCCGCAACCTGATCTACCGCGCCGCCTACCCCGCCATGAACGCGCTGCTGGCCTATCTCACCGAAAACTGCTGCCAGGGCGCGCCGTGCCTTCCCACCGGCGCCAACGCATGCCCGTGCTAGCCATGCCGGCCACGCGCGGCCTTCAGCCACTCCGGGCTCTTTCGCCCCATTGCACTGCCGGCCATCCGGAGCCCTCCATGAGCCACACCCCACGCGCCCTCAACGTCCTTTTTCTCTGCACCCACAATGCGGCCCGCAGCATCCTGGCCGAGGCCCTGCTCAACGACCTGGGCCAGGGCCGCTTCCATGCCTATTCCGCCGGCAGCCACCCGCGCGCCCACCAGCGGCCCAATCCGCTGGGCATCCAGGTGCTGCGCAGCGCGGGCATCGCGACCGACGGCCTGCGCAGCAAAAGCTGGGACGAATTCGCCGCGCCCGGGGCGCCTGCCATGGACCTGGTCATCACCGTCTGCGACAGCGCGGCCGGCGAGGTGTGCCCGATCTGGCCGGGGCACCCGGCCACGGCCCACTGGTGCCATGCCGATCCCAGTGAAGGTGGCGGCACCGATGCCGAGAAGCTGGGCGCGTTCCGCAACACGCTGCACGCCATGAAGCGGCAGCTGGAGCGGCTGGTCGCCCTGCCGCCGGACCGGCTGGACCCCGCCGTGCTGCAAGCCAGCGTCCGCCAGCTGGCCTGCGATTGAGGGCAGGGCGATGCCGACACGCGTACGACTCCTGACCTTCCGAACCTCGACGCCGCGCTGCTGCACCCCGTCGATCCCGAGCGGCTGTTCCCCGCGCAGCGCGCCACCCATGCCCCGCGCATCCTGCTGCTGTACGGCTCGGTGCGCGAGCGGTCCTACAGCCGGCTGCTGACCGAAGAGGCGGCGCGGCTGCTGCGGGCCCTGGGCGCCGAGGCGCGCATCTTCGATCCGCGCGGCCTGCCGCTGCCGGACGCGGCGCCCGACGACCACCCCAAGGTGGCCGAGCTGCGCACGCTCGCCCAGTGGGCGGAAGGCATGGTCTGGACCTCCCCCGAGCGCCATGGCGCGATGACGGGCATCCTCAAGATGCAGATCGACTGGATTCCGCTGTCGGTCGGCGCGGTGCGACCCACCCAGGGCAAGACACTGGCGGTGATGGAGGTCTCGGGCGGCTCGCAGTCGTTCAATGCCGTCAACCAGATGCGGGTGCTGGGCCGCTGGATGCGCATGGTCACCATCCCCAACCAGTCCTCCGTGGCGAAGGCGTTCCTCGAATTCGACGAGGCCGGCCGCATGAAGCCGTCGAGCTACTACGAGCGCGTGGTGGATGTGATGGAAGAGCTGGTGAAGTTCACCCTGCTGACGCGCGACGGCGCGGCCTACCTGGTGGACCGCTACAGCGAGCGCCGGGAAAGCGCGCAGGCCCTGTCGCAGCGCGTGAACCAGCGCAGCCTCTGAGCGGCAGCGGCAGCGGGGGCGGGCGGTGCCGCGCACGCCAGGCTGTCCCGCGCGGCCACACGGAAACCGGGGCCGTGCTGAATAATCGATCTTCTCGCGCCCCCCTTCCCCCGCCCCCTTTTTTCTGCGCCGGCCTGCCGGCGAACCGCCGCATGCCCTGTCCCGTGCTCTCTTCCGCCTTCGCCGCGCTGCCGCGCCCTGGACGACATCGCTTCCCCGGCCTGCCGGGCCGCAGGGGGGCTGCATGAGCGCCGCGGCCCGGGCGCCGGCCGGCGATGCGATGGGTTCGCGCGATGTGCTGGCCGCGATGGCGGTGGTGGTCATCTGGGGGGTCAATTTCGTGGCGATGAAGTGGGGCCTGCGTTACTTCACGCCGTTCCAGCTCGGGGCCGTGCGCTACCTGTTCGCCGCGCTGCCGCTGGTGTTCTTCCTCAAGCCGCCGCGCATGCACTGGCGCTGGGTGCTGCTGTTCGGGCTGTTCCAGGGCGTGGGGCAGTTCGGCTTCGGCTTCTTCGCCCTGAAGCTGGGCATGACGGCGGCGCTGGCCAGCGTGCTCATGCAGACGCAGGTGTTCTTCACCGCGCTGTTCGCGTTCGGCATCCTGCGCGAGCGGCCCGGGCGGCCGCTGGTGCTGGGCATGGCGATCGCGGCGGTGGGCCTCGGATGCTTCGCCATGAACTTCATCGGGCCGGGGGCCACCGGCACGGGCTTGGGAGGGGCGACGCTGGTGGGCATCTGCCTCACGCTGTGCGCGGCCGCGTCCTGGGCGGTGTCCAACATCGTCTCGCGCATGGCGCAGCGGGCATCGCCGGGCTACAAGCCGCTGTCGTTCGTGGTGTGGAGCAGCCTGGTGCCGGTGCTGCCGTTCGCGGCGCTGTCGGCCCTGACCGATGCGGACGCGGGCCGCTGGCTGCACTGGGACGCCTGGGCTGCGCTGCCGCCGGTGGCCTGGGGCTCGATCGCCTACCTGGGCTGGGTGGCCACCATCGTCGGCTACGGCCTGTGGACGGGGCTGCTCACCCGCTACCCGGCCAACCGCGTGGCGCCCTTCAGCCTGGGCGTGCCCGTGGTGGGGCTGGCCGCCGGGCTGCTGGTGCTGGGCGAGGTGGTCACCGCCTGGCAGTGGGCCGGCGTGGCCTGCGTGGTGCTGGCGCTGGGGTGCGTGGTGCTCGGGCCGCGCTGGGAGCGGCGCTGACCGGGCGCGGTCGCCCAATCGGCACCCGTTCAATGCGCTACAGCGGCCGGCGGCGGGCGTAGCGCACCACCGTCACCCCTGCGCGCGCCTGGCGCGTGGAGGGCATGACGAGCACGCAGTCGTCGTACGGCGTGGTGACGGGTTCGCCGTCGTTGTCGCCGATCACCGTGCCGGCCTTGGGGATCACCTCCAGGCCGGTGAACGGCTGCGTGAAGCGGAAGGCGCTGCTCTTGGCGACCACCGGGCCGGTCACCTCCAGCACCCACTGGCGCGGCGCATCGGGCTGGCGCCAGCCGGGCAGCAGCGCGGCCAGCGCCTCGGGGCTTAGCACCTGCGCCGCCGCGAGGAAGCGCGCGCACTGGTCGTAGGCCACGGTGCGGCTGGACAGCGCGCCATGGAAGCCGCATTCCACCAGCAGCGAGCGGCGGTCGCCGGCCTGCGCGTCGGGCAGGCCGAAGTGCCCGTAGTCGCGCATGCGCACGCCGTCCTGGTGGCCCGCATCGGCCACGATGTGCTCGGGTGCGCCCATGCGGCGGGCCAGCTCCAGGTTGCGCGGTTGCAGGCCGGTGAGCAGGAGCGGCGCCCCGGGCTCGTGCATCGAATGCAGGTCGAGCAGCCAGTCGGCACGCGCCACGAAGGGCCGCAGCGCGGCGGCGCGGCGGCGCTCGCGCGTGTCGCCCGCATCCATGCGCTCGTCGGTCCACTGGCGGTTCATGTCCTGGTCGGTGAAGCGCGAGGCGTCGTGGTCGGCCGGATCGAAGCGGTCGAAGGCCTCCAGGTTGCAGAACGCCAGCGTGAGCGCGCCCTGCTGCGGGCGCAGCCCCGCCGCCAGCAGGCCCTGCAGCGCCCAGGCGCCGCACAGCTCGTTGCCGTGCACCAGGGCGCTGATGAGGACATGGCGGCCGGGCAGGCCGGAGTCGAAGTGCCACACGCCTTCGGTGCCGGTGTTGCCGGCGCGCCAGGGCGTGAGGTCGGGGGCGGTGAGTGAAAAGGTCCGGGGCATCAAGGTCACTCCTCGATCTTGGCGAATTCGACGATCTTCTGGTATTTGGCCACTTCCGAGGCGATGAACTGGTCGGCGTTCAGGCTGGTGGAGGCCACGGTCGAGCCGGAGGCTTCCATTTTCTTGCGGAAGTCGGGCGACTGCAGCGCCTCGTTCAGCGCCTTCTTGAGCTTGTCGTGCACGGGCTTGGGCAGCTTGGCCGGGCCCATCAGGGCGAACCACACGCCGATGTCCACGTTCTTGTACTGCGGCAGCTCGGCCAGCGCGGGAATGTCGGGCGTGATGGCCGAGCGCTTGGCCTCTGTCGTGCCCAGCGCGACGACCTTGCCGCTCTTGATGTGGGGCAGGCCGCTGGAGAGCACGAAGACACCGAACTCCAGGTTGTTGCCCAGCAGGTCGTTGGTGAGCGGGGCCACGCCGCGGTAGGGGATGTGCGTCATGAACAGTTTGCCCTGCTCCTTGACCATCTCGCCCGCCAGGTGCAGCGAGGTGCCCACGCCCGAGCTGCCGTAGCTGTACTTGCCGGGGTTCCTGGACACGCGTTGCGTGAACTCGGCCGCGTTCTTCACGCCCGAGCCGGTGGAGGCCACCAGCACCAGCGGCTGCGAGGCGATCACGCCGATGGCGGTGAAGTCCTTCACGTCGTACTTGACCTTCTTGGTCACCAGCTTGTTGATGGCGATCTCGTTGCTCGCGCCCACGAGCAGCGTGTAGCCGTCCGGCGCGGCGCTGGCCACCTTCTGCGCGCCGATGGCGCCGCCGGCGCCACCCACGTTCTCGATCACCACCGGCACGCCCAGGCGCGCGCCCAGTTCCTGCGCCACCGTGCGCCCGGTGAGGTCGGTGCTGCCGCCGGGCGGGTAGCCGACGACGATGGTGATGGGCTTGCTCGGGTAGCTGTCCTGCGCGGCGGCGGGGCCGGCGGCCAGCAGGGCGAGGCCGCACAGCAAAAGCGTGCGGCGGAAGGCGGGGTGGGCATGCATCGGAGTCTCCTGGTGGGGTGTGGGCCGATTGTGCGAAGGCGGGCAGGGCGCGGGGGTGCCGAGTCGGCACGCCATGGTGCTGTTTCGGCACGCGGGCGCCAAGGGGGCGAACCCGATGACGGCGCGGGCCGTCACCGCGTGGCGATGGCGTGCCAGATCGCCTCGGCCTGCGTGCTCAGCCGGCGCTTGGGCCGGTACAGCCGCACGTCGAACTTCGCCTCCATGCTGCGGTCGCCCGCCTTGGCCAGCCGGCCGGCCTTGCAGTCGGCATGCACCATGGACCACGGCAGCCAGGCCACGCCCAGGCCCTTATGCACGTATTCGTACTGCGCATCGGCCGAGTCGCACTCCACCGTGCGCTGCAGGCGCTGCGTGACCGGGTGGTGCGCCAGCTGGTCCTCCACCAGCCGGCCCAGCGCCAGCGTGCGCGCGTAGGCCAGGTAGGGAATGGGGCCGGCGCCCGCCAGCGGGTGCAGCGCCGTGCCCTGCGCCGTGGCGCGCGACACCGGCACCAGCCGGTCCGAGGCCAGCGTGATGTGCGAGAACTGGCGCGCATCCAGCCGGATGGCCAGCGCCGGGTGGTGGTAGGCGATGGAAAAGTCCGCCTCACCGCGCTCCAGCAGGGCCACGGTGTCGGCCAGCGCGCGGGTCAGGATGCACAGCTCGCAGTCCTTCATCACCGGGCGCAGCCGCACCAGCAGGTCGGCCACCACGGTGCGGGCCAGGGTGCGGCCCGTGGTGAGCGTGACGGTGCGCGCCTGGCGCCCGGCCACCGCGCGCAGTTCCTCGTGCGACTGCGCGAGGTTGCGCGCCATCTGCTCGGCCGTGTCCAGAAAGACCTGGCCCGCCGCCGTCAGCCGCACGGGGCCGCTGCCGGGCTCGACCAGCGGCGTGCCGGCCCAGGCTTCCAGCGCGCGGATGCGGCGCCCGAAGGCCGGGTGCGTCACGTGGCGCAGCTCGGCCGCGCGCGTGTAGCTGCGCTCCTGCGCCAGCACGATGAAGTCTTCCAGCCACTTGAGCTGCATGGCCGGCGGTGTTTGAGCGAAGGGGCGGCGGGGCGCGCGGCGCTCAGGCGCGGGCGGCGTTCAACGTGTCCCGCGTGGCCAGGGCCACGGCGCGCGCGGCTGTGGCGAAGCCCTCGCCATCGGCCGCGTACAGGATCGCGCGGGACGAGTTCACGAGGATCGGGCCGCCCTCGCGCCGCCCGGCACGCACCGTGGCCGCCGCATCGCCGCCCTGCGCGCCCACGCCGGGAATCAAGAGCGGCAACGTGGGCGCCAGGGCGCGCACGCGCTCGATCTCGGCCGGGTAGGTCGCGCCCACCACGAGGCCCAGCTGGCCGTTGGTGTTCCACGGGCCTTGCGCCAGCCGCGCGACGTGCTCGTACAGCAGCGGCTGCCCGTCCACGCTGGCCAGACGCTGGCTTTGCAGGTCGTCGCCGCCCGGGTTGGAGGTGCGGCACAGCAGGAAGGCGCCCTTGCCGTGGTAGGCCAGGTAGGGCTCGATGGAATCGAAGCCCATGAAGGGCGAGAGCGTCACCGCATCGGCGCCGTAGCGCTCGAAGGCCTCGCGGGCGTACTGCCCGGCGGTGGAGCCGATGTCGCCGCGCTTGGCGTCCAGCACCACCGGCACGTGCGGCGCGGTGGCGCGCATGTGGGCCATGAGGCGTTCGAGCTGGTCTTCGGCGCGGTGCGCGGCGAAATAGGCGATCTGCGGCTTGAAGGCGCAGGCCAGGTCGGCGGTGGCATCGACGATGGCGGCGCAGAAGTCGTAGATCTTGCGGGCGTCGCCGCGCATCGCTGCGGGAAACCGGTCGGGTTCGGGGTCCAGGCCCACGCACAGCATGGAGTCGTTCTGCGCGGCCGCGCCCTGCAGCATGTCGATGAAGGTCATGGGGCGCGATTTTAGGGGGCGGGGCCGCCGGTGGCGCCGCGAGCGCCGCCGTGCCCGTCCCGGCACAATGCCGCGCATGCCTGCCCTGTCCCCCCGCCAGCTCGTCGCCCTGATCCTCGTCACCCTCATCTGGGGCTTCAACTGGCCGGTCATGAAGCTCGGCGTGGCGGGCTTTCCGCCGCTGGCCTTCCGCGCGATCTCGCTGTGGCTCGGCCTGCCGGTGCTGGCCCTGGCCCTGGTGCTGCTCAAGGCCCCGTTCGCCGTGCCGCGCGCCTACTGGCTGCCGCTGGCGGGCCTGGGGCTCGTCAACATGGTGCTGTGGCACGCCTTCAGCATCACGGCCATTCCGTCGCTGTCCAGCGGGCGCGCGGCCATCCTGGGCTACACCATGCCGATCTTCTCGGCCGTGCTGGGCGCGCTGTGCTTCGGCCACCGCCTGGCGCCGCGCGCCTGGGCGGGCGTGGCGGCGGCGGCCGGGGGCGTGCTGCTGCTGCTGTGGCACGAACTCAGCCAGCTCGGCGGCCGGCCCGTCGGCGTGGGGCTGATGCTCACCGCCGCCGCCTGCTGGGCGCTGGGCACGCAGCTGCTGCGGCGCAGCACCCTGCCGCTGCCGGTGCTCACGTTGTCGTTCTGGATGACGGTGCAGAGCACCGTGGTGCTGAGCCTGCTGGCGCTGCTGCTGGAGCACGACCGCTGGCACGCCCCGTCCGCCGTGGGCTGGGGCGCCATCGCCTTCAACGCGGTGCTGGTGCTCGGCTTCGCGCAGCCGGCGTGGTTCTTCTTGGTGCGCGGCCTGCCGCCCGTGGCGTCCACCTTGAGCGTGATGATGATCCCGGTGCTGGGCGTGTTCAGCGGCGCGGTCTGGCTGGGCGAGCGCCTGCACTGGCAGGACTGGGCGGCCGTGGCGCTGATGGTGCTGGCGATCGCCTCGGTGCTGTGGCCGCAGCGCCCTGCGGCCACAGCGGTTGCGGCATGAAAAGTGCCTCCAGCACAATAACCACTAGGGCATATCGCTATTAATTTAATAGCAAACAAGCGGCGGGCGTGAACCCGCCGCCGGCTCAGCCCTGGGCGCGCTTTTGCAGGATCTCGAAGGCCGGCAGCGTCTTGCCCTCCAGCACTTCCAGGAAGGCGCCGCCGCCGGTGGAGATGTAGCCCACGTCCTTCTCGATGCCGTACTTGGCGATGGCCGCCAGCGTGTCGCCGCCGCCCGCGATGCTGAACGCGCTCGATTCGGCGATCGCCTGGGCGATGGCCTTGGTGCCGTTCTCGAACGCGGCGAACTCGAACACGCCCACGGGCCCGTTCCACACGATGGTGCCGGCCTGCTTGAGTTGCGCGGCCAGTTTCTTCGCGGTCTCGGGGCCGATGTCCAGGATCAGGTCGTCGTCGGCCACGTCGGCGGCCGCCTTGACCGTGGCGGGCGCGTCGGCCGAGAAGGTCTTGGCCACCACCACGTCGGTGGGGATCGGCACCTCGGCGCCGCGCGCCTTCATGGCGTCGATCACGGCGCGGGCCTGGTCCAGCAGGTCGGGCTCGGCCAGGCTCTTGCCGATCGAAAGGCCGGCGGCCAGCATGAAGGTGTTGGCGATGCCGCCGCCCACGATGAGCTGGTCCACCTTGTCGGCCAGGCTCTTCAAGATGGTGAGCTTGGTCGAGACCTTGCTGCCCGCCACGATGGCCGCCAGCGGCCGCGCGGGCTGGGCCAGGGCCTTGGTGATGGCGTCGATCTCGGCCGACAGCAGCGGGCCGGCGCAGGCGGTCCTGGCGTATTCGGCGATGCCGTAGGTCGTGCCCTCGGCCCGGTGCGCGGTGCCGAAGGCGTCGTTCACGTAGATGTCGCAGAGCGCGGCCATCTTCCTGGCCAGCGCGGGGTCGTTCTTCTTCTCGCCGGGGTTCACGCGGCAGTTCTCCAGCAGCACGACCTGGCCGGGCTGCACGGCCACGCCGTCCACCCAGTCGGCCACCAGCGGAACCTCGCGGCCCAGCAGTTCGCCCAGGCGCTTCGCGATGGGGGCGAGCGAGTCGGCGGGCTGCAGCGTGCCCTCGGTCGGGCGGCCCAGGTGGCTCGTCACCATGACGGCGGCGCCGGCGTCCAGCGCCATCTGGATGCAGGGCACCGAGGCGCGGATGCGCGTGTCCTCGGTGATGTGGCCGGCGTCGTCCTGCGGCACGTTCAGGTCGGCGCGGATGAACACGCGCTGGCCACGGGCCTGGCCTTGGGCGCAGAGGTCGGAAAAGCGAAGGATGTGCATGGATCGATGGGGCCGGCGGGCGGCGCGGGGAGGGTGGAAAACTGCGCCGCATTGTAGGTGCGGCCCCGTGCCCGGCCGTGGGCTACCAGCCCAGGCCGATGTGCAGCGGCAGGTACACCACCATGCCCACGACGATGGTGCCCAGGATGCCGCGGCGCCAGAAGTAGTTAGATTTGGTTAACAAGATCGCGAATGTAACGAGGCTTATAGACCTTCCTAGGCACGCCTTGCAAGTCCATCAATGACCGCCTTACCGTTGCTTGACTCACTCCAAGACGCCTAGCAATTTCCGCTTTGGCCAAACCATCAGAAAACATCCGAGCAGCTGTCAACGCCAACTCGCCAGCCACGATCCTAGGCCGGCCAAATTGAACACCAGCGCGCATTGCAGCAACCTGCCCAGCAATCACCCTCTCCCTGATGGTTGAGCGCTCCAATTGAGCGAAGGCGCCGAGCGTTTGAAATGCACACACTCCCCATGCTGTAGTCGTGTCAAAAGGCTCTGACAAAGACCGCAGCATGACCCCGCGCGCCTGCAGATCGTCATGAATCGCAAGAAGATCAAACAGAGACCGGGCAACCCTATCAAGCCGCCAAAACACAAACACGTCGCCGGACTGCATAGACGCCAAACACTGGCGCAGAACAGGCCGATGACTGACACCGCTAGCCTTTTCCTGATACACCTCCTGAACACCGGCTCGCTCCAGCGCATCAAGCTGCAGCCTAGTCTCCTGATCCTTTGTTGACACACGCGCGTACCCAACCAACCTGCCCCGCTGCTGCTGCATTCATCCTCCTTATTTGCGACCGGGAACGAAACGAGAAAATATTGCTGCAATGCACGTGTAGCCAAACGCCCCAAAAGGCCGTGTTTCAGGCCGCATTGAGCAGTACCATGCAGCGCCAAAGGGGGAATTTCATGGGGACGATCATCGGTCTAGGATTGCTGCTACCAATCGCCATCGGCTGCATAGCTGCAGCCGTCATGTACTGGGTGTTGGCCAGCGGCATCCAGGCAGGCGTAACAGCAGGGCTATCACGCAGCACGATCAAGCTGCAGGGCAACAACGCAAGCACAAGGACTCCAGAACCTGCGCCCGATGGATTCGTCTGGGTGCTGGTACCGACAACCGCGTTACCCCACTTTGCAGACCCGCACAACCGGCCAATGCCGGATATGCGGGCTGACTAACTAGTTGGGCAACGACCCCTCGCGCCACTGACTGGCGACCTGACGCGGCGATATCAAACTGGGGTCTGGCTGGTGGACCTCAGGAATGGGCACGCTACGCACCGCCTTGGCATCCTGCAGGGGATCATGAGATGTGACCATCGGAACGCCCATGCCAATCTGCGGACTATCACAGATGACCGATCTATCCTTGCCCTGCCAGGAGACAACGGCCATGCAATCGGCCAAGCGGCGCCATTTGTAGCCCATCGCCTGCAAGTCAGCATCAGTCACCGTGAAGACCGGCTGTCCATTCTGAGAAACCAAAATGACGCAGGCGGTTTTTGCCTGCATAACCATACAGCCGGAGAGATGCAAACCGCGCGACTCCATAGGCTCAGGAGGCACTCTGACCTCCATTGCAGGCACCACGGATGCCTGGTGATGATCGCCCGATTGACGCAGTACTACAGGCTGCGCCGCAACGGCTAAGACCGGCTGAGGAGGCTGCAGCAAGTGCCCTTTCTGCATGACCAGGACACCGGCCGGCGTGGCAGGTTTAGCAGGCTGCGGCTTCGGCCCGAAAATCTTGTAGCCCAACCACACAAACCCGATAGCAGCAACCGCAAACATGATGCGCGATAACCTGCGCCATTTGACATTGGCCGGCTGCACATCCTGCGCAGACGCCTCGATGACCGCAGCACCTTGCGTATGGCTTTTGTACAGGCCGAAGTACTGCGGTTTGTATGGCCTCTGGTCAGAAGACACTTCGCCGCCGTTGAGGCCAGCGAAAACGCGCCTTATATAGGTTTCAGCATCGCCCAGGAATGCGGCCTTACGGACGCGAATATGCATCTCTGCAAGGCCCGCCACCTCCTCCTCAAGCGCCCGCATGCGCTGAGTCATCAAAAGCACATCGACGCCGAAATGACGGCTGATCTTGAACCACTGGATGACCTCATCGGCCGTGAAGCGACCCTTACGCGTGTTCTCCTTTGGAAAACTCACATGGCACTCATCAATAACGAACAGTGCACCCACGTTTCCATCACCGCGCCACTCATCATAAAAGTCCCACACGCCACCGAACAAGCGCTGGTTTGCAGGGGGAGTCCGAGCAGGCTTACCCTTATGGACAATCATCGTCTGCGCAGGAGGCTGCACACGACGACCCAGCACAGACAACCCGCGAGAGGGAAAATTGAAAGATTCGTCCTCAGACTGATCCTCAAACTCCCCAACGATGAAGGCTTTCTCACCACGGTTTGCGGCTTCAGCATCCCATCTACCCAAAATCGGCATGGGCGCCTTACGCAACTCAATCAGGTCCAAGTAACCAGGATCAATCGCCGCAAATTGCTCCAGCTTAAGCGGAAGATTCGTAATGACCTTGCGCCCCATCTTGAGCGCAGGCAAGACGTGATAAACAACGGCCTCATAGCTCTTTCCAGAGCCGGGAACGCCTTCAAGCAGATTGATCATGATCCGAGCCGTGTAAATGGAATCAACTGCAGCACCAGCCTGATGCCGATGGCTGCAACGATGATCCCGAACGCCGTTCCAAGCCCGATGGTTTGCATCATCAACGTGACCTCAGGAGGGACACCAGCCCAGATGCCCGCCAGTCTGGCAACCATCTCATCCATGCCCGTAATGCCATCGATCAGGGTCTTGACCAAGCCGAAGACCTGTTCAAGAGACCACAAGAAAAAATCCTGCAGGATGATGACGAGCGATTTGAAAAAGCGCGGAACAAGCTCGAAAAACCAATCGATAAAGCCATCGAGCTTGTCCACGACCTTTTGGATACCGTTGACGATCGCACGTATCGCCGACGTAATTCCCGATTCTTCGGCCATGGGTCAACCTCCAAAAATCAGCGAGCGGGCGAGCCACAGCGCCGTGATCAATATGCAGATACGAATGAACGGCCACACCGCAGGGGGCGGAGACACGTCCACAATTCCAAAATTGACGATGCCCAAATTCAAAGGCACCTTGAACGACAAGGGAGAACCGCCGTTGTCCGAAATGTCAGGCATGAAGGCACGCGCGAGAACGTTGAACTTGCCCTGATCGCCACCCAAACCAGATGCCTCCCACACGCCTTTAATGCCCTTGGGATACTTGCTTTCATACAGGTCGGGCTGACCGTGTTCCTTGCCAGTACCCACCGAACCCACATCACCGACACCTTCGGATTCACCATTCCCGTTGCCGTTGCCGTTGCCGTTCCCGGTCCCGTTTCCCGTATTCGTACCGTTCCCACGGGAGCTACCAGTGGGGTCCGTCAGGCCCCTGCAGACGGGATTCTTCGGATTGGCATTGCAGTAATTAGCACGGTCCACTCCATTCGTTACCGTCACCGTCGATTCACCGCCGGACGAAGGTTTGCGGGTCTCTGTGACTGTGCAGGTTTCGCGCTTGCAATCCACCTGAGTGGTCACATCGACACTGTTGCCGGCCGTGTCACGGATGCGAGTCCAATCGACGCCGGTTTGCTCACCACTGCTACGGTCGATACACACATCTTTGCCGTTGACCTGTCCTTTTTGCCCGCCCTTGCAATCGCTATCGGGCTTGCTCGCATCGATAGGCTTTGTCGGGTCTTCAGCTTCGCCCAGGCCCAGGGCACAGGCCAACCCTGCCACCTGATTGCCAGTGCCGGTACTGATGCCACGCGCGCCCCAGGAATCACCCTCCGTGACCCAGCCGGAGCCCGTGTCAAACGAAGCACTGCCTGTGAACTCATGCAAGCAGCCGAGAGGCTTTCCACCACTGCCAGTCTGCCCACTGTCCAGACATACATTCGTCGCCTTCCCGAGAGGAATTTTTCCGTTGACGCGGCCACCTCGATCCGGATTGCCGACTGCATTCCAAAGGTTGTTGGCGACGTTGCACTTTCCATCGTCCGTATCCCAATACGGATCGACCGGCTTCACGCATTGGCCGGCTTCGTTCCGGACCTGCCCTTGGGGACAGTCATCCGGTTTTTTCACACACGCGCCGTCCTTTTTTTCAAAACCTTCCTTGCACTGGCACTGGCCGTTGACAGGCTCTGCATTGGCTTCGCACTGCTGCGGGACGCACTTAAGTACACCATTGGGGTATTTAACAAGACCAGTGGTATTTCGACAGTAGATGTACGCAAAAACGATATCGGGCTGCGGAGGACTTTTGGAGGTCTCCGCGAGATACCACCCAGGCTTTGCAGCAGGCGCACTGCAGGTCGGCTTCCAGTCGTAATGTGAGCAACTCTCGATGATGGGACTCTCACCCTCCTGCGCATGGGCCACACCCCAGCCCAGCAAGAACAGGACGAACAACAGAACGCGCCAAGCAGCACGAGACAGAACAGTTAATTGCAGATTACGCATTGCGCACCTGTATGCAAAAGACAAGGGCACTGACCGCCCCCATCACGGCCACCAGGGCCAGGAAGAGAGCGAGCAGTGCCCCTATCAGCATGGCGAGCCCTTAGGCCTTACGCACGCCGCGCTTGCCCAGGTCGATGCCCTTGAAGGCCATGTGAATGCCGATGACGGCCACGCCGATGACCACGACAGCGGCTGCAACGGTGGTGAGGTCGACTGCTGCGAAGATTTCAGACATATTGGATGCTCCAAAAAAAAATACGGTGGGCCGCGATATGCGGATTGCACCCGGATGCCCTGCACGCAAGGCGACCGGCTGAAATCAGGCCTTTGAAATGAGCTTCGTAGCCAGACTGATAACGAAGCCGAGAAACCACCACGTGACGACCGATCCGGCGCCGAAGACATAGGCAGCCAAAATGACCTCCGGGGTCAGACCAAGCGCCGCAAAATCCTCGACACGCGAGAACGACAGGAACGCCTGTTGATCCGCCGGACACGGCAGCGTCTGGACGTTGCAGACGATGAAATTCATGGCTATTCATCGCCCCAAATCAGATCGCCGCACTCAGGGCAGACCAACACACCAGTAGCGTCTGCCGTTTCGGAATCACTCACGAAATCATCAACATTGCCCTTATGGCCACAGTGCGGGCACTCTTGTTCGTCATCCATGTTTTCCATCCTTTCTGTTTAGTTTTACTAAACACTCTGAGCAAAAAAAAAGACCGGGAACGAATCGAGAACTACATTCGGTCCACCACACGTTTTGAAACCCTCAAAACGACACCGGCCGGTGGAGCTGGGTCAGGTCTATGACCTGAGCCCGATGCCAGGGCTCTGCATGGTCCTCGATCAACTGCGCACAGTCTTCAAGGTCCACGACAGGGCAGGCTTCACGCAAGGACATGACCCATTCAGGCTGTCCGTCATCCATAGACGGCGCCAGGAATGCCCCCGTAGTGCCGGATTGGATGACGTAGGCCATCACGCTGCTTTCTTGGCCTGTTCCAGGGGCACGATTTCCACGAGAGTCATCTTGGTGGAGTCCTGCGCTCCCGCCACCATTTCGAACGTAGCCTTGGCCTTGATTGGCAGGCTGTTAGACAGGTGAGCCCACTTGTCGTATTCCTTGGCATCACCGAACTTGAACGGGCGGGTTGCACGGCCCATGCTTCGACCTGCACTGTTCTCGGCCAGGTCCACTTCGCAGTGGAACGTGGTGGAGCTGAATGCCCGACCCTCCATGGTGCCTTCGCTTTCCTTGATGCCGTATACGACAACTTCACTCTGAAATTTCATGATGGTTTCCTTTGGTCTTCTGTTGAGGGCTATGCCATGGCGTGACCAGCGCCGGCACCCTTGGTGACTCGTTTAAAAGCCTTTGCATAAGCGCAGGCGATTTCCTGTTTTCCAAACCGCTGCAGACGGCCAGGAGCCTTTTTGTGCATGACGATTTCGAGGAATTCATCGATGCCCAAGTGCTCAAAAGCCAAGGCGATGCTGGGCGCAGCAACGTCAATTTGCCAACGCACATTGCGGACGACTTCGGCTTCGATGGTTTCCGCAGCCAAACGGGGGTTGCATGGCACATGGACCGGGAACGAAACGGCTTCGGCTTCGGCCAATATCGCGGCATGCCAATCACTGGCGCACGCGAAAAAATCGGCAGGACGGCGCAGCATGTTGCTGTTCAAGATGCGGGCTTTGTTGCCCCACCGCAGCTCGGCGCGCATCCAGCAGGATTCATCCTTGTCGCCAAAAAGCTGGTGGCCTTTTTCGTACACATTGGTTTGCTTTCCAACTTCCTTGGAACCAACGTAGAAAGACCGTGCTTTGCCGTTGCACCAGTCGCCAACCATGTTGCACTTGAGGCGCCGACCGCCTGAGTCCATCAAACCCGCTTCATAGTCGGCCTTGACGCGATCCATACCGCCACGAATGCCATCGAAAAAATCGAGAGCAAGATCGCACCGAGTGATGACACCTGCAACGTCATCAATCAGATTCGCCATGTGATCGCGCCAACCAGATTGGGCGAACGTGCAAGCAGAGCCATACACGTTGACGTGCATGGTTTTGGCCTGGGCTTGCTGGCGAGGACTGTCGCCCGATGCCAAATAGCCGACCCAACCCACCTCGACGTCGTTGCGCTCGATGGACCAGCGACGACCATAGAAGTCATGACCCTTGCGGACCTCAGGGGCGACCATGTAGTCGGGGCCGAGGGTTTCACAGACACGCTGAGCCAACTCCATGGCTTGAGCAGCAGGGGAAAAATCCGCATCCTTGCACTGGGCCAGGAGCTTGCGCAGGCGCATCAAACGCACACCGCGCTGATCGCGCTCCATGCCGCTGACTGGCTCGGCTTCGTCGTCCGCCGAAGGCGTGGGGAACAGGATTTCAGGACCGGGCAAGGGAGCGTTGCGCAGCAAGACCGTGAAGCGCACCCAGTCCACATGCACAGGGACGCCAGTGGCCAAACGTTCAGCCTGCAAACGAACCTTGACCTGATTGCCATCGAGGACCAAGGCACACGTTTGGGCATGCTTGTTCAGAACCGACTTCGCGGGGCGGGTCATGCTGTCACTCCAGGCGTGGGCTCTGCCACTTTTTTGTTATCCCCGTGATTACCATCGGGGAGGGCTTGCGCCCCTGCCGCCTGCGCGGACTCCTCCCCCGCCAGCGGGGCCCCCTCCGCGCCGAGCGCAGCCGAGCAAACACCGTGGCAAGCAGGGACAAAGGCAGGGCGAATCTCTAGCACTATGACGCGGGGCACGGGTTGCACGCAGGTCAACATGGGCATGCTGCCCATACCCTGCCCCGTCAAGCTCGCTTCGCTCGACGCGCTAGTCGCGCTTTGACGGGTCCCCAGGTTGTCTCCAGGACGGGTGCAGGCGGGGGTTCTGAAAGATTCGCGCCGCGCATCGAAAGCAGACAAAAACCAATAGGCAGGGAGCAGGCCCACGACCGCGCCAAAGGCAACGACGACGGCAAACTTGAAAACGTTCATGGAACCCCCGCGCCGTCCCAGGTGGCCCAGGAAATGATGTGGATGGCCGTATGGCGCATCAATTCATCAAGGCGATCAAGTTGCGCCTGATTGTTGAGGGTGCGCCGCTGCTTACGCAGCCGATCGTGAATACTGTGCAACTGCACCAGATAGCGGGCGTTGTCGCTCATGACAGCACACACGCATAAGGCAGTCGAACCAACACATCACGACCATCAGCAAAACGCACGCGCTGATACTCGCCACGCCCTTCCCACCGCAAGGGACGAAGCAAAAAATCATCACGCTCGTGCTCATCAGTCAAGATGCACCAAAACGGGTGAGACTCAGCAATGCCAGCAGCAATGCCAGCAGCAATGGCATCCCAAGCCTCATCAAATGCCGATAAGCTCATTGCAGCACCCCGTTTTTCCGGGCGCCGTAGAGGCCGACCTGCTTCCAATTGCGATTGCACTCAGCAAACCGGACCATCGACTGCAGCAACTCGTTCACGCTGCAATCCAACGTTGCAGCCGTCTCCCGGAGCTTTGCGATGATTTCAGGACGGTCGGTGTAGTCGATCCGTGCCTTTTCGGCGCGGTATGCAGCCTTGCGGGCCGCAGCATCAGCGTGCTTTGCTGGGCGGCCCTTGCGCTTTTCGTTCCCGGCAACGGATTGAATGCCACCCTCTCCGCCAACCTGAGCGACCAGGGCTGCAGATGCACCTGCACAGACGGGAGGGCAGCAATCGTTAGCCGCGTCAAACGCGGCAAATTCCGGAAAATTCAACTGAAAGTTTGCGCCGCTCATATCAGCACCAGTGACGGCATACATAGCCGTCCGCGTAGACAGTCGCCCAAGGACTGCCAACAGACCCAGAGACGTAAGCCGAATGGCCACCACTTGGCATGTCACGCGGCGCATCCATACCACCGCAGGCCCATTCGGGCATCAGGTAACAGTCATAGGCGTCATCACGCAGACCGCCAGCAGGACGATGCGCCTCCCAAGGGCCAGAAAACGGCATGCACTCCCCACTGCTGCTGCTGAACTGAGCTACCAATTCAGCATCCGTGCTGGGATCAAGCACCGGAACAGCAGGGGGAGTGCTAGGGACGACAGCCTGCGCGGCTGCGAATTCGGAAAAAGAAACTTGGCAAGGTGACATGGGTAGCTCCATGGGTGTAAAGTGGCCCAGGTATTAACTACATCTGACAACGCAATTTCTACCTGATGTGTGTATTTTCTCTCTAAATGTAATACAAATCAAACGGAGTATTTCTATGAATGCGATGCAATCGATAGTTGGAATCTATAAAGCGAAGCGCGGCATGCGCTTCGACAAAGAGGTAGCAGAAGCGCTAGGAATGAAAGAGCAAACGCTCAACAACTACATGAAAGGACGTAGCAAACTGCCAGACATGGCGATAGCGCAAATTGCAGAAGGGGCACACCTTGACGCAATGCAAGTGATCGCAGCCACGAACCTCACATGCATCAAAACACCAGAAGAGGAACGCCAGTTTTGGGCCAAAAAACTAGCGTCCTACACCGGGCAAATCTTGTAGCCGGCGGCGCACAGCACGGACGGCAGGCGCGCGTCCTGCAGCGTGCCGATCAGCTCGCCCTGCGCCATGAAGATCTCGGGCGCGATCACCGAGGCCAGCGCGGCCAGCGGCGCGTACTTGAGGCCGCGCTTGAGCCAGCCCGGCAGGGGCAGTTCGCGCTCGGGGATCATGAAGAACGCGCGCGACACCACCGTGATGGCGGCCAGCCCCAGGATGGCGATGGTGGGTTCGACCCAGGACCAGCTCATGGGTGGCGCTCCTCGCGCAGCGGCACCACGTCGCCGTCCTGCACGTGCTTTTTCTCCTCGGGCGGCAGCGCGCTCTCGGCCGGCACCAGCAGCACCTCGGGCTTTCGCAGGTGGCGGTCCACCGTCTCGATGATGAGGCCCACGGCCACGGCCGCCGCGATCGCCACCAGGATGTTCAGCTTGAGCGGCAGCGCGAACGCCGCGATGGCCGCCGTCATGGCCACGCCCGTGGCCAGCCAGGTGGCGCGGTCGAACAGCATGGACAGCATCACGCCCAGCAGCGCCAGGACGCCCGCGAAGCCCAGGCCCCACGACAGCGGCACCACGTTGGCCAGCAAAATGCCCGTGATCGACGGCACCTGCCAGGACAGCCAGTTGATCGACGCGGCGCCCCAGAAGTACGGCACCTGCTCGGGATGTGGCGTGGGCTGGGGGTAGCGCTTCATGAACGCGACGAAGATCACGTCGCCGCTGAAATACCCCACCGCCAAGCGCCGGCGCAGCGGCAGGTGCGCGAAGTAGCTGCGCCATAGGCTGCTGAAGATGACGAAGCGCAGGTTCACGCACGAGGCCGTGAGCCACACCACCCACAGCGGCGCGCCGACGGCCATCAGCGGGATCACCGTGAGCTGCGCGCTGCCCGCGTACACCGCGAGCGACATGAAGATCGCCATCGGCACCGACATGCCGCTCTTGACCATGGACACGCCGGTCACCAGCCCCCAGGCGCCCACCCCTACGCTGGTGCCGAACATGTCCAGCACGCCCTGGCGGTAGGCGGGATGCCGGACGAGCGCGCCCAGTCCCCGGGTGCTCATTCCCGCGCCCCGGCCGGCGCGCCGCCCCCCAGCACCATGCCGGGCGCGAGCGCGAAGCCGCGCAGGAAGTCGGCCACCGGCAGGCGCTTGCCGCCCGCGCGCTGCAGCGTGGTCAGGCGCAGCGCGCCGTGGCCGCAGGCCACCGTCACGCCGGCATCGTTCACGGACAGAATCTGCCCGCAAGGCATGGAATCCGCCGGCATCGTGCTATCAATTTCGTAGCTCCACACCTTGATCGCTTCGCCGTCCAGCGTGGTCGATGCGCCGGGAAACGGGTCGAAGGCGCGGATGCGCCGGCCGATCGCCTCGGCGGGCAGGGCCCAGTCGATGGCGCTCTCGGCCTTCTCGATCTTGTGCGCGTAGGTCACGCCCTCGGCGGGCTGGGGCGTGGCGGCCAGGCCGCCGCGGGCGGCGAGCTGCAGCGCTTGGACGACCATGCGGCCGCCCAGGTCGGCCAGCCGGTCGTGCAGCGTGGCCGTCGTGTCGTGCGGGCCGATGGCGGTCTTTTCGATGAGCAGCATGTCGCCCGTGTCCAGGCCGGCATCCATCTGCATGATGGTCACGCCCGTCTCGGCATCGCCCGCCTCGATCGCGCGGTGGATGGGCGCGGCGCCGCGCCAGCGCGGCAGCAGGCTGGCGTGGATGTTCAGGCAACCCAGTCCGCGGGCCCCCACGCTCCCCGCTGCGCGTGGTTCGCTGCCCCCCGAGGGGGCCTTCGCGCCTTCGGGCGGCCGGGCGGCGCTCATCCCGTCCAGCACCCACTGCGGCAGGATCAGCCCGTAGGCGGCCACCACCATGGCATCGGCCCCGGCGGCGACCAGCGCATCGCGCGCGGCGGCGGCGTCCTCGGGGTATTTGCCGTCCAGGCGCAGACTGCGCGGCTGCGCCACGGCGATGCCGTGCTCCAGCGCGCACTGCTTGACGGGCGAGGCCTGCAGCTTCATGCCCCGGCCGGCGGGGCGGTCGGGCTGGGTCAGGACGAGGGGAACGGTGAAGCCGGCGTCCAGCAGGCGCTGGAGGGCGACGCGGGCGAAGTCGGGCGTGCCGGCAAAGACGATCTTCATGAAGGCGGTCGCGGCGTCAGAATCCCAGCAGATCGCGGGGATCGGGCTCGTCCGTGAACATCACATTCACCACCACGCCGCGCGGGTCGATGTGCACATGGCCGAAGCGCCGGGTGCCCAGGTCGTCGCGGAAGCGGTAGGTCCAGATGTCGCCGTCGAAGCGCGCCACCTGCTCCACGCGCATCGGCGGGCCGAAGGTGCGGCGCACGTCGTCCACCGTCCAGCCGGCCGGGATGCCGGCCAGGTTGTTGAAGGTCAGCACCTGGTCCGTTCGCACGAGCCGGCCGCCGGCATCGAAGTCCATGTGGTACACCTGCCGGCCCGCGGGCTGGGTGGTGTACAGCAGCCGCTCGCCGCCACCGGGCAACGGCGTGACGGACACCGGCGGGCCCAGGTTCTGCAGCACCTCGGCGCGCGAGGCGCCGGGCTTGACGAAGTCGGGCGACGCGCACGCGGTGAGCACGGCCGCCAAGCCGATGGCGGCCATGCCGCGCGCCAGGGAGGAAAAGGAAAGGGAGCGCCAGGCGATCATGATCGTGCCTCACGTTGCTGCTTGAGCATCTTGGTCTTGATGCGGTTGCGTTTGAGGGGAGAGAGGTACTCGACGAACACCTTGCCCAGCAGGTGGTCCATCTCGTGCTGGATGCACACCGCCAGCAGGCCCTCGGCCTCGACCACGCGGGACTGGCCCTGGGCGTCCAGCGCCCGCACGTGGACCGCGGTGGAGCGCGCCACGCCGTCGTAGATGCCGGGGACCGACAGGCAGCCTTCCTCGCCCACGGTCTTTTCCTCGCTGGCCCAGAGGATCTCGGGATTGATGAAGACCTGGGGCTGGTCGTGGTCCTCGGAGACGTCGATGACCACAATGCGCTCGTGCACGTCCACCTGCGTGGCCGCCAGGCCGATGCCGTTGGCGTCGTACATCGTGGCGGCCATGTCGTCCAGCAGGGCGCGCACGCGGTCGTCCACGGCCTGGACCGGCTTGGCCACCGTGTGCAGGCGGGGATCGGGGTAACAGAGAATAGGAAGAATGGCCATGGCGAACCCGGAAAGATGTCGCTATTTTCGCCACTTTTGACGGGGACGGCCGCCGGCCGCCGCAATAATCGTTGCCCAATCAAGGGCTTGGGCTGAGAATCCGAGAAGATTTGTAACGTATCAACCGGCGGGTTTTGTAACCGACAAACACGCGCTGGCGCCAGCGAGGGGCGTTTCGCAATGCATGACAAGAGGAACAACATGACGGCATCCACAGGCTTGCGGCCCACGGCGCTGGGAGCGCTGGCTTTTCTGGCCGCAGCCCTGCTGACCGGCCCCGCGCATGCCCAGAACTACCCTGTCACCACCGATCAGCGGGCCACCGCCCAGCAGGTGGCCTCCCGGGGCGTGCCGATGTCGGAACTGGCCGCCAACGCGCCGGACACCTATGTGGTCAAGCGCGGCGACACCCTCTGGGGCATCTCGGGCATGTACCTGCAGCGCGCCTGGCGCTGGCCCGAACTCTGGGGCATGAACCTGCAGGCCATCCCCAATCCGCACCTCATCTTCCCCGGCCAGACGCTGTACCTGGAAAAGGTGGACGGCTATGCCCGCCTGCGCACCAGCCCGTCGGGCCAGGTGCCCAATGACACGGTGCGCGTCTCGCCCCGCACCCGCACCGACAGCCTGGCAGGCACCGCGCTGCCCACCCTGCAGCCCCATCTGATCGAGCCCTTCCTCGTCGAGCCGCTGGTGGTGGACGAACTCACGCTGCAGCAGGCCCCGCGCATCGTCGCCACGGTCGATGAACGCGTGCTCATGGCCAGCGGCGACCGGGCCTACGTGCGCGGCGCCACCGGCAATCCGCTGCGCCTGGGGCCCGGCGTGCCGCGCCAGTACCGCATGTTCCGCAACGCCATCCCCATGAAGGACCCCGAGTCCGGCGAGATCCTGGGCTACGAAGCCCAGTACGTCGGCAAGGCCGAACTGGTGCGCGGCGAGACCACCGAGGAAACGCGCGATCCCAAGGGCGAAGTCACGCTCGACGTGGTGCCCGCCACCGTGGACCTGAGCAGCGCCAAGGAAGAAATGCGCGCCGGCGACCGCCTGCTGCCCGCCCCCGCCCGCGGCTACGCCAGCTACACGCCGCGTGCGCCGCAGGCCCCGGTGGATGCGCGCGTCGTGTCGCTGTACGGCAGTTCGGCCGTGGCCTACGCCGCGCAGAACCAGGTGATCGCCATCAACCGCGGCACCCGCGACGGCATCGAGGCCGGCCATGTCCTCACCCTGCTCACCAAGGGCGAGCGCATCAAGGACAAGACCGACGAGAACAAGGCCATGATCAAGCTGCCGAGCGAGGCCAACGGCGTGGGCATGGTGTTCCGCACTTTCGATCGCGTCTCCTACGTGCTGCTGCTGCAGGTGCAGCAGGGCGTGCGGGTCGGCGACCGCCTCGTCAATCCGCAGTAAGCCCTGCGGCCCTCTCCAGGGGCGCCTTGGCGGGCGCCCCTTGGCCTCGGGATGCCTGCTTTGACCTCCATGGATCGGGACGAATTGGCCGCCTGGCTGCGGCTGGCGCTCACGCCCGGCGTCGGCAATGGGGCCGCGCGCCGGCTGCTGGCCGCGTTCGGCCTGCCGCAGAACGTGTTCACCGCATCGCCAGCGGCGCTGCGGGCCTGTGCCACGCCCGCCCAGGCGCGGGCCCTCGGCACCGTGCCGCCCACACTTGAGGCGCTGGTCGAGACCACCTGGCAGTGGCTGAACGGTGCGGCGCCGGGCCAGCCCGCCCGCCAGATCGTCACGCTGGGCGATCCGGCCTATCCGCCGGGCCTGCTGGCCACCGAAGACCCGCCCCTCATGCTCTACCTCCTGGGGGCACCGCGGTTCCTGGTGCAGACGACACCCTGGACGACCGAGCGCTGCATCGCCATCGTGGGCAGCCGCAATCCCACGGCACAGGGCGCCGACCATGCACGGCAGTTCGCGCAGGCGCTGCGCAGCGCCCGTTTGTGCATCGTCTCCGGCTTGGCGCTGGGCGTGGATGCCGCGGCGCACGAAGGGGCGCTGGACGGCGGGGTGGACGGTGCCGACGATCTGCCCGCGACCCTCGCGGTGGTGGGCACCGGGCTGGACCGCGTCTACCCGCGCAAGAACCTGGACCTCGCCCACCGCATCGCGCAAAACGGCGTGCTGGTGAGCGAATACCCGCTGGGCACGCCGCCGCTGGCAGGCAATTTCCCCAAGCGCAACCGCATCATCGCGGGGCTGTCGCAAGGCACGCTGGTGGTGGAGGCGGCGCTGGCCTCGGGCTCGCTGATCACTGCCCGGCTGGCCGCCGAGCAGGGGCGGGAGGTGTTCGCCATTCCCGGCTCCATCCATGCGCCGCAGTCACGGGGCTGCCATGCGCTGATCCGGCAAGGGGCCAAACTGGTCGAGTCCGCGCAGGACGTGCTGGAAGAATTGCGCTTGGCGCCCTCCGAGGCACCGCGGGCCGCGCCCGCATCGCAGGCGCCCTTGCCGCGCAGCGAGGGAGATGGCGATGATGACATCAGCGAGGCGTTGCCGGTGGGAGAACACGCGGCACTGCTGCAGGCGCTGGGGTTCGACCCGACCGGCCTCGATGCGCTGGTGGCGCGCACCGGCATGGATGCCGCGTCGCTGCAGGTCGCCTTGCTCGAACTGGAACTGGACGGGCAGGTGGCCCGCCTGCCCGGCGGGCTCTTTCAGCGCATGGGGCGGGCCTGAGGCGGGGCGCACGGCATCGCAGCGCCGCCCCATCCATCAGCCGCCTCGGCCCATCAAATGCCCAGCATCAGCTTCAGGTTCTGCACCGCCGCGCCGCTGGCACCCTTGCCGAGATTGTCCAGGCGGGCCACCAGCACCGCGTGGCGGTAGTTTTCATTGGCGAACACGCGCAGTTCGAGCTGGTTGGTGTCGTTGAGCGCCAGGGCGTCGAGCTTGCCGTCGTCCGTTGGCGGCAGCACCTTGACCCACTGGTCCGGCGTGTTGCTCTTGGCGTAGTGCGCGACCAGGGCGTCGTGCAGGTCGGCTGCCTTGGGCGCGCCGGGCAGCAGGTCCAGGTGCAGCGGCAACTGCACCAGCATGCCTTGCTGGAAGTTGCCCACGGCCGGCAAGAAGATCGGCCGGCGGGTCAGGCCGGTGTACTTCATGATCTCGGGCAGGTGCTTGTGCGACAGGCCCAGGGCATACAGCTCGAAGGCTGGGGCGGCGTTTTGCTCGTATGCCTCGATCATCGTGCGGCCTCCGCCCGAGTAACCGCTCACCGAAGGCAGAGCCAGCGGGAAATCGACCGGCATCAGGCCGGTCTCCACCAGCGGGCGCAGCAGCGCGATCGCGCCGGTGGCATAGCACCCGGGGTTGGCCACCCGCGTGGCCGATGCCACGGCATCGCTCTGGCCCGCGGCCAGTTCGGGAAAGCCGAACACCCAGCCCGCCACCGTGCGGTGCGCCGTGCTGGCGTCGATCACCTTGATGCGGCGGCCGCCGGCCTTCTCGATCTCGTCCACCATGGCCACGGTCTCGCGGGCGGCATCGTCGTGCAGGCACAGGATCACCAGGTCCACGCCGGCGATCAGTTCGCGCTTGGCGGCCGGGTCCTTGCGCCGCTCGGGCGCGATGCTGACCACCTGCACCTGCGGCATCGCCTGCAGGCGCTCGCGGATCTGCAGGCCCGTGGTGCCGGCTTCGCCGTCGATGAAGACTTTGGACATGGAATGCTCCTGCAAAAGATGGCCTTGGCGGCCCGCCGTGGTACGTGACATCCGCAAGGGATGGTGCATCGCAGCATGATACAGTCGCCGGTTGCCATGTCACCCGCCCGCGGCCAGACATCTGCTCATGGCAAACGGGTTACCAACATCCTTCCCTGAGAGAGACCTCATGAAGATTCACGAATACCAAGGCAAGGAAATCTTGCGCAATTTTGGTGTGCCCGTTCCGCGCGGCATCCCTGCTTTCACGGTGCAGGAAGCCGTGGAGGCTGCCCAGAAGCTCGGCGGCCCCGTGTGGGTGGTCAAGGCCCAGATCCACGCCGGTGGCCGTGGCAAGGGCGGCGGCGTGAAGGTCGCCAAGACCATCGACGATGTCAAGCGCATCTCGGGCGAAATCCTGGGCATGCAGCTCAAGACGCACCAGACCGGCCCCGAAGGCCAGAAGGTCCGCCGCCTGTACATCGAAGACGGCGCCGACATCAAGAACGAACTGTATGTCTCGCTGGTGACCGACCGCGGCACGCAGAAGGTGGCCTTGATCGCTTCCAGCGAAGGCGGCATGGACATCGAGGAAGTGGCGCACTCCACGCCCGAGAAGATCATCACCGAGATGATCGATCCCCTGACCGGCATCACCGCCGAGCAGAGCAAGAAGGTGGCTGCAGCCATCGGCCTGACCGGCGCTTCCATCGACCAGGCCGTGGACATCTTCGCCAAGATCTACAAGTGCTACATGGAGACGGACGCTTCGCTGGTGGAAATCAACCCGCTGAACTGCGATTCCAAGGGCAACCTGATGGCGCTGGACGCCAAGTTCAACTTCGACGCCAACGCGCTGTTCCGCCATCCTGAAATCGTGGCCTACCGCGATCTGGACGAAGAAGATCCGGCCGAAGTGGAAGCCTCCAAGTTCGACCTGGCCTACATCAGCCTGGACGGCAACATCGGCTGCCTGGTGAACGGTGCCGGCCTGGCCATGGCCACCATGGACACCATCAAGCTGTTCGGCGGCGAGCCGGCCAACTTCCTGGACGTGGGCGGCGGTGCCACCCCCGAGAAGGTCACCGAAGCCTTCAAGATCATGCTGAAGAACCCCAAGGTCGAAGGCATTCTGGTCAACATCTTCGGCGGCATCATGAAGTGCGACACCATCGCCACCGGCGTCATCACCGCCTGCAAGGCCGTGAACCTGAACGTGCCGCTGGTCGTGCGCATGAAGGGCACCAACGAAGAGCTGGGCAAGAAGATGCTGGCCGAATCCGGCCTGCCCATCATCGCCGCAGACACCATGGCCGAAGCTGCGACCAAGATCGTTGCTGCCGTCAAGTAAGCCCGGAGAACACACATGTCGATCTACATCAACAAAGACACCAAGGTCATCACCCAGGGCATCACGGGCAAGACCGGCCAGTTCCACACGGAAAAGTGCCAGGAATACGCGAACGGCAAGAACGCCTTCGTGGCGGGCGTGAACCCGAAGAAGGCCGGCGAGTCGATCTTCAACATTCCGATCTACGCCTCCGTCAAGGAAGCCGCATCGCAGACCGGCGCCACCGTGTCGGTGATCTACGTGCCGCCCGCAGGCGCCGCCGCTGCCATCTGGGAAGCCGTGGAAGCCGATCTGGACCTGGCCATCTGCATCACCGAAGGCATTCCGGTGCGCGACATGCTCGAAGTGCGCAACAAGATGAAGGCCAAGGAAGCCGCCGGCGGCAAGAAGACGCTGCTGCTGGGCCCCAACTGCCCCGGCCTGATCACGCCTGACGAAATCAAGATCGGCATCATGCCCGGCCACATCCACCGCAAGGGCCGCATCGGCGTGGTGAGCCGTTCCGGCACGCTGACGTACGAAGCCGTGGCCATGCTGACGGAAGTGGGTCTGGGCCAGTCGAGCGCCGTGGGCATTGGTGGCGACCCCATCAACGGCCTCAAGCACATCGACGTGATGAAGGCTTTCAACGACGATCCCGACACCGATGCCGTCATCATGATCGGCGAAATCGGTGGCCCGGACGAAGCGGAAGCCGCCCAATGGTGCAAGGCCAACATGAAGAAGCCGATCGTGGGCTTCATCGCCGGCGTGACCGCCCCTCCCGGCAAGCGCATGGGCCACGCGGGCGCGCTGATCTCCGGCGGTGCCGACACGGCCGATGCCAAGCTCGCCATCATGGAAGAGTCGGGTTTCATCATCACCCGTAATCCTTCCGAGCTCGGCAAGCTGCTCAAGGCGCAGCTGAAGTAATCCGTAAGCAAAACTACGGACGAAAGGGGTTTGCAGCCCCGATAAACTGCGCTCTCCCATAAAAGAAGAGGCGCCCGAAACCCTGGTTTCGGGCGCCTCTTTCATTCATAACACGGAGATACCTCGCATGGAATTCCTGCACACGGCCGACTTCTGGATCGGCCTCGTCAAGATCGTCTGGATCAACATCATCCTGTCCGGCGACAACGCCGTGGTCATCGCACTGGCCGCGCGCTCGCTTCCCCCGCACCAGCAGAAGAAAGCCATTTTCTGGGGCTCCGGCGCCGCCGTGGTGCTGCGCATCGTGCTGACCGTGGTGGCCGCCAAGCTGCTCGAGCTGTCGTTCCTGCAGATCATCGGCGGCTGCCTGCTGCTGTGGATCGGCCTGCAGCTGATGACCGACAGCGACGAGGACGGCGAAGGCTCCCAGTCCGGCGGCGGGCTCATGGCGGCCGTCCGCACCATCCTGATCGCCGACCTGGTGATGAGCCTGGACAACGTGATCGCCGTGGCCGCCGCGGCCCACGGCAACATGGTCCTGTTGATCCTCGGCCTGGCCATCAGCATTCCGCTCGTCATTTTTGGCAGCACGCTCATGATCAAGCTCATGGAGCGCTTTCCCATCATCGTCCTGTTCGGCGCTGGCCTGATCGGCTGGGTGGGTGGCGAAACCATCGCCAGCGATGCATCGCTGCACGATGTCGTCCTGGCCCATCCTTCCTTGCACTATGTGGCAGCCGCTCTGGGCGCCCTGTTCGTGGTGGGCGCCGGGAAATTCCTGCAGTCACGGGCGCAGCAAAACTCGGCGGCGGCCGGTTGATGCGGTTGTGCCCCCGTTAGCCTGATGAAAACTTGGGGTCGGCCGACCCCGAGGCCCTCTCGGCGGCGGGTCCGTCGTCTATGATGCGGAACGCGACGCAACAGGGCACGACATGGGGGATTTTCAAAAAACTGCAACAGGGACTGCGCACACCGCTGGCGCAGCTTTGCTTCTCCCTGCGCCGGGTGAAGCATGACCTTGGGAATCAAGCTGAACTATCAGTTTTGCGCCCGCACCGACCAAGGCCGGGTGCGCTCGAACAATGAAGACGCCGTGATCGCGGACGCCAGCGCGCAGCTGGCGGTGCTCGCCGATGGCATGGGCGGGTACAACGCGGGCGAAATCGCAAGCGGCATGGCCACCAGCCTCATTCACGACGAAATGACCCAGTGGCTGGCGCAAGCCGGCCCCCGTGCCGCGTCGACGGAAGTGCGCCGAGCGCTGGAAGACTGCGTGGAGCGCACCAACCACGCCATCTTCGATGCGTCGCTCTCCCATCCGCAGTATTCGGGGATGGGTACCACGGTGGTGGTCGGCGTTTTTCTGGGCGATCGCCTGATCCTCGGGCACATCGGCGATTCACGGTGCTATTGCCTGCGCGGCGGCGTGCTCAGGCAGATCACGCGCGACCACTCCTGGCTTCAGGAACAGGTGGATGCCGGCATCCTCACGCCCCAGGAAGCGGCGATATCGGGCCAGCGCAACCTGGTCACCCGGGCCCTTGGCGTGGAAAGTGCTGTACTGGTCGAAATCAATGAGTTTCCCGTGGAGCCGCAGGATCTGTTCGTGATGTGCTCGGATGGCTTGACCGACATGGTCGAAGACGATCAGATTCAAGCGCTGGCCCTGGTACAGGAACCCCTGGAGGATAAAGCCGCCCATCTGATCGAAGCCGCCAATGCCCGGGGCGGCCGCGACAACATCAGCGTGCTGCTGGTGCAGGCGGGATCCATTGAGAGGAAGCGCGGCTTGATGTCGCGATTTTTGCGTGCCGATTGAAGTTGAATCAGCCACCTGGCCGACCATCGCAATGAAAGAATGAGGAATTGATCATGCCGAAAATGATCGTGTCGATCGACGGAGTCGTCATCAAGGAAGTCCAATTGACGAAGGAGCGTACGACCCTCGGCCGCCGCCCCTATAACGACATCGTCATCGACAACCTGGCCGTCAGTGGCGAACACGCCGTGCTCCATGTCTCGCCCGACGAGGTGGAGATCGAGGACCTCGGCAGCACCAACGGCACCTACGTGAATGGACAGCCCGTCAAGCGCCAGCCGCTGCGCAACGGGGACACGGTGGAAGTGGGCAAGTACAAGATCCGCTTCATGCAGGAAAACGAGGGCGAAAACTTCGAAAAGACCATGGTGTTCAAGCCCGGCATGGTGCCGCCGCGGCCATTGACCTCCCGTTCCGCCCCGCTGTCCGCCGCCGGGTCGACTCCTGCTCCGGTCTTGAGCGCGTCGATCCGGGTCTGCTCAGGGGCGGCTGCAGGGCGCGAGGTGGCGCTGGTCAAGGTGGTGACCACCATCGGCAAGCCGGGTGTGGCGGTTGCGTCGATCACCAAGCGGCACCATGGATTTGTGCTGTCGCACGTGGAAGGCGCGCAGCGGCCTCAATTGAATGGGGCCGTGATGGCCGATGAGCCGGTACTGCTGAAGAGCGGGGACCGCTTGGCGCTGGCAGGGACGGAGATGGAGTTCGTACAGGGCTGATCGATTGGTTGGTATCAGTCGGCTTGAGATGCGCCGAGATTCGTAACTCACGCATCTGCTTGTGACAGGGGTGGTGGACAAATTTGTCACAAGTGCCAGGGATGGAGCGATTCAGATGGGGTTACCTGCTTTGTTCCCCTGAGGTTTCTCTGTTTTGGCGGATGGGCCGCGTTGGCATGGAACCTGCTGAGTTGATGGCGGACCTGGAGAATTCTTCTGCAGGTTTTTATTTGCAATCGACCTCCTAGGAGAGATTTATGAAGCGCAATCTGCAAAAGGGTTTCACCCTGATTGAATTGATGATCGTGGTGGCGATTATCGGTATTCTGGCTGCTGTGGCCCTGCCGGCCTACAAGGACTACACCATCAAGGCACGTGCTGCTGAAGTGGTGTTGGCTGCTTCGCAATGCCGCACGACCATCAGCGAAGCCGTGCAAACGATGCGTTCTGACTTTGTTCCTTCGACGACCAATGCTTGGGGTTGCGAAGCGAATACCGCCAACGCCGCTGGTTCTGGCCCGACCAAAATGGTCCAGAGCATCACGACCACGGCCGATGGCGTGATCACGGTGACGCCTAACTTCACCGCTCTTGGTATCACCACGAACGCGCCTACCGGTACCTTGACCCTGACCCCTTACCTCAACAGCACTACGGCCTTGGTTCCCTCGACCAATGCTACGCACCGCGGCGTGCAGATTTCTGAATGGCGCTGCACCTCCTCGGGCGACATGGCGAAGTACGCGCCTGGCTCGTGCAAGTAATCAACGAATTGATTCGATGAGAAACCTCCCTTCGGGGAGGTTTTTCTTTTTACGTGATGTCTTCCTTGAAGTCGCTGCGGGTGATTTTGGGGCATGCGGGCCTGTTACTGGCCTGGATTGCCCCCGATCAAGTTCCTCCCTGGACCACCTACCACCATGAGTTCTTCATGGTGGTCGGAATATTTCTTTTGATGCCGTGGAAGCATCTGCTGGTATTTCCGCCGCGCATTGCGATACTTATGCTCCTCTGGGTGATCTGCATTCTTCTGCAGGCCCCGATGCATGGCTTGTCGCGGGACGACATGGCTGCAGGGCTACTCTTCGCTGTACTTTTTGGAATGGCCGCTCAACAGGGCGCGCAGGCTGCTTCCACAAGTCTCCACCATGACCTGACCTACTCGGTCCGCTCATGGTGTCTGGTCATTCTCGTTGCGGCTGTGATCAGTGCGGTGATTGGTCTGGCGCAATGGTCCGGTGCCAACCTGGGCCTCTGGATGCTGGAAAGCGGGGGCCGCGCCTATGCCAACTTCGGGCAGCCCAACCATTTGGCGACGTTGCTGGTCATGGCTATTGCTGTCTTGGTCTATCTGGACGGTCGAGGTTCCGTGAACCGTATGGTGCTGGTAGGGATAGCGCTTTTGCTGTGCTGCGCGTTGGCAGTGTCGGAGTCCCGTACGGGTGCCCTTAGCCTGGCTCTCCTGTGCTTGCTGCTGATAGTTTTTGGCCGGCGCGCAGGGCTTTCAAAAACCCTTTGGTGGTTGCTGCCCTGTTTTCTCGTGTTCCTGCTCGTCTACATCCATCTGGACCGTATTGCGCCCTGGTTTGGCGGGACGGCACTGAGAACGGGGATAGGGTTGAATCCCACCGGGCGCTTGGAAATTTGGAAGCAGATGCTGTGGTCGCTTCAGCAGGAACCTTGGCTAGGTTTTGGCTGGCTGCGTTTGGGCGCGAGCCATTTTGCGGCTGCTTCTGTTTTTTCGTCGATCTTGAATATCGACCATGCCCATAACCTCCTGCTGGATCTGCTGCTGTGGTTCGGCATACCGCTCGGAGGATTGCTGATCGTTGCTGGTGGAGTCTGGTGCGCACGAACGGCAGTGGATGCGCTGGGCAAGAAAATCAGCGCGAATTCTCTGTGCTGTGTGGCAATCATTTTGCCCATCGCGGTGCACAGCATGCTGGAGTATCCATACGCCTATCTCTATTTTTCTCTGGCGGTAGGTTTCTTCGCTGGCGCACTGGAAGCGGAAATTGGCTGGGCAAAAGAGTTTTCAACGAGTGCCAAAAGAATCTACCAAGGAATGGTTTTGGCTGTCCTGGCGGTTTGCGGATTCATCGCCGTGGAGTATCAAAAAATTGAAGAAGATTACCGGGCATTGCGCGTGGAAAATCAATTCATCACCAGTGCCGAACAACGCCATACATACCATTCGCCTCCCAAGTTGTTGACTCAATATGGCGAACTTATTGCAAGCCAGCGCAATGACGCCCAGGCCTCTGATGCGGGCAAATCCCCGGAGTTGGCACGCCGGCTGTCAGAGCGGTTTCCATGGCTTTCCACCCACCTTCACTATTACCTTGCCTTGGTCCGAAAGGACCGCTGCCAGGAAGCGGCGGAGCAATGGAAGGTCTATCAAGTAATGTTTGGGCGGTTCGGTGTCTTCAAGGCAGAAGAGCAGATCGAAAAATGGTCCCTGCAGGCGGCCTGCCCTTTAAGCCGCGCTGGGGCACTGACACCTTGACCCCTGCGGGCGCGGGACTCAGCGGAATGGAGAGGCGGGCGCGAAGAAACTGCCTGACTTCCCGCCGCGCTTTTCCAGTAGGCGGACGCCCCCGATGACCATATCCTTGTCTGCCGCTTTGCACATGTCGTAGATGGTCAGGAGCGCCACCTGGACGGCAGTGAGGGCCTCCATCTCCACTCCGGTTGCGCCCACTGTCTCTACTGTCGCCGTGCACAGCACGGCGCTTTCATTAGTGCGCAGCTCGAATTCCAGCGCAACGCGTGTGAGGGCCAGCGGATGGCACAGCGGGATCAGATCGCTGGTCTTCTTGGCGGCCATGATGCCGGCGATCCGCGCCACGCCTAGAACGTCCCCTTTCTTGGTGGACGTGGACCCGATGAGCGCGAGCGTTTCCGCCTGCATCTCGATGCGGCCGGTGGCGACGGCAACGCGGTGCGTGGCCGGCTTGGCGCCCACATCGACCATGTGGGCCTGTCCCAGGGCGTCGAAATGGGTCAGGCTGGAGGGAGTGGGGGTGTCGCTCATACAAGTACTGGGGATTGCACGCGGGTCATTCGCTGGCAGGGAACATTCGGGGGCCAGGGCATCATACGGTCATGTGTAGCGGCCAGGGCCGGGGTGGCGTGGCCGAATCAGTGCAGGAGACTTTGCGTGCCATTTGATCGAAAACGGCCTCTGGTGCTTGTGCGTCAGGCGGTGGCCGCTTCCCTTTTCATCCTGAGCGGTGTGTGCGGCACGACCGCCGTGCATGCGCAAGCGAGCCTGCCCACCCTCGGCGACAGCTCCGACCTCACCACCGCCCAGGAGCGCCAGCTCGGCGACCGCATCATCCGCGAGCTGTACCGCGATCCGGATTACATCGACGACGCCGTGCTCAACGAGTACGTGGACAGCATCTTCCAACCCCTGGTGAAAGCGGCGCGCGAGCGCGGGGAACTCTCCCCCGAACTGGACGAGCGCTTCGCGTGGGAAATCCTGCTGGGCCGGGACCGCACGGTGAATGCCTTCGCGCTGCCGGGCGGCTATTTCGGTGTGCACCTGGGATTGATCGGCGTGGTGTCCACGCGCGACGAGCTGGCGTCGGTGCTCGCGCACGAACTGAGCCACGTCACGCAGCGCCACATCTCGCGCCTGATCACGCAGCAGAACCGGCAGACGCCGTTGATGCTCGGGGCCCTGGTGCTGGGTGCACTGGCCGCCAGCAAGAGCCCCAATGCGGCCCAGGCGCTGATGATCGGCGGGCAGGCGGTGGCGGTGCAGAACCAGCTCAACTTCTCGCGCGACATGGAGCGCGAGGCCGACCGCATCGGCTATGGGCTGATGGCGCCGGCCGGCTTTGCGCCGCAGGGGTTCGTGGCCATGTTCGACAAGCTGCAGCAGGCCAACCGCATCAACGACAACGGCAGTTGGCCCTATTTGCGCAGCCACCCGCTGACCACGCAGCGCATTGCCGACATGCATTCGCGGTTGCCGCCAGGGGGCGCCGCCGCCGCACCGGCCACGCCCACGCTGGAACACGCGATGATGGCCGCGCGCGCCCGCGTGCTGTCCCGTCCGGGCGTGGATGTCTGGCGGCAGTGGACGACCGAGCCGCTGGGCACCGGTTTCGCCGCCCAGCCGTTGCCCCGCCGGGTGGCGGCCTGGTACGCGGCGGCGCTGAGCGCCAGCCAGCTGCAGGACGTGCCGGCGGCGCGCACCGCACTGCGGGGCTTGACGGAGGCGGTGCGCGGCGATGCGCCGGCGCTGCGGCAGGCGAGATTGCTCAGTGCGGAAATCGAATTCGCGGCCGGGGACTTCCACGCCGCATTGCTGCAGTTGCCAGCGCAGGCGACCCTGGCTTCTTCAGCGAACCCTGCAGTCCAGTCCGCTGCGCCGACGGGGCGGCCGGAGATGCTGCTGCGCACGCAGGCCCTGCTGCGCAAGGGCAATGCCCAGGAAATGACCGGCCCGCTGCAGACGCGGGTGGCGACGCATCCGCACGATGCCACCGCGTGGCATATGCTGGCGGCGGTGTGGCAGCAGCAGAACCACCCGCTGCGCGCGGTGCGGGCCGAGGCCGAGGCGCATGCGGCGCGCTACGACTACCAGGCGGCGGTGGACCGGTTCAAGGCGGGCCAGGACCTGGCGCGCAAGAGCGGCAGCCGGGGGGGCGATGCGGCCGACTACATCGACGCGTCGATCATCGAGACGCGCCTGCGGGCCGTCGATTCACTTCTTAAGGAACAGGCCGCCGAGCGCTGATTCGATGAGCACGCCCAGCACCGAATAGATCAGCGAGCCGATCAGCGCCGCCGCGAAGCCCCGCACCTGGAAGCCGTCGCCCAGCACCGTGGCGGCGGCCCAGAACATGAGCGCGTTGATGACGAAGAGAAACAGCCCGATGGTGAGGACGGTGACCGGCAGCGTCAGCACCACCAGCACGGGCCGCAGCACGACATTGAACAAGCCGATGACGAAGGCGGCAATGAGCGCGCTGGTGAAGCTTTTCACCTCCACGCCGCTGTACACGTAGGCCACGAACAGCAGCGCGGCAGCGCTGAGCAACCACTTGAGGATGAGTTTCATCATGGCGCGGGAGCATAGCACCCGCATGCCATGGCTCGGCGGATTCGCTGGTCTGTTCCCCGGCCCGCGAATGCGCTCAACCGCTGCGTTCAGGCATCAGCGAAGCGATGGCTTCGTGGGGTCTTCGGGTGAGGCTTGCTGTCCGTCAGCCTGTTCCCCGCTTCAGCCATGCGTTGCGGATGACGTTAGCAACGGTTCCCTGGCCTGGCTTTCCTGGGAGACCGCCCGGAATGGACGCGTCAGCGAACTCATGGCAGACGAGGCGCTTGAGGCAGCGACCTGTCCGACGAAGCCCACGCTGTCGAGCACCCCCGCCATGGCGGTGAGGGCCGCGCCTCCGACGTGACGCAGCAATTCGTTGTGAGGCGCGAGCCTCGCGACGATGGCCTCCTCGTCGATGGTCGGTTGCAGGCCGCTCGTCTCACCCGCTCCGCTCTCGAGGTCACCGATGTTTGCAGCAGAGTGTTGGAGCAAGTCCCCGATCACATTCGCGAAGCGCTGGTGATCGCTGGACACGATACCCGGGACGCCGGTCTGAGAGATGGCGGCAATGACATTCATGCCAATCATCTCGATCGGTGCAAAAGCGGTGCTGCGCAGGATGCGCAGCGCCGCTTCTGGAAGCGCACCGGTGACCATGCCACCGAGGAGGAAGGGCACGAGCCCCACCGCGAGTGCGACGCCCATCGACTTCTTGCCGATCACCGTACTGGGTTCCATCTTGAGTGCCAGTTCGGTGGCCAGATGGATGGCTTCGTCTTGTGCGACGCCCTCGGGCAGCTTCATCACGCCGCTGTGGACCGCGTGCTCGACGGCCTCCTTGACCGACTCACGGATCTCAGCAATCTCTCCAGGCACGCCCGCCGCCGCCGAGAGGATGGCGACCTCGGTCGTCCCCACGCCGATCAGCGCAGCGACAGCTCTCGGTAGACGAGCGGCGTTGTACTCGAGCAAGTTGTTCGGCAACGCGCCGATGGCCGACACGACCCCGGCAGTGAGCGCCTCGCCGAGCTTTTGCATGAATGGGAAGGGATCGCCACGGTCATTGGCCATGCGCTTCTTGACCGTCATCGTGTCCGCCGCCTCGATCGCGACCATGGGCGCCGCGTCGATCACGGACGCCGGCAGGCCCCGCGCCACGGATGCGAAGCCAGAACCCAGCAGCGCGAGCTTGGCCTTTGGTGCCGCCACGAGCTCCCACAGCGAGCCCAGCCCAGAGCTGACGGCCAGGCTCGAGCCAAGCAGCTTGAGGTCGATGCTCTTGGCCGTAGCAAGCTGCAGCAGTCCTGTGGCAGCCATCTTCAGCGACAGGTCCGGCCGTGCGGCAAGCCGGTCCTCGATCAAGGATTTCAGTGCGGGCAAAGACGATTCCATCCTCGGACGTGCCTCCCGCAGCAGCGGGATGATCCGGCCGCGAAGGTCATCGCCGATCGCCTGCTCACCGCGAGCAATCACGCCGAGTAGCAGCGGGATGGTGGCGTGTTCCATCGGGGCGCTGAGGTCTTCGCCAAGCGCCGCCTTGAGGCTGTCCAATGTGTTTCCACCGTTGGCGCCCAGGCGAAGCGATAGCGTCGGCTCCTTGCCAGCCAGGGCCATGAATTTCAGGCCGGGCACTTCGGCAGGATCGATCGCCAGGGACTCCAGCAGTTTCTGGGTCACCGGGTTTTTGGACGTGAGCTGATTCCCCTCCACGCGAACAGTGCCCTGATAAGACGGGCCGGGACGGCTGTCGGATTGCAGATCGGCAAGCCGATCCGCTTCAATGCGAGGGCCCAGGCTGTTCGTGGAGGGCAGCGACTGACCTTTGGGCCGAATCGGAGGTCCGGACTCCATGGTGGACGGACGGGGCGAGCCGGGACGCGATGAAGGCTGACTCGCCGGCTGCTCGGGCACGGAAGAGGTAGAGGCGACGGAGGTGGAGACCAAGGGAGCAATCTGCATGGGTAATCTTGAGAATGGAGGTGAGTGAAAAAACCTCCACCATCGCGTAGCCGTGCCAAAAATAACCGAGGGATCGCGAAGTCCAGTCTCCTTTCACGAAGTGCCTCGCTGCAGCAAGATCCCCGGTTGTCGCGGGTACCCGGAACCTCCGCGACGCACCGGACGCAACAGGTCGTCAGCCAGCACAACTACGTCATGTGTGCAGGACAGGCCCTTGCGCGTAACTGCTGGGCAGCAAGGCCGTGGGGGAGGATCACTCCGCCACGAACATGAACATCGCGCCCAGGCCGGCCAGCGTGCCCGGCAGGGACCAGCGGCGCGGCGATGGCTTGCGCGTGATGTTGACGGGGGCGGCCACCGCCTGGACGGGCGCCGGTGCGGCCATTTCGTCCTGCTTGGGGCGGCGTGCGTCGATCACGGGCACGGCGCCGTGTTCGGCCTGCAGCTGGGTAAGCAGATCGGCCAGCGGGCCCTTGGCCAGCACGGTGCTGGCCTGCACCCCTTCGGCCTGCAGCCAGGGAACGATCTGGCCGAACAGCTTGTCGGCCCACTTGGTGCGCCAGTTCTCGCGGGCGCTGTGGCTGACCCACTTGCTGATGCGGTGGGTCATGCGCGGCGCGCAGGCCACCAGCACCCATTCCGTTTTCTCGGCCGAGGCGCGGTGGGACAGGGGCGCCAGGACCTGCCGGGCCTGCTCGGCGTCGTCCACGTACACGATGACTTTGTTCATGAGGCTTCCTTGTGACCTGGCAGGGGTGCCGTTAGCAATGGGGAGAAGAGGGCTGGGCGAAATGGCCGGACGCCTGGCGGCGCCCGTGCCGTTTTGCCCACCGTTCGGTGTCAAGGCCTGCCCGCTCAGCCGTGGGCGGCCGGAGCCGCTGCGGCGCGGCGCGAGACGATGACCTTGCCGACCACCAGCACCAGCAGGGCGCCGGCGATGTGCGCGGCCCAGTACAGGGTGTCGGAGATCACGGCCAGGCCTTGCGCGTCGAGCGTGCCCAGCTTCGGTGCCCAGCTCCAGCGCTCGGTGTTGACGAAGATCGGGTCGGTGACCAGCATGCCGCCGGCGATCCAGCCCAGCAGCATGCCGCCGATGGTGATGATGATGGGGAATCGCTCCATGAGCTTGATGACCAGCTGGCTGCCCCAGACGATGATCGGGATCGAGATCAGCAGGCCCAGGACCACGAGCAGCATCGAGTGCTCGCCGGCATTCTGGGCGGCGCCGGCGATGGCGATCACGTTGTCCACGCTCATCACCAGGTCGGCCACGATGATGGTCTTGATGGCCGCGAACAGCTTGTCGCTGCCTGCCACGTCGCCATGGCCGTCCTCGTCGGGTGCCAGCAGTTTGATACCGATCCACACCAGCAGCAGCGCGCCCACGAACTTGAGGAACGGCAGCGCCAGCAGCGTCATGGCGAACGCGATCAGGATGACGCGCAGGATGATGGCGCCCGCGGTGCCCCAGATGATGCCCTTGGTTCGTTGGGCGGGTGGCAGCTTGCGGCAAGCCAGCGCGATGACGACCGCATTGTCGCCACCCAGCAGGATGTCGATGATGATGATCTGCCCCAACGCGACCCAGAACTCGGGTGAAGTCAAGAAGTCCATAAATTCCTCAAAAGCAATGGCCGGGAGGAGGAACCCGCTACCCCTGTAGCGCCGGGCCCCTCCGGGAACGGGGGCTGACTGCGGAGGTGACCTGAGGCACGCCCGCGTTGCGCGGAGCGTTGTTCGATAGGGACGGCCTTGATCAGCCCGCGCAGGGCCCATCAAAGGTCTCGCTCGGTCCGCCATGCCTTGCATGGATGGACCCGGCCTGCCGGAAGCTTGCGCTTCGTACTGACGACAGGACCGACAAGCCCAGCCGCCCGGGCGGTGTGCCTGCCGGTGTCTGCTGGGTTGGGAGCTACTCCCCTTCGAAGCCGGCATTGGAACACAGGGGCGAGCGGCCGTGCAAGCGAACGTCTCTCGCGCGGCGGGACGGTTTTGAGCCAAACAGGCCCCATGCCGGCGTTTTGATTGCCTTTGTTGCTATCAATTCGTGAGTGTTTTGCGGTGCGGTTCGAACGCCCGCAGGCGCCGCGGGAGCGCACCCGGGCAGCGGTATGATCGCGGCCCCCTTTCGCACACCCATGGCCGTCCTGCACATCACCGACATCGAAGCCGCCATCAACCATTGGCGCGCCCGGTCGCCGTCGCCCGACGGCGTGACGCTGGCGCCCGCGCTGGTGGCGCTGGCCGAGGTCTACGCGCTGATGGTGTACTGGCACGAGGACGAAGCGGACGAGGCGGGCTTTCCCCCCGCGGCCATGGCGGCCTGGCGCGCCTGGTACGACACCACGCCTGACACCCCGTGCATCGCCATCTGCTCCACCAGCCAGGGCGACGAGCAGTGCAAGGGCTGCGGCCGCAGCTTCGCTGAGGTGCAGCACTGGCTGGCGATGACGCCGGTCGAAAAGCGCACCGTGTGGCGCCGCATCACGCTGGAAAGCTCGGCGTGGCGCTTCAACCGCTACGCCGAGCGCGCGGCGGAAGGCAGCACCCCGGCCGAGGCCAAGGCGCCTGCCTGAACGGCGTCATGGGGCGTTGCGGCCCCCGGTGCGGGGGGATGGGCGGCTCCATGGCTTTCCCGCCCTTTACGGGCCGCGGGACAGCGGCTATGGTGGGTTCATGCTCCGTCTGACCCAGGCCCCCAACATCGTGATCGCCACCCTGTGGGCCGACCTGCTGCGCGAGGGCGTCATGCCGGCGTCGGTGCAGCGGCAATACCTGGGGGCCGCCGCCGGGCACCTGCCGCCCGACCAGTGCCTGCCCGAGATCTGGCTGGAGCACGACGAGCACGCCGCCCGCGCGCGGCAACTGCTGCAGGCGTTGCAGAACCTGCCCCAGCGCCGCTGGCTGTGCCGGTGCGGCGAAATGGTGGAGGGCGGGTTCGAGCAGTGCTGGCAGTGCGGCGCGCTGATGCCGCAGCCGGCTTGAGTTCAGATAGCGCTGCATGCCATCGGGCGGGCGGGCGGGCCGGCGCGGCGTGTGGCCGGTCGCACGCTGTGATGCTCATTTATTGATAGCAATATGCCCTGGTCGATCATGCGCTGGAGGCCCATCAGGCTTCAAACCCTGCGCACCCCGGCACAACCCGTGGCCGCGTCACTTCCAGCGCTGGGGTTCCACGTGCACGCTGCCCAGGTTGCTGCTCAGGGTGAGCGCGCCCTCCTGCACCGTGGCCTGCAGCTGCATGCTGCGCTCCGCGAGCGCGGCCAGGGCCTGCGAGGCCTCGGCGGGCAGGCGCCACACCTGCAGCTTGTCCAGGCGCGACAGCTTGGTCTGGATGCCTTTCCACCACACCTCGGCGGCATGGTGGAAGCAATACACGATCACGGCGTCCGACTTGCTGCAGGCCTTGGTGAGCGGCTTGTCCTCGGGCTGGCCGACCTCGATCCACAGGCGCTTGCGGCCGGTGAAGTCGGTCAGGGAGACGTCCGGGTCGTCCGGGTCGGACAGCCCCGCGCCGAAGGCCAGGGTGCCGTCGCCCTGGCACACGGCCTGCAGCTGGTGGGCGTTGAGGGCCAGCGCCGCCAGCCGCACCATCATGCGTTCGTCGGTTTCGCTCGGGTGGCGGGCCAGCGTGAGCGAATGGTCGGCGTAGTAACTGTTGTCGATGTCGGCGATCTGCAGGTTCGCCTTGAAGATGGTGGACTTGATGGCCATGGGCTGGTGCTCACAAAAATATAGCAGTCCGCGCCCGATGGTGGGGCGCGGACCGGCAAAAGGGCTTCAACCCGGGCGGTGGGCGGTCAGACGCGGCGCGCCAGCTCGGCGGCCTTGCCGATGTAGCTGCCGGGCGTCATGGCGAGCAGGCGCTCTTTCTCGGCCTCGGGAATCTCCAGGCTGCGGATCAGCCCGTGCAGGGCCTCGGCCGTCACGGTCTTGCCGCGGGTGACTTCCTTGAGCTTTTCGTAGGCCCCCGGCACGCCGAAGCGGCGCATCACCGTCTGGATCGGCTCGGCCAGCACTTCCCAGGAGGCGTTCAGGTCGTCCGACAGCGCCTCTTCGTTCAGTTCCAGCTTGTTCAGGCCGGTCATGAGCGAGGTGTACGCCAGGGCCGCGTAGCCCAGGGCCACGCCGATGTTGCGCAGCACGGTGCTGTCGGTCAGGTCGCGCTGCCAGCGGCTCACGGGCAGCTTCTCGGACAGGTGCTTGAGCAGCGCGTTGGCCAGGCCCAGGTTGCCTTCGGCGTTCTCGAAGTCGATCGGGTTGACCTTGTGCGGCATGGTCGATGAGCCGATCTCGCCGGCCTTGAGCTTTTGCTTGAAGTAGCCCAGGCTCACATAGCCCCAGATGTCACGCGACAGGTCGATGAGGATGGTGTTGGCGCGCGCCACGGCGTCGAACAGTTCGGCCATGTAGTCGTGCGGCTCGATCTGGATGCTGTAGGGCTGGAAGGTCAGGCCCAGGCCCAGGGGCTCGGGCGTTTCCACCACGCGCTTGCTGAAGGCTTCCCAGTCGAAGTCGGGCCAGGCGGACAGGTGGGCGTTGTAGTTGCCCACGGCGCCGTTCATCTTGCCCAGCATCTTGACCGAGGCCACGCGCTCGCAGGCGGTCTGCAGCCGCACGACCACGTTGGCCAGTTCCTTGCCCACCGTGGTGGGGCTGGCGGTCTGGCCGTGCGTGCGGCTCAGCATGGGCACGGCGGCGTACATGTGGGCCATCTCGCGCAGCTTGAGCACGATGCGGTCCAGGCCCGGCAGCACGACCTGGTCGCGGCCGGAGCGCAGCTGAAGGGCGTGGCTGGTGTTGTTGATGTCTTCGCTGGTGCAGGCGAAGTGCACGAACTCGGCCGCCTTCTCCAGCTCGGGGCGGGCTTCGAACTTGCCCTTGAGCCAATATTCCACGGCCTTCACGTCGTGGTTGGTGGTCTTCTCGATGTCCTTGATGGCGGCCGAATCGGTTTCGGAAAAATTCTTCACCAGCCCCAGCAGGTAGGCGCGCGCGCCGGTGGTCAGGGGCTTGAACTCGGCGAAGCCTGCATCCGACAGCGCGATGAACCAGGCCACTTCCACCTGCACCCGGCGGTGCATGTAGCCGTGCTCGCTCATGATCGGGCGCAGGGCGGAGAGTTTGGCGGCGTAGCGGCCGTCGAGGGGCGAGAGGGCGGTGATGGTGGACAGGCTCATGGGCGGGGATTGTAGGTGGCGCTGCCTGTAAGCTATCGAAGGCAAGACTGCCCATAAAATCAGCGGCCTTGTCCCCGTCCCCTGCCGTGCCCGGAAGAACACCATGAAATTGATCGGATCCTCAGCCAGCCCCTATGTGCGCAAGGTGCGCATCGTGATGGCCGAGAAGAAGCTGGACTACCGCTTCATCGAGGAAGACGTCTGGGCCGAGGACACCACCATCGCCACCTCCAACCCGCTGGGCAAGGTGCCGTGCCTGGTGATGGAAGGCGGAGAGGCCGTGTTCGATTCGCGCGTGATCGTCGAGTACCTGGACACCCTCTCGCCCGTGGGCCGGCTGATTCCCACGCAAGGGCGGGAGCGCGCCGAGGTCAAGACCTGGGAGGCCCTGGCCGACGGCGTGATGGACGCGGGCGTGCTCGCCCGGCTCGAGTCGCGCTGGGCCGGCCGCCAGGAGGGCGAACGCAGCCAGGCGTGGATCGACCGGCAGCTCGGCAAGGTCGAGGCGGGCATCAAGGCCATGGCCCAGGGCCTGGGCGAGAAGCCCTACTGCAGCGGCATCCACATGAGCCTGTCCGACATCGCCGTGGGTTGCGCGCTGGGCTGGATCGGTTTTCGCTTTCCCGAAATCGAATGGCGTGCCGAGCATGCCAACCTCGCCCGCCTGCTGGACAAGCTGGAGCAGCGCGTGAGCTTCGCCGACACACGGCCTGCCTGATCGATCGCCCCGGCGCGCTGACTGACAAAAAGCGGCGCCCACAAAGCCAAAAGCGCGCAACCTGCGAAGGTTGCGCGCTTTGTTTTTTGGCGGAATAAAAAAGTTGCGAAGCGTCCCGAAACGAATTTAGAGAGGGAGGGAGGAGAAGTGCTTCAGGGTTTCAGTCGAACCACCAGGGTTCAAAAGGCTTCGCAACAGTAAAGGGGTTGATCGGGGGGGCGGGCGTCACCGCCTGCACTGGTTACTAGAGTAGTGACGATCCCGTGAAGTTCCAGGGGTCTGGTGGTTAAAATCATCAGAAAATGTAACCATTTCCATATCACGGAACCGTTTCAGAACGGTGACGGTTTCGGTCGCCCGGCGTCCAGTTGCTGCTCGATCGCGCGCACCAGCCGGGGGTCGCCCGGCTCCACCACGCTGGCGAAACTGCCGGCCACCTTGCCGTCCCTGCCCACCAGGTACTTGTGGAAGTTCCAGCGGGGCGCCTCGCCGGCCTGGGCTTTCAGTTCCCGGTACAGCGGCGAGGCATCGGCCCCGACGACCCGGCTCTTGGCGAACATCGGAAACTTGACGCCGAAGGTGCTCTCGCAGAAGTCGGCGATCTGCGCATTGCTGCCGCCCTCCTGGGAGAAATCGTTGGAAGGAAACCCCAGCACCACCAGCCCCCGGTCCTTGTAGCGCGCGTGCAGGGCCTCCAGCCCCTGGTACTGCCCCGTGAAGCCGCAGTAGCTGGCCGTATTGACGATCAGCAGCACCTTGTTGCGGTACTGGCACAGCGGCTGGGGCAGTTCGTCCTGCAGGCGCAGGGGGGTGTGGCGCAGCAGGGGCGGGCAGGTGCCGTCTTCCGTCGTGGCCGCCGGGCCCGCGGCCCGCGCGGGAAGGCCGGACAGGGCGAGCGGCGCAGCCGCCAGGGCAAGGCAAAGGACTCGGCGCAGCATGGAGGTCTCCTGATGAAGGGGCGCCACGGACTGTGGCTGGATCACGAGTGGCAGCGGCTCACGAACGAGTTTGGCGCAAATCGGCGGAAAAGTCCCACCTCCGCGCGCTCCAGGAGGCCGTCGCTGACAGGAGCGGCCCTGAAAAACGGTCTCAGACCAGGCTCAGCAAGCGGTTCAACTGCAACTGCACGCGCACATCGCGCTGGGCGATGGCGCCGGTCACCTTCCAGGCCGGCTGGGCGGTGTCGCGCGGAATGAGCTCTCCGGTAGGCATGCCGTTGCGGTTGAGCACCACGGCCACGCGCGGCGTGGTGGCGCTGCCGCCGCGGCGCAGGGTGACGGCGATCTCCTGGCTCACCAGCCGCACGAACGCGCCCGGCGGGTACACGCCCAGGGTTTTCACCAAGGCCGAACCGGCTTCGTCCACCTGGTGCGATTCGTCGTAGTAGCTCGCCTGCATCGCCGCGGTGACGGGCATCGGCGCGCGCGAGGCGCGCGGGGCCAGGCGGGCGCCGAACACGTCCGCGCGCTGGATCAGCCGGGCGATCTGCTCGCCTTCGCTCTTGTCGGCCAGCGGGCCCGGCGAGCGGTGGTGGTGGCAGCGCACGGCTTCCAGCCACACCGGGTCGTGCACGCCCAGCTGGCGCAGCAGGGTCTCGGATCGGGCGGCATGGCTTTCCACCGCGGCGATCTGGTCCGAGGTGAGCGGCTGGGCCTGCACGGCCAGCTGGTCCTGCAGCGCGGTCATGGCGATGTTCATGGACAGCGCCGCACGCCCGGTCTGCATCACGCGCTCCACCGGCCAGCGCAATTGCTCGACGGCGACCAGCATGCACACGCAGGCCACGAGCATGGCGTGGGTGCCGCTGTACTGCCGGGTTTCGTGGCCGGACAGGTAGATGAGGGCGAGCAGGACCGCGTCGGGGCTCTGGCGGCAGTGCAGGGCGAGTTCGCGGTGCAGCGCATCGAAGCGGTCGGGAAAGTCATGCGCCTGCGGCGCGCGCAGCAACTGCGTGGCCCGCAGCTGCAGCCCCGGCCAATCGGGCGGGCCGCCTTCGGCGCGGTCGCGCGAGGACTGGGCCCCGGCGCTGATCTTCATGGAGGCGATCTGGCCGAGCGAGGTGTCGGACATCAGCATCTGCTGCAGCTGCGCCAGATAGGCGCGGTGGCTGTCGCCCGATTCGTCGGTGTCCACGCACAGCTGCAGGCCGCGCGACAGCAGGACGTCCAGCTCGTTGCGCGTGCGGATCACGTAGCCTTTTTGCGCCAGCAGCACGCCATCGGCCCCGCGCAGGATGAAGGGAAGCGGGGAGCCGAGCTGGATCGATTCGATGTTCAGCGCAACGAGGTTCATGGTGAGTCGCCGCATTATGGGCGCACGGGTGCGCCTTGAAAGCCGGCGCAATGGCGGGAACCCACCGTTGTTCGCCGCTTCCTGGTGGTGGCCCGGGGCGGTGGCGTGTGGCCGCCCCCGTTCATTCAGCAGCGCCCGCGCGGGTCCGCCAGCGTCGCGCACGGCCCGCCGTCAGGGCGTGGGTCGGGACGCGTCCACGCCGGATCCGGCGCTGCGGCCGGCCGGCGGCGTGGGCAGCGGAAGGGGCTGCGGGGTCACGGGGGGCCGCCGTGGGTCGAAGTTGGGGGGCACGGGCCGCGGTACCGCGCGGCCCGTAGCCCCGACGGACTCCGGCGTGGGCAGGGGCATGGGCTGCGGGGTCGTGGGGGCCCAACGTGCGCCCGCAGGCGTGGCCCGGCGTCCCGCTGCGCTCGCGGGCTGGGTGGTCCCCTCGGGTGGCAGCGGAAGGGGATAGCTCTCGGACGGCTCGCTGTCCACACGATCGTCTTCAGGCACCCAGTCCTGCAAGGAGGGGCTGGCGATGACCGGCGGCCTGGGGAGCGGGTGAAGGGGGTGCTGGTCGCTGAACGGCTCCTTGAACAACTGGCCCAGCGTCGGGCGCCGTTGCCGCGTTGGTGGGGGTTCCACGGCCGGGGCTTGGGGCGTCTGCAGGTCCGCTCCTCGGGCTCCTGCGCCTTGTTCACGCCGTCGTTAGCCCGGGTGAAGAGGCCTTGCGCTTGCTGTTGTGCCTGGACCGTGAGCTTGGTGGCCTGGGCCTCGGCGCGGGCCCGCCAGACCGCCTGGGGATCGGCGGCCGCCGCCGGCTCCCTTTCGATTTCGACTTCCGCTTCGGGATCGGGCCTGGGCTCGGGGTTCTGCGCCACCGGGGCGAATTTCGGCGCCCATCGTGCCGAGTGGTCTTCGGGGGCCGCGGCGTGCTGCTGCGGGGTGCGGCCCACCTGCTGGGAGCCAGCTGGCAGGAATTCGTGCAGCCGGGTGGACTCCGACGCCGCCTTGCCCTGCAGCATGCCGAGGGCGGCGCTCTGCGATGCCTCGTCCTTGGCCTTCGTCTTGAATTGCAGGTTGTTGGCGGTCCAGGCGTCGTGGCTGTCCAGCAGGGTGCGCACCTTGGCCCGGTAGCCGTCGGCCTTGGCCTGCTGTGCCTGTGCGATGGCCTGCTGGCGCCCTGCCTCGGCCTGCTGGGTGGCAGCCTCGTCCCGCAATCGTGCCGCGGCTTCTTGCTGGGCCAGTGCCTCGGCGGGCTGGCCCGCGGCAGCGGCCCGCCGGACGGCGGTCTGGGCCTGCTGGCTTTCCATGGTGGCTCGCCGGGCGGCCTGGGTCGCCTGCTGCGCTGCGGCGGCGGCTTTCTGGCCCGTTCCGGTGGCCTGCTGTGCCAGGCCCTGCAGCTTGTCGTAGGCCTCGGCCGCCTGGGGGCGCAGCTTGGTCACCACGGAAAACGTCATGCCGGGCGCGCTGGCCTGCGCAGCCTGGACCAGGGTGTCCTGCAGGCGCAGCCAGGCGCGGCCGGTCTTTTCTTCCGCCGAGGCATGCGGCACGCCGTCGCGGGCGGCCATGACCGAAACGAACTCGTGCATCCGGGGTTCGAGTTCGGCCAGAAAATCATCCAGGTCTTCGAACTCCCGGATCATCTGGGTCTGGTCGGCCCAGGTTTCGCCATGGCGGGTCGTCATGCGCAGCGTGGTATCGACCCCGCTGTTGGCCAGTTGCTTGCGAAAGTCCAGCCCGGCCCCGCGCGCCTGGGCCGCCTTTTCCGGATCGTGTTTGGACGCCGGCACCAGCCCCAGGCTGGCGTTGGCGCTCGCGCGGACATCGGCCCGGTGCTGCGCCGACAGTTTGTACTCTTCCACGTTCAGCCCCGAACGGCTTTCCGTCTGCACCGAGCGCGACCGCTGGTTGCTGCTGGCGACCCCCGCCTGCACGCCCACGCCGATGGCGCGCCGCGTGGCCTTGCGGTCGTCCTCGTCGCGGTCCCGGGGCCCGCGCGCGCACCATGGCGTTGGCGCCGATGGCCATCTCGGACGTGCGGCTGCGTTTGGTGTTGGACAGTTCGGCCACGGCCAGGGCGGGAAAGTGCTCCAGCAGGTGGGCCAGCGGGTCCATCTCCAGGGCCCCTTCCGTCGATGCGCCGCCGCCGTGGGCCATGGCAATGAGCGCATCGGCGAAGTGCCGCCGCAAGGTGTCTTCATGGGAGGCGGTGCGCTGCATGCGCAGGCTCACGCCCTCGGTGCGCGAGGTCTCGCCGCCGGCCTCCAGGCGCATGTCGAAGCGCAGCGCGATGCCCGCTTCGTCATCGCCCAGGTTGAACTCGTGGTCCTGGTTCCCCAGCTCGCGCCGCAGGCCCACGCTGAGCCCCACGTTGGCGTTCTTGGAGTCCGCCGTGGCGATCTGCATCTGCATGGCCGCGCCGACCATGTTCAGGTCCATCGAGCGCTCGTGCCCCAGGCCGATGCCCGCGATCGGCGTGACGAGTTCCGGCGTGGCGGTGGTCACCGACACGGCCTTGCCCAGCTCCAGCCGGGCCAGCCGCGCATCGCTGCTTTTGATCTTCTCGCCCAGGCTGATGCGCTGCGACAGCGACTTCATCACTTCGGCCGCGTCGGCCGGGCCGCGCAGGTCGTTGAACAGCGTGATGGTGTCCGACACGCACAGCTCGAAGCGGTTCACGTGCACGTCCCGCTGCAGGGCCTGCAGCGCGGGCGCCGCCGTTTTCACGGTATCGGCCACCGTGCGGGGCGCGGTGCTGCTGGACGCCGCGCCGGTGCTGGCCGCGGGCGGGCTCCATGGCACGGCCAGGGCCGCATCGACCAGGGTGCGCATCAGCCGGCCCGCATCGTCGCCCGATTCCTTCATCTGGGACCAGGCGCTACGTACCGAAGCGGGCCAGGCGTTCTGCACCTGGTCGAGGGCCTCTTCCCGGGACGGGCGCTCGCCCTCGGGCAGGGTCTTGAGCCAGTCCTGGGTGAGCTTGCTCTCGATGGCCTCGAAGGTGTCGATGCGCAGGGACCGCAAGGCGGCCGCGGGCTTCACCTTGGCCAGCAGGTCGGCCGACACCACCATCAGGTCGGCCAGTGCCCGGGTCTGCGGCGCCTCCGCGCCGGCCGCGGCCCTGGCCGCTTCGGCGATCTCATGGAAGCCGCCGATGGCTTCGTGGGCGATGGCATCGGTGCGCAGGCCCCGGGCGACCTGGGTGGGGCCCACCGTGGGCGACAGCGTGCCATCGGCCAGGGCCCGCAGATCGGTGTGCTCGCTCAGCACCCGCAGGATGTGCCCGACATTGGGGCGGCTGCCGCGCAGCGCTTGCCAGTCCGCGGCCAGGTCGGGGGGCAGCCCGGCCATGCCCTCGGCCCCCAGGTGGGCCTCCACTTTCTGGAACAGGTCCTTGCCCAGGTGCTTGAGCGTGCTCTGCGAGGGGGCCGGCGTGTCTCCGCCCAGCCCCAGCTCCGTCAGCACCCCGAGCATCAGGGTTTCGGCCGGCGACGCGCCGGCCCCTGCGCGCGACTGCAGATCGATGCGCAGGTCGGTGGCCGTGCGGTGCAGCGATGCCACCGCCTCGTCGCGGCGCGGCAGCATGCCGTTCTCGCCGGCGGCGGCGGTCATCTTGCGCATGACCGACTTGCGCCACATCGTCGGCTGCGCGCCGGGCAGCCAGGACGCGATGGCGGGCAGCGCAGGCGCCAGCAGCCCTTCCATGCCCGCCGAGTTCTTGACGATGGCCTTGGGCAGCCCGCCTGTCAGCCAGTTACGCAAGCGCCCCAGCCGCCCCGACGCCGCCCGCGCATTGCGCTGGCTGGTCTGGTCGAGCGCCCCGTCGCTGAACTGCAGCAGCCGCTGGCGCACGCGGTCGTAGCTGGAGCCCTGCGCCTTGGTTGCGAACCCGTTCTGCAGGCAATGGAACGCGGTGCGCTGCGCCACCGTCCGCTCGGATTCGGGCACCGGGTGGTGCCGTGGCTGGGCCAGCTCGACCGCATGCTCCACCGCAGCGCGCATCAAGTCCAAGTCCGCCGGGGCCTCGGCCGCCCCGGGGCCGTCCTGCTGCAGGGTCGACTGCAGATGCAGCATCGCCGACATGGCCACCTGCAGGGCATCCTGCCGGGTCCCGGCGGCGGGAGGGTCCGTCATCCTGGCCAGCATGCGCATGCCGCCCGACGGCCCGGCGATCGCGCACGCCAGGCGCGACAGCGGCGCCTGCTCGGCGCGGGTTTCGTTGTCCTGGCCGGAGGACTGCAAGGCGTCGTGCACCAGTCCGACCAGGCGGGCTGTGCGACAGGTCTTCCATGGCCGTCGCCAGCCCTTCGGGGTCGCCGGCAAAGGTGTCGCGGGCGGTGTTGATCAGCAGCTCGACGGCCAGCACGTCGGGCACCTTGGTGCCGTGGTTCAGTGCCGCGACCAGCGTGTCGGTGGCCGCCTGCAGCCGGGGCTGCACGGGTTCGGGCACGCCCGAGAGCAGTTCGGCGACCATCCTGGCGTTGGCGGCGGTCGCCGCATCCTTGGAGCGCTGCTCGGCGGCCTTGGCGGCGTCGGTCAGCTGTTGCAGTGCGCCTTCCGTGTTCACGCGCGCGCCATCGGGCAATGCGGCCTGGGTGGCCAGGTGGATGGTCGCCTTGGCCTTCTCGGCATGGACCAAGCCTTCCAGATGGCCCAGCACGATGGACTTCGTTTCCGCCGTGGCGCTGCCCTGGCTGCTCTGGCCTCCGGCCTTGAGGCCCCCGGCTTCATAGAACATCTCCAGCGCATCGCTGGGCACGCTGGCAGGGCCCTTGCCCAGCGACAGCACGGACAGAGCCTGCTGCGCCCAGTACGCCGCCGTGCCCGCCACGCCGCCGGTTCGGCCTGATCCCTCGGCGCCCGGGCCCTGGCCGGTCTCCAGCTGGTGCAGCGCCTCCTTCACGGCCTGCGCCAGCTCGGTCTTGGTGGTGTTGGGCAGGGGCACCCGTCCGTCCGCCTCGAACCGCGGTGCCTGCACCTGGTTGTGCCGCACCACCGGGTGCTGGGTCTGCGTGCCCACCGCCAGCGGGCCCAGGCTGGCGTTGGCCGTGGTCTTGCCGCCCTTCCAGAGGCTTTTGAGCTTGGACAGGACGGTCCGGTCCGAGCGCTGCGCCATGTTGGCCGTGGTGTAGACCGCCGCCGATCCGCTCTTGCCGCGCGAAGCGAGCCCGTCCGGCCCCTTCAGGCTGGCGCTGCGCTCCGGGGCATCCGGCACCGGGGGGGGCCGACTGTGCAGGCGTGGACGGGGGCAGGCCGACCGGCTGGATTTCCCCTGAATGGTTGGCACGCATGGTCCTGTCTCCCTGGAATTCTTCTGGAATCCCATGGTTGTATACAAGTCCTTGCGGCCGTCCCGGCGATGCGAATCCGTGCGCCGATAGGCGAACCGGCCGCCGCGCGCTGGGCGCGGCGGTTCAAACCCTGTGCTAGAGGGGCGGGCGGCTCCGTCGGCGGCAGGGCGCCGGCGCGCAGCCACTCACAGCGGGTGCGGCGCTTCGGGCGCGCCGGGTGCCTGTGGGGGGCGCGGCGGCGGCACGGGCCGCCGCATCACCCGGCGCTGGAACCATTGCGCGAAGTCGTCCACGTAGGTGAACACCGCCGGCACCACCAGCAGGCTGAGCACGGTCGAGGTGATGAGCCCGCCGATCACCGCCACCGCCATGGGCGAGCGAAAGCTCATGTCGGCGCTGCCCAGCGCCAGGGCGATGGGCATCATGCCGGCGCCCATGGCGAGCGTGGTCATGATGATGGGTCGCGCGCGCTTGTGGCAGGCGTCCAGCAGCGCGTCCCAGCGGCTCATGCCCTGGTCGCGGCGCGCCACGATGGCGTACTCCACCAGCAGGATGGAGTTCTTGGTGGCGATGCCCATCAGCATGATGAGCCCGATGAGCGAGGGCATCGAAAAGCTCTTGCCCGCCACCAGCAGCGCCACGAACGCCCCGCCCAGCGACAGCGGCAGCGCCGCCAGGATGGTCACCGGCTGCAGGAAGTCCTTGAACAGCAGCACCAGCACGAGGTAGATGCAGATCACGCCCGTGAGCATCGCCAGGCCGAAGCTGGCGAACAGCTCGCCCATCATCTCGGCATCGCCCACGTCGATCAGGCGCACGCTCGCGGGCAACTGGGCGACGGCGGGCAGCTGCTTGACGGCCTCGGTCACCTCGCCCAGGCCACGCGCGCCCAGCTCGATCTCGAAGTTGACGTTGCGCGAGCGGTCGTAGCGGCTGATGACGGCCGGCCCGCCCGCCACCTCCAGCGTGGCGACCTCGCCCAGCCGCACCGGCCCGCGGGCGCCGGGCACCGTGAGGCGCTCCAGCACCGACAGGTCCTCGCGCGCCGCGTTGTCCAGGCGCACTACGATGGGCACCTGGCGCTGCGCCAGGTTCAGCTTCGGCAGGTACTGGTCGTAGTCGCCCACCGTGGCCACGCGCAGGGTCTCGGCGATGGCGCTGCTGGTCACGCCCAGGTCGGCGGCGCGCGCGAAGTCCGGGCGCACGGCGATCTCGGGGCGCACCAGGCTGGCGGTGGAGCTCACGCCGCCGATGCCCGGGATGGTGCGGATGCCGCGCTCGACCGCCTGCGCGGCCGTGGCCAGGGCCTGCGGGTCTTCGCTGGCCAGGGCCAGCACGTACTTGTCGTTGGAGCCGCCCAGCCCGATCTTCACGCGCACGCCGGGCAGGTCTTCCAGCGCGGCGCGCAGCTGCTGCTCGATGACCTGCTTGCGCGGGCGCTCGCCGCGCGGGTCCATGCGCAGGGTGAGCGTGGCCTTGCGCGGGTCGCCCACGCCCGCCCCGGCGAACGGGTCGGAGCCGGCCGAGCCGCCGCCGATGGTGGTGTAGATGCTCGCCACGTGGCCCACGCGCTGCACGCGCTCGGTGGCCTGCGCCACCGCCACGCGGGCGTCGGCCAGCAGGCTGCCGGGCGGCAGCTCCAGGTTGACCTGGGTCTGCGCGTTGTCGTCGGCCGGGATGAAACCCGAGGGCAGCAGCGGGATCAGCGCGATCGAGCCGGCGAAGAACAGCAGCGCGCCCAGCAGCGTGATCACGCGGTGGCGCAGGCACCAGGCCGAAGCGCGCATGTAGGTGCCCAGCCAGCGCGGCTCCTTCTCCTGCGCCACCATGGGTTTCATGATGTAGGCGGCCATCATGGGCGTGAGCAGCCGCGCCACCACCAGCGAGGCGAACACCGCCAGCGCCGCCGTCCAGCCGAACTGCTTGAAAAAGCGCCCGGCGATGCCGCTCATGAACGCGGTGGGCAGGAACACGGCGATCAGCGTGAAGGTGGTGGCGATCACTGCCAGGCCGATCTCGTCGGCCGCCTCCATCGCCGCCTGGTAGGGCGACTTGCCCATGCGCAGGTGGCGCACGATGTTCTCCACCTCCACGATGGCGTCGTCCACCAGGATGCCCACCACCAGCGACAGCGCCAGCAGCGTGATGATGTTGATGGAAAAGCCCAGCAGGTGCATGCCGATGAAGGCCGGGATGACCGACAGCGGCAGCGCCACGGCCGAGACGATGGTCGCGCGCCAGTCGCGCAGGAAGAGCCACACCACGACCACGGCCAGGATGGCGCCCTCGTACAGCAGGCGCATGGAGCTGTCGTACTCGTCGCTGGCGATGTCCACGAAATCGACCGTGCGCGTGAGGTGCAGGTCGGGCCGCTCGGCCTGGAGCTTGTCCAGCGCCCGCTGCACGCCCGCGCCCACCTCGACCTCGCTGGCGCCGCGGCTGCGCGAGACCTCGAAGCCGATCACCGGCTTGCCGTCCAGCAGCGCGGCGGTGCGCTGCTCGGCCACCGTGTCGCTGATGGTGGCCACTTGGTCGAGCCGGATGTGGCGGCCGTCGGTGAGCGGGATGTCCATGGCGCCGATCTCCTGCGCCGTCTGCACGGTGGCGATGGTGCGCACGGGCTGCTCCGCGCCGCCGAGGTCGGCGCGGCCGCCCGCGCTCTCGATCTGCACCTGGCGCAGCTGGCGCGACACGTCGGCCGCCGTGGCCCGCAGGGCCTGCAGGCGCAGCGGGTCGAGCGACACGCGCACCTCGCGCGACACGCCGCCCACGCGGTTCACCGCACCCACGCCCGGCACGGCCAGCAGGCGGCGGGTGAGGGTGTCGTCCACGAACCACGACAGCGCCTCGTCGTCCAGGCGGTCGGACGCGATGGCGAACGCCAGGATGGGCTGGGACGACAGTTCGAGCTTGGCAACGATGGGGTCGCGCAGGTCGGCCGGCAGGTCGGCGCGCACGCGGCTCACGGCCGAGCGCACGTCGTCCACTGCTTCCTGCACCGGCTTTTCGAGCTGGAACTCGGCCGCGATGGTGGCCGTGCCGTCCACCAGGGTCGAGGTGATGTGCTTGAGGCCCTGCGTGGTGGCGATGGCGTTCTCGATCTTGCGCGCCACGTCGGTTTCCAGCTGCCCCGGCGCCGCGCCCGGCAGCGACGCGGTGACCATGACCACGGGCAGGTCCATGTCGGGAAATTTCTGCACCTTCATCGCGTGGAACGACAGCATCCCCGCGAAGGAGAGCAGCACGAACAGCATCGCGGCCGGAATCGGGTTTCGGATGGACCAGGCGGAGAGGTTCATGGCAGGTCCTTGCGGGCGGCAGCAGGGCCGCGGTGGCAACCGGGCAAAAGCATGTTTTGCTCCTTATTTAATAGCATGATGCCCTGGTATTCATTGTGCTGCAGGCACTTTTGGTGCAGATGCCGCGGGCCGGGGCGCCGGCGCGGACGCCGCTGCTGCGGGCGCTGCGGCCTGCACGCGCACCAGGTCGCCGTCGTTCAGGAACGCGCCGCCACGCTCGACCACCGTCACGCCCGGCTGCAGGCCCGAGACGATCTCCACCCGGTCGCCCGTGCGCTGGCCGGTCTGCACGCGGCGCATCACCACGCGGCTGCCCTCGCCGATCTCGAACACGCTGCTGAAGCCGTCGCGCACCACCACCGACGACTGCGGCACGCTGAGCGCATCGCGCTGGCCGAGCAGAAAATCGCCGCGCGCGAACATGCCCGCGCGCACATCGGGGTGGATGGGCAGGTCCACATAGACCAGGCCGTTGCGCGTCTGCGGATCGACGGTGGGGGCGATCATGCGCACGGTGCCCGGCACCTGCGCGCCGCTGGCGGCCGTGACGATCACCTGGCTGCCGGGGCGGATGCGCGGCAGGTCGTTGGAGGTGACCTCGGCGCGCCATTCCAGGCGGCCCTTGCGCACCATGCGAAAGAGTTCGGTGCCCGCGCCCAGCACCGCGCCCACGGTGGCCGTGCGCGACGAGATGACGCCGCTGTCCGGCGCCAGCACCTGGGCGTGCTTGAGCCGCAGCTGCTGCGCGTTGAGGGCCGCCTGCGCCGCCTCCACGCGGGCCTGGGCGGTCTCGCCGGCGGTCGAGTACTGCTGGATCTGCTGCTGGCTCAGGGCGCCGCTGGCCTGCAGCGTGCGGGCGCGCTCGGCGTTGGCGGCGGCCTCGGCGGCGCTCGCGCGGGCCTCCAGCAGGCTCGCGCGGGCCTGGGCCACGTCGGCCTGCAGCGTCTCGGGCGCGAAGGTGGCCAGCACCTGGCCGGCGCGCACCGTGTCGCCCACGTTCACGCGCACGTCGGTCAGGCGCAGGCCGCTGCTTTCGGTGCCGATGCTGGCCTCCTGCCACGCGGCGACGTTCCCGTTGGCGGGCAGGCGCTGCGCCAGCGAGGTGCGCGTGGGCTGCGTGGTGGTGACGGTAAGCGCGGGCCTTGGCTCGCCGGCCTTGGCGCTCTTGGCGTCGTCCGCCGCGCGCGAGGGGCCGGCGGCCATCAGCGCGCCGGCGGCGGCGAGCACGCACACGGCCAGCACGGCCAGCGCCGCAGGGAGGGAAGAGGGGGTGAATTTCATGCGCTGCATGGGGGTTCCATTCATGCGGTCAACGATGACGACTGAAGACAAAGCGGGAGACGATTGCGAGCGGTGCGGCGGTGCATGGCGGCTCACCGGGCGGGCATGGCGGAAGGCGCCAGGGTCGAGGCGGGCATCGGCGCCGCCGCGGCGGCCTGCGGCGTGGCCTCGGCCTCCCAGCCGCCGCCTGCGGCGCGGTACAGGCCGATCCAGGCCGCCATGCGCTCCTGCCGCAGGGTGATGAGCGCGGTCTCGGAGGCCAGCGCCGTGCGGCGCGAATCCTCCAGCTCGACCAGGCTGGCCAGCCCGCCGCGCCAGCGCGCCTCGGTGGCGGTGAACGAGGCGCGGTAGCCGTCCGCGGCGCGCTGCGCATCGGTGCTGCGCGCGGCCGTGCTGGCCAGGCGCACCAGCGCCTGCTCGACCTCGCTCACGGCCTGGCGCACCGTGCCGCGGTACTGCTGCACGGCCGCGTCGTACTGCGCCTCGGCGGAATCCACCTGCGCCGCGCGCCGGCCCGCATCGAAGATCGGCAGCGACAGCCCCACCGGCCCGATGGACCAGGTGTTGGAGGTGATGCTGGCCCCACCCGTGCGCACCCAGCCGCGGCCCACCGAGCCGCTGAGCGTGAGGCGCGGCAACTGCTGGGCGCGGGCGCTGCCCACGTCGGCGCTGGTGGCCGCCACCTCGCGCTCGGCCGCGTACACGTCGGGCCGCTGGGCCAGCACGCGTGCCGGCAGGGCCTCGATGGCGAAGAGCGCGTCGGGCGCCGGCGCCAGCGGCGTGGCGGCGGCGCGGGCGCGCAGCGCGGATTCGTCCCGGCCGGTGAGGGCCACCAGGGTCTTGAGATCGATCTCGCAGGCCATGCGCTGCTGCTCGGCGCGCACGCGGCCCTCGGCCTCGCTGGCCTGCGCCAGGGCGAGCGTGGCCGGGGCGGTGAAGCCGGCCCGCTCGCTCAGGCGCGACAGTTGCGCGGTCTGCCCGCGCGAGGCGGCATCGGAGGCGGCCACCTCCGCCAGCGCCAGGCACTGGCGCCAGCTGCTGTACTGCGTGGCGACTTCGGCCGCGACGGAAACGCGCGCCTCGTGCCACTGCGCCTGGGCGCCGGCCAGCCGCTGCAGCGCGGCCTGGTTGGCGGCGGCGTTGCCGCCGAACAGGTCCACCTCCCAGCTGGCCTGCAGCGCGGCCTGGGCCGTGCTGGCCAGGCCGCCCACCTGCTCGTTCACGCCGCGGCTCGCGCTGGCCTGCCCGTCCAGCGAGGGCAGCAGCGCGGCGCGCGCGCTCACCCGGGCCGCGCGGGCCTGCGCCAGGCGCGCCCGGGCCTGCGCCACGCTCGGGCTGATGTCCTGCGCCGAGGCGATCAGCTCGGCCAGCAGCGGGTCGCCGGCGCGCTCCCACCAGCGGGACAGGTCGGCCACGCTGCCCTGGTGGGGCAGCGGCGCCTGCCAGCCGGCGGGCGTGGGCGCCTCCACGCGCGGGGCGGGGCTGGGGACGGCGCAGGCGGCCAGCCACAGGGGCAGGGCGAGGGCCAGCAGGGCGCGGGGGCGGCGGTGCGTTGGGGGTGTTTTCATGGGCAACCAGAAAAAGGCATGGCGCTAGCGGGGGGCCGCGGCCGGCGCGCGCAGCGCCTGCTCGGCCGCCACCATGGCGAGCGCGTATTCGGTGAGTCGGCCGGTCCAGGCGTCCACGGCTTCGGGGGTGGCCAGCAGTTGCGGCTCCATCGCGGCCAGCACTTCCTGCTGGCACCAGATCTGGAAGGCCAGGCCGGTGATGGCCAGCACCAGCCGGTGCAGGTCGTCGTCGGGGCGGGCCACGCCCAGGTGCCGGCCCAGCAGCCGCACCATGGCGTCGTGGGGCTGGCGCACGTCCTGCTCCAGTTCCTTTTCCCACTGGCCGGTGGGCTCCAGCATCTCGCGGATGTGCAGCCGCATGAACTGGCGCGCCATCTCGCCGTGCTGCAGCGGGGCCAGCACGCCGCGAAAGTAGCGCTGCATCGCCTCGCGCAGGTCGAGCCCGTCGCGGGTGAAGTCCGCCACCAGCGAAGGCATGTCGCCGAACGGCTCGGAAAACAGCGCGGCATACAGGGCCGCCTTGTCGCCGAAGTAGTAGCTCACGGCCGCCACGTTGGCCTGGGCGGCCTGCGCGATGGCGCGGATCGACGTCTTGGCGTAGCCGTGCTCGGCGAACAGCCGCAGCGCCGCATGCAGCAGCCGCAGTCGGGCCGTGGGGGTGCCGGCGGCGGCGTCGGCCGGGGCGGCGGGAGGGCTGGTGGGAGACATCGCGGCGGATTAGACCACGATAAATCAAACGTTTGTTTTAAACCCCGGGGCCACCGTGGGCGGCGGGCGTGGCTGAGCCGACACACTGGTCGAAATCAACCGGGTAGCCGACATGTTTTGTCGGCTTTTTCTGGCAAACTTTTTGTTGCAAATGGTGTGGGTTGTGGTCCGCCGTGGACCGGTTCGATCAAGGGGTTGGCATGTTCAGGAATCTTTCCATCCGGGTGGCGCTGCTGCTGGTGCTGCTGTTTTTCACCGGCGCACTGCTGGTCTCGGTGGGGGTGGGTTGGGTGGGCACCCGCGCCGGCGTGATGGCCGGCGAGGTGCAGGACCGCACGACCCGCGACATGCTTGCGCTCAAGCAGGCCGAGATCCGCATGTGGGACAACCGCGTCGCCCTGGCCGTGGGCCACCGCAACGTGCTGCGCGGCGACCCGCCCGACAGCGTGCGGTCGCAGACCACGCGCGCCGAGAAATCCATGCAGGAGGCGCGCCCCATCCTGCAGTCCGTGGCGCAGGGCCTGCCCGCCGACTGGGCGCAGGAGCGCCAGCTCGCCACGTCGATGATCACCGCCTTCGACGCCTACGCCGCCCTGGTGCAGCGCGGCGCCGTGGGCCTGGCCGGCGGCAACGAGACCGAATACAGCGGCAAGGAGATCGTCGCCCAGCGCAACAAGCTGCTGGCGGACATGGAGGGGCTGATGAAGCAGCTCTTCGATGCCGAAGGCGAGCGCGGCAATGCCCTGCAGGCGCAGTCGGTGCGGCTGCTGTACATCGCCGAGATCGCGGCCGGCGTGCTGGTGGTGGTGGGCGTGGTGCTGGCGGTCCTGTGCTGGGTGTTCATCCGCCGCAACGTGCTGGCGCCGCTGGACGACGCCGGCGCGCTGCTGGAAAAGGTCGCCCAGGGCGACCTCACCACGCGCATCGAGGTGCGCTCGTCCAACGAGATCGGCCGCCTGATGGGCGCAGCGCGCACCATGCAGGAGGGCCTGGCGCGCATGGTCACGCAGGTGCGCCAGGGCGTGGAAGAGATCCACACCGGCTCGCGCGAGATCGCACTGGGTAACGGCGACCTGAGCGGACGCACCGAGCAGCAGGCCGCGTCGCTGGAGGAAACCGCCGCCAGCATGGAGCAGCTGTCGTCCACCGTGAAGCAGAACGCCGACAGCGCGCGCCAGGCCAACCAGCTGGCCGCCAGCAGCATGGCGGTGGCCCAGCGCGGCGGCGCGGCGGTCGGCGAGGTGGTGGCGACGATGCAGGAGATCGCGGGCAGCTCGCGCCGCATCGCGGACATCGTCGCGGTGATCGACGGCATCGCCTTCCAGACCAATATCCTCGCGCTGAATGCGGCCGTGGAAGCGGCGCGTGCCGGCGAGCAGGGCCGGGGCTTCGCCGTCGTGGCCAGCGAGGTGCGGGCCCTGGCCCAGCGCAGCGCCACCGCCGCCAAGGAGATCAAGGGCCTGATCGACGAGTCGGTGGGCAAGGTGGGCGCGGGCTCGGCCCAGGTGGAGCGCGCGGGCGCGACCATGCAGGAGATCGTGGCCTCGGTGCAGCGCGTGACGGACATCATGGGCGAGATCTCGGCCGCCTCCACCGAGCAGTCCTCGGGCATCGACCAGGTGAACCAGGCCGTGGTGCAGATGGACCAAGCCACGCAGCAGAACGCGGCGCTGGTGGAAGAGTCGGCGGCGGCGGCCTCGTCGCTGGAAGAGCAGGCCAAGCGCCTGCGCGAGGCTGTCTCGCAGTTCCGCGTGGACGCGAGCGCGGTGCCGCTGGCGGCGCCAGCACCCGCTGCCGCGCCACGCAGTGCGGCCCCGGTCGCGGCACCCGCCCGCGTGGCGGCCCGGCCGGTGCCGGCGCGCCCGGCCGTCTCGGCCACGCCTTCGCCCGCCGCGGCGGCATCGCCGGCACCGAAGCCGGCTGCGAAATCCGCGGCTCCCTCCACCGCCAAACCCGCCGCGAACGCGCCCGCGCTGTCCGCCCCGGCCGCCAAGCCCAAGGCACCTGCCACACCGGCACCGGCCGCTCCCCGGGCCGCTGCGCCGCGCCCGGCGCCCGCGCCGTCATCGCGGTCGGACGACGACTGGGAAACCTTCTAGGACGATCTAGCACCCTCCGTGCATGCTTTGGGTGCCGAAGCGGGGGCTGTCAGCGCAAGCGGGCCGTGGGTGCAATGCCAGGAAACGGATGAAATCCTCCAAGTACGAACGACTGGGCTACTGGACATGCGTGCTGATCCTCGCGGGTTTTGCTTTGGCATGTTCGATGGGCATTGCCAACCGCTTGAGTTCGGGAAAAGTGCAGGCGCTTTCAAAAGCGGGTGCTGGGCGCATCATTTTTCAGTCTTCAGATCCCGTCGGTTTTTACGCCGCGCTGGTGCCATACATGCTCATCTGCGCGGCTTTCGCATGGGGGGCGCATTGGATTTGGTCAACGTACCTTCGCCGACAGTAATGGTCGCCGACACGCGTTGGACTCGCTTGTGAAAGAGGCGTGGCCGTGCCGTGAATCGTCATCGGATCTTGGTGTTTGCTATTAACTAAATGGCTGAAATGGCTTTTGCCAGCGGTTTATAGAGCGGTCTCCGGCACAGGCGCTGCCGCTGATTCCGCCGCCGGCCGGCTCGCCCGGATGTCGAACGCACCGCCGGTCAGCGATTGGTCGCGCAGCGTCACCGCCTGCTTGCCGGGCAGCAGCGGAAACACCAGTTCGGCGAAGCGGATGGCTTCTTCCAGGTGCGGGTAGCCCGACAGCACGAAGCGGTCCACGCCCACGTCCACGTATTCCTGCAGCCGCTCGGCCACCTCCTGCGCATTGCCCACCAGCGAGGTGCCCGCGCCGCCGCGCACCAGGCCCACGCCAGCCCACAGGTTGGGGCCCACCACCAGCCGGTCGCGCCGGCCACCGTGCAGCGCGGCCATGCGGCGCTGGCCCTCGGAATCCATCCGCGCGTAGTTCTGCTGCGCCCGGGCGATGTCGTCGTCGGTCAGCCGGCTGATGAGGCGGTCGGCATCGGCCCAGGCCTCTTCGCTGGTCTCGCGCACGATGACGTGCAGGCGCACGCCGAAGCGCAGCGGGTGCCGGTCGAGATCGCGGCCTGCGGCGGCGGCGTGCGCGCGCACGTCGGCGATCTTCTCGGCCACGGCGGCGGGCGGCTCGCCCCAGGTCAGGTAGGCATCGACATGGCGCGCGGCCAGCGCGTGCGCGGCAGGCGACGAGCCGCCGAAGTACAGCGGCGGGTAGGGCTGCGTGGCGGGCGTGAAGAAATTCTGCGCGCCCTGCACCTTCAGGTACCGGCCTTCGAAGTCGACCTTCTCGCCCTGCAGCAGCCGGCGCCAGAGGGTCAGGAACTCGTCGCTGGCGGCGTAGCGCTCGTCGTGGCTGTAGAACACGCCGTCGGCCGCCAGCTCGGTCGCATCGCCGCCGGGCACCACGTTCAGCAGCAGGCGGCCGGGGCCCAGGGCCTGATCGAGCGAGGCGGCCTGCCGCGCCGACGCGGTGGGGTTGCCCAGCGAGGTGCGCAGGGCCACCAGCAGCTTGATGCGCTGGGTGACGGGCACCAGGCTGGCGGCGGTCACCCACGGGTCCAGGCACGAACTGCCGGTGGGAATCAGCAGGCCGTCGTAGCCCAGCTGCTCGGAGGTCACCGCGATCTGGCGCAGGTAGGCATTGGTGGGCGCGCGGCCGAAGTCGGAGGTGCCCAGGTAGCGCGTGTCGCCCGAGGTGGGCAGGAACCAGAAGAGGTCGGGGGTCGGACTCATGGGGAAGGGCTTTCGGAATCGGTGTCGGGTGGGAGTTCGGCGGGTGGCGCGCCCGCATCGGCGCCAGCGCGGCGCGGCGCGCCGACCTCGCCCAGGCGGATCAGCCGTGCGCGCACCACGTTGCGGCTCAGGCCCAGCACGCGCGCAGCCTCGCTCTGGCTGTAGTGGCACCAGCGGAAGACTTCCAGCAGCACGGCGTCTTCCACCGTCTGGTAGAGCGCAGGCACATGCGCTTCGCACAGCTGGCGCACGGCCTGGCGCAGCAGCGGCAGGCCCGGTGTCGAGGGGCTCGGTGCCTGCGGCGGCGCCGCTGCCGCCGGGGCTTCGGGCTCGGTGCCCGGCCGCGCGGTGCCGGACAGCCGCAGATCGGTGGCGTCCAGCGTGCGGCCTTCGCCCAGCAGCAGCGTGCGGTGGATGGTGTTTTCCAGCTCGCGCACGTTGCCGGGCCAGGGCGCCTGCTGCAGCGCGCGTTCGGCGGCGGGCGTGAGCTGCGGGCGCGGGTAGCCCAGGCGCCGGCTGTAGGCGTCGATGAAATGGCGCGCCAGCGGCACGATGTCGCCCGGGCGCTCGCGCAGCGTGTGAACCTCCAGGCTCACCACGTTCAGGCGGTAGTACAGGTCCTTGCGAAAGCGCTGCTGGCGCACCAGCTCCTGCAGGTCCACCGACGCGGCGGCCACGATGCGCACGTCGATGGGAATGGGCTGGCGCCCGCCCACGCGCACCACCTCGCGCTGCTGCAGCACGCGCAGCAGCTTGTTCTGCACGGCCAGCGGCAGGTCGTTCACCTCGTCCAGGAAGATGGTGCCGCCGTGGGCTTCCTCGAACCAGCCGGGCTGCGCGCCGAAGGCGCCGGGAAAGGCGCCGCTTTCATGGCCGAACAGTTCCGAATCGACCAGCGCTTCGGAGAACGCGCCGCAGCCCACGGCCACGAAGGGCGCGGCGCTGCGCGGGCTGCGGCTGTGCAGGTAGCGCGCGATCAGTTCCTTGCCGGTGCCGCTCTCGCCGGTGATGAGCACGCCGGCGTCGCTGGGCGCCACCTGCTCCACCTCGGCCAGCAGCGCCTTGGAGCGCGGGTCTTCGAAGATCCACGCCAGGCCGGCCTCGGGGGCGGCGGGCGTGGCGGTGGCAGCGCGGGCCGGTGCGGCGGGCCATGCGGGGAGGGTCGCCATGGTCTTCAGCCTGGAGTTTGAAAGCGATCGTGCCGGGCGATCACGAATAGAACGACGGCGCCGGCACCCTGGCGTGCAGCGCCCAGTCGCCCAGCTCCTGCAGCTTGTAGTCCACCGGGTCGTGCAGCGTCTGCGTGCGCAGGTTGCGCCAGAAGCGGTCCAGCCGCAGCGCGCCGTGGGTGGCGCGCGCGCCGGTGGTCTCGAAAAGCCGGCTGGTCACGTCCAGCCCCACGCGGGTGGAGGCCACCTTGGCCGTTGCCACGGCCACGGCCACGCGGCCCCGGCCTTCGGCGTCCAGCGCGTCGCCTTGCGCCCAGGCCGCATCGAACGTGGCGGCGGCCTGGGCGGCCAGCAGGCGCACGCCCTCCAGCCCGACGAAGAACTCGCCGTAGTGCGACTGGATGTACGGGTCTTCGCTGGCGCGTTCGGCGGGCGAGCGGAACCAGGGGCGCGACTCGTTCAGCGTGTAGTGCCGCGCCTGCGCGAACGCGCCCTCGGCCAAGCCCATGAACAGGTGCACGAACACCAGCTGCGCCAGCAGCGGCCGCAGCGACGAGCGCGGCGTGGTCAGCGGGCCGGGGTCGCGCAGCAGCTCGCTGCCCTCCACGCGCACGTTCTCGAACAGGGCGCTGCCGCTGTCGGTCTGGCGCTGGCCGAAGCTGTTCCAGTCGCCGTTCAGGGTGATGCCTGCGCGGGCCGTGGGAATGGCGGCGATCAGCAACTGGCCGGTGTGTTCGTCGATGCCCGAGGCGACCAGCATCTCGGAATCCAGCGCGCCCGAGCAAAAGCTCTTCTTGCCCGAGAAGTCGTACCAGTCGCCGATGCGGCGCACGGCGGTGCGCGTGTCCAGCGGGTTGAGCGCGTTGCCCCAGAACCATTGCTTGCGCGCCGTCTGCTCCAGCCACGGCACCCACTGTTCGGGCCGCGCGAACAGGCGCACGGTGGCCAGCAGCAGGTGGTGAAAGCCGTAGACGTGGGCCAGCGAGCTGTCGGCCTGCGCGAGGGTGCGCACGGTCTGCAGCGTGGTCGCCCAGTCGGCGCCCTGGCCGCCCTGCGCGGTGGGGATGGAAAGCGACAGCAGGCCGCTGGCGCGCAGCGCATCGCGCTCGGCCTTCGGCGTGCCGCCGCGGGCATCGCGCTCGGCGGCGGTGGCGGCGAACCGGTCGGCCAGCGCCTGGGCGGTGGGCAGGGGCGAGGCGCGCGCCGTGGGCGGGGCTTCGGGCGGGTGCAGTTGGGGGTCGCGTGAGGACATGGGTGGAGCGCCGGCAAAGGGGTGGGGGCGGTCGGGGGCCAGGGGCGCCCGCCGCCGCGAGTGGGCCCAGTGTGCGCAGGCGCGCGGGCTCGCCACATGCGGAATTCGCGCGTGCTTATGCGGTTTTTGGCCGATGCGCGCGCCGCGGCCTGCCGGGCGGGCATGGGGCGCGGTGCAACCCGCGTCGCCGTGGGTTGCACCGGCCCGCCGCGCCGTGCGCGCAGCGGCCTGCTGCGTGATTCGTGCGCAATTTGCTGCTTCCGTGCAGCGGCTGGTGCAGGCCAGCCGGCCGGCTTTTCAGGGGCTTGTCAGCGGCACGCCAGGGGCGGCAGGTTTCTCATAAAAATAGACGAATAACGTTCTTGGCCGTGCGGCAAGCCGCGCCCGATACTGCGCCGCACCATCACCGCATTCACCGGGAACCCACCACCATGCAACGACGCACCCTGCTGTCGGCCGGCGCCGCAGCGCTGGCCGGGCCCCTGGCCTCGCACACCGCGCACGCCGCGCAGCCGCTGAAGGAACTGCGCCTGGACTACGCCACCTATTCGCCCTCCAGCCTGGTGCTGCGCCGCTTCGGCTGGCTGGAAGAGTCGTTCAAGCAGGACGGCACCGCGGTGAAGTGGGTGTTCAGCGCGGGCAGCAACCGCGCGCTGGAGTACCTCAATGCGGGCAGTATCGACATCGGCTCCTCGGCCGGGCTGGCCGCGCTGCTGTCCAAGGCCAACGGCAACCCGATCCGCGCGCCGTACATCTTCTCGCGCCCCGAATGGACGGCGCTGGTGGTGCGCAAGGATTCGCCCATCCAGTCCGTGAAGGAACTCAAGGGCAAGAAGGTCGCCGCCACCAAGGGCACCGACCCGTACCTCTTCTTGCTGCGCTCGCTGCAGGTGGCGGGCTTGAAGCGCAACGACGTGGAGATCGTTGCGCTGCAGCACGCCGACGGCCGCACCGCGCTGGAACAGGGCCGCGTGGACGCCTGGGCGGGGCTGGATCCGCTGATGGCCGCCAGCGAGCTGGATGCGGGCTCGCGCCTCATCTACCGCAACGTGGCGTTCAACACCTACGGTTTTTTGAACGTGCGCGAAGAGTTCCTGGCCCAGCGCGCCGCCGAGACGCGCCGCGTGCTGGCCGGCTACGAGCGCGCCCGCCAATGGATCCTGGCCCACACCACCGAGGCGGCCAGGATCCTGTCGGAGGAGGCCAAGGTCAGCCTGGAGGTGGCGCTGCTGCAGCTCAAGCTGCGCACCGACCTGTCCAACCCGCAGCCTTCGCAGGAACACATCGCCGCGCTGCAGGGCGCCGCCCCGCTGCTCCTGTCCGAAGCCCTGGTGCGGCCCGGCACGGCGTTGAACAAGGTGGTCACCGACCTGGTGGACACGCAGTTCGCGCGCGGCGTGACGAACGCGCCGGCGGCCTCGCTGGCCTGACCGCGCCATGTCCGCCCACCCGCAGGAATGGTCCGGCATCGGCCCGGCCGTGGAGACCGCCCGCACTGCACCGCGCCGCCGGGGCTGGAGCGCGCTGGGCACGGGCTGGATCCTGCCGGCCGGGGTGGTGGCCGTGTGGGAAGGCGCCGTGCGCGCCGGCTGGGTCAGCCCGCACCTGCTGCCCGCGCCCACCGAGATCGTGCAAACGTTGATCGCCTTCGGCGGGCAGGGCCTGGCCGGCCATGTGCTGGCCAGCAGCGCGCGCGTGGCGGCGGGCTTTGCCATCGGCACCGTGCTGGCGATCGCCATCGGCGCGCTGGTCGGGCTCTCGCGCCGGGCCGAAGGGCTGCTGGACCCGACCTTCCAGGCGCTGCGCGCCATCCCGTCGCTGGCCTGGGTGCCGCTGCTGCTGCTGTGGCTGGGCATCGACGAGGCGTCCAAGATCGCCTTGATTGCCATCGGCGCGTTCTTCCCGGTCTACATGGGCGTGGCCTCGGGCTTTCGCGACGTGGACCGCAAGCTGGTCGAGGCCGCCCGCATGTACCGGCTGGGCGCCGTCGCCATGGTGCGCCGCGTGCTGCTGCCGGCCGCCCTGCCAGCGGTGCTGACCGGGCTGCGCAACGGCCTGAGCCTGGCGTGGATGTTCATGGTGGCGGCCGAACTCATCGCCGCCACGCGCGGCCTGGGCTATTTGCTGACCGACGGCCGCGAGATGGGCCGCGCCGACATCGTGCTGGCGGCCATCGTGCTGCTGGCGCTGCTGGGCAAGGTCACCGACACGGGCATGGCCTGGCTGGAAAAGCGCTTGCTGGCCTGGCGCGACACCTACGACAACACCGCGCGCGATTGAGACGACGATGACGGCATTGCAAGACGCCAGGGCCCCTGCGGCCACCACCGCGATGGACGGCCCGCTGCTGCAGGCCAAGGACGCGAACAGCGGGCCGCTGCTGCAGGCCCGCGTGCGCCGCAAGGCCTACGGCGACAAGCCCGTGCTGCAGAACGTGCCGCTGGACATCGCCGCCGGCGAGGTGGTCAGCCTCGTGGGCGCCAGCGGCTGCGGCAAGAGCACGCTGCTGCGCATCGTCGCGGGGCTGGACACGCAGTACGACGGCCACGTGCGCCTGGCCGGCGAGCCGCAGCAGGGCATCACGCAGGACATTGGCTTCATCTTCCAGGAGCCGCGCCTGTTCCCCTGGCTCACCGTGGCCGAGAACGTGGCGTTCGATCTGGGCCGCGCCGGGCGGAGTCACCCGCAGGTGCGCGAGCTGCTGGCCGAAGTGGGACTGGCGGGCTTCGAAGGCCGCTTGCCGAAGCAGCTGTCCGGCGGCCAGGCGCAGCGCGTGGCCATCGCCCGGGGCCTGTTCACGCGGACGCGCCTGCTGCTGCTGGACGAGCCCTTTTCGGCCGTCGATGCCTTCACCCGCGCGCGGCTGCAGCAGCTGCTGGCCGAGGTGGCGCACCGCCACGGCCTGGCGCTGCTGCTGGTCACGCACGACGTGGACGAGGCGCTCATCCTGAGCGACCGCGTGGTGGTGCTGGAGGCGCGCGCCGGCGCCGAGCTGCAGGTGATCGACAACCCGCTGCCCCGCCCGCGCCGGCGCGAAGACGAATCGCTGGGTGCCCTGCGCGTGCGGGTGCTGGACGCGCTGCGCCACGCCCACGCGTTCTGACGGGCGTGGCCGGGGCGCGGCGGCGCATTTGATTGCTATATATTCGATAGCAATACGCCCTAGTTAATCATGCGCTGGAGGCCGATTTGGCTTGAACCCCCTGGAAGACGGGCTGCTGACGCGCATCCCGTTTCCCAGGGGCGCGGCCAGCCCCACGGTGGCACCACCGGTCGCCCGCCACGGGCTACCGGCTGCGCAGCCAGCGCACCCACCGGTCGCCGCTGAACTGCACCAGCGACACCAGCGCGATCAGCACGGCGATGACGATCAGCATCACCTGCGTGTCGAAGCGCTGGTAGCCATAGCGGATCGCCAGGTCGCCCAGGCCGCCCGCGCCCACCGCGCCCGCCATGGCGGACGAGCTGATGAGCGCCACCAGCGTGATGGTGAAGCCGCCGACGATGCCGGGCAGCGCCTCGGGCAGGTACACGTGCCAGACGATGTGCCACTTGCGGCAGCCCATGGCCTGCGCGGCCTCGATCAGGCCCGGGTCCACCTCGCGCAGGCTCACCTCGGCGATGCGCGCGAAGAACGGCGTGGCGCTGATGGCCAGCGGCACGATGGCCGCCCACACGCCGATGGTGGTGCCGGTGACCAGCCGCGTGAACGGGATCAGCGCCACCAGCAGCACGATGAAGGGCGTGGCCCGAAAGCCGTTGACCACGCTGCCCACCCCGCGGTGGATGCGCGGCGAGGCGAGGAAGCCCCCGGGCGCGGTCACGATCAGCAGCACCGCCAGCGGAATGCCCGCCACGAAGGCGATGGCGGCCGACGTGCCCACCATGGTCAGCGTGTCGAGGAACGCCTGGGTGTAGCGCTCAAAGGGAATGCTCAACGTCAGCGACATGGCCGATCACCTCGATGGAATGAGCAATGGCGCCAGGGCCTTGCACCAGATGGACGAAATCAGGCAGCGTCACCGTGCCGGGCAGCGACACGATGAGCCGGCCCTGCGCATGGCCGCGAATGCGGTCCACGCCGCCGTGCACCAGCCTGACGGGGCTGTGCAGGGCCTGGGCGATGCGCGCGAAGTCGGGCTCCAGCCCGCCCTCGCCGGTGTAGCCCAGGCGCAGGATGCGCTGGTAGGCGCCCTGCGCCGGCGGCTCGGCCTGCAGCCGCCCCTGCAGGTCGTCGGGCAGGCCGTGCTGCAGCGGCGCCAGCAGCGCGCGCGTGGCATCGTGCTGCGGCGCGCCGAACACCTTCCACACCTCGCCCTGCTCGGCGATGCGGCCCTGCTCCAGCACCAGCACCTGGTCGGCGATCTCGCGGATCACGCTCATCTCGTGCGTGATGAGGATGACGGTGATCCCTAAGCGCCGGTTGATGTCGCGCAGCAGCTGCAGGATGGCATGCGTGGTCTCCGGGTCCAGCGCCGAGGTGGCCTCGTCGCACAGCAGGATCTCCGGCGCCGTGGCCAGCGCCCGGGCGATGCCCACGCGCTGCTTTTGCCCACCCGACAGGCGCGCGGGGTAGGTGCGGTGCTTGTCCGAGAGGCCCACCAGGGCCAGCAGCTCCTCGACCCGCTGGTGGATGGCGGCGGGCCGCCAGCCGGCCACGCGCAGCGGCAGGGCCACGTTGTCGTACACCGTCTTGGCGGCCAGCAGGTTGAAGTGCTGGAAGATCATGCCGATGCGCCGGCGCAAGGCCACCAGGCCGTCGTCGTCCAGCGTGGCGATGTCGGTGCCATCCACCCGCACGCGGCCCGAGGTGGGCGACTCCAGCCGGTTGATGGTGCGCAGCAGGCTCGACTTGCCCGCGCCGCTGCGCCCGATGATGCCGAAGATGCTGCCGGCGGGGATCTGGAGGCTGATGTCCTCCAGCGCCGCCACCGGCCCGGCGGACGACGCGTACACCTTGCCGAGCTGCTCGAAGACCACGGAACCCGACGGTGCGCCAGTTTCCGCCGATGGCGCGGGCGGCGGTGCCGCCCCGGCGCGAGGCTGCGGTGCCCCGGCAGGCGCCGTGGCGGGGGAGGGGGCCGTGCCGGCAGCGCTGCGCCAGACGGGTGAAGGGGAGGCGGCGGTCAGGCTCATGGCGTCTTCCAGGGCAGCGTGTACAGCTTGGGGTCGTTGTTGAAGCGCGCGGACACCACCTCGCGCACCTTGGGCGACTGCTGGAACAGCTGCACGAAGCGGGCGATCTTCGGGTCCTGCACCTTGTCCTTGCGCGCGACGAAGCCCATGGCGTAGAACGAGTCGTCGATGCCCGAATACAGCAGCGCGCGGCTGGCCTGTTCCTTCTTGCCGGCGTTGACGAAGTAGCTGGGCCACACCACGGCCAGGTCCACGTCCTGCAGCGAGTGGATGAGCTGCGGGCCTTCGATCTCATAAAAGCGCAGCTTCTTCGGGTTCTCGACCACGTCGTTCACGCTGGCGCCCACGGCGTTGCCCTGGCGCAGCTTGATGAGGCCGGCCTTCTGCAGCAGGAGCAGCCCGCGCCCCTGGTTCACCGGGTCGTTCGCCACCGACACCTTGGCGCCCTCGGGCACGTCCTGCAGCCGCTGGATGCGGTTGGAGTAGATGCCGATGTTCTGCAGCAGGCCCAGGCCCACCAACTGCAGCTGGTAGCCACGTTCCTGGATGGCGTTGTTCAAAAACGCCTGGTGCTGGAAGAAGTTCAGGTCGATGTCGCCGTTGTTCACGGCCTCGTTGGGCAGCGTCCAGTCGGTGAACTCGACCAGCTTCACCTCCAGGCCCTGGGCCTTGGCCTCGACCACCACGGCCTCGACCGCGTCGGAGGTGACGCCGGGCGTGGAGCCGATGCGGATCACGTCGGCCGCGTGCGCGGTGAGGGCGCATGCGGCCAGCAGCCAGCCCAGGGCGGCGGCCTTGAAGTGGGAGAAGCGGGGCGCGCGCATCATTGCTGGGTCCAGGTCAGCACGTACAGGCGCTTGTCGCCCGCGAAGGCGCGGTCGATGGCGGCCTTCACCGCGTCGGAGTTCTGGAACACCTTCACGAACTTCTGGATCACCGGGTCCTGCGTGCGGTTGGCCTTGACCACGAACTGGATCGCGAAGCGCGCGTCTTCCACGCCCGAGTACGCGAGGCCGCTGGAGGGGTCGAACGCCTTCGACGCCACGATGAAGTGCGGGTAGCCCTGGGCGATGTCCACATCGCCGGTGATGCGCACCAGCTGCGGGCCTTCCACCTCGACGAACTTCAGCTTCCTGGGGTTCTGCACGATGTCGTCCACCGTGCCGACGAAGCCCACGCCGGGCTTGAGCTGGATGAGCCCCGCCTTTTGCAGCAGCAGCAGGCCGCGGCCCTGGTTCACCGGGTCGTTGGCCAGGCCGACCTTGCCGCCCACCGGCACCTCGTTGATGGTCTTGTGCTTGAGCGAATACAGGCCGATGTTGGCCAGGAAGCTCGTGCCGGCGCTGGCCAGTTTGAAACCGTTCTTCTGGATCGCGTTATCGAGGAACGGCTGGTGCTGGAAGAAGTTGATGTCCAGGTCGCCCGAGTCCACCGCCACGTTGGGCGTGGTCCAGTCGGTGAACTCGGTCACCGTGACGTCGATGCCCTGCGCCTTGGCGTCCTTGGCAGCGGCCGCGATGGCGTCGGCATAGACGCCCGGCAGCACGCCGATGCGCAGCTTGTCGGCCGCATGGGCGGGCAGGGCGCCCAGCACGGAGAGGGCGAGGAGGGGGGCGAGAAAGAGGCGATGGAGTGGCATGTCAGGGGCCGCGAAAGGCGGTCGTTGGGGTGGGAGGAATCGAAGGTGAGGAAGGCGTCGGGGGCGTGGGGGGCGTGGGGGGCGAGTTCAGGGATGCGTCAATGCGCGGCCTTGGCGAGCCACGGCAGGCTGTAGAGCCGCTCATTGCCGGCGAAGGATTTGCCGATCTGCGCGCGCACGGCGGGCGAGTCTTGATAGACCTTCACGAAGCGCTGGATGCGCGGGTCCTGCGCGTTGTCCTGGCGCGCGACGAAGCGAATCGCATAGGCCAGGTCGTCGATGCCCGAATACAGCAACGCGCTGCCCGCCACCTGGGGCTTGCCGGCATTGACGTAGTGCGCCGGGTAGCCCTGGGCCAGGTCCAGGTCGTCGAGGGCGCGCACCAGTTGCGGGCCTTCGATCTCGGCAAAGCGCAGCTTCTTCGGGTTGGCCACGATGTCGTTCACGCTGCCGCGCGCGCCCACGCCGGGCTTGAGCTGGATGAGGCCGGCCTTTTCCAGCAGCAGCAGGCCGCGGCCCTGGTTCACCGGGTCGTTGGCCACGCCCACGCGGGCACCGTCCTTCAGGTCGGCAAAGCGCTGCACCTTGAGCGAATACAGGCCGATGTTGGGCAGCAGCCCGGTGGCCACGCTGACGAACGCATAGCCGCGCTCGCGGATGGCGTTGTCCAGAAAGGCCTGGTGCTGGAAGTAATTGAGGTCGATGTCGCCCGCGGCCAGCGCGGTGTTGGGCGCGGTCCAGTCGGTGAACTCGATGACCTTCACGTCCAGCCCCTGCTGGCGCGCCTCCTGCGCGGCGACCTGCACGGAATCGGCGAGCGAGCCCGGCGTGACGCCAATGCGCAGCGGTGGCGCGGGTGTTTGCGCGGTTGCCGTCGCGGCAGCGAAGGCCGCGAGCAAGGAAAAAAGGCGTCGGGCCAGGCGTTTCATGGCTGTGCTTCCAGGGCGGGATGGGGTTGGGGCGGCCGGTGGGCGGCGGCGCTGGGGGCCTGGCGCCGAAACGCATCCGCCGCATGCCGGGCCGGCAGCCGGTCGCCCTCGCCGAACAGGCGGCTGCGCAGCGTGCCTTCGGCGTAGGCGGTCTTGTAGACGCCGCGGCTCTGCAGCTCCGGAATGACGAGGTCGATGAAGTCCTCGTAGCTCTCCGGCACCACGGTGCGGCTCAGGTTGAAGCCGTCCACGCCGGTCTCGGCCACCCACGATTGCAGTTCGTCGGCCACCTGCTGCGCATCGCCCACGATGGCCGGGTAGCGGCCGCCCAGCGAGAAGAGTTCGAGCAGCTTGCGGCGCGTCCAGCCATGCTGCTGGGCCGTGCGGCTGGCCGATTCGATGGCGTTGCCGGGCGAATAGTCCACCGGCGCATCCAGGTCGTACTGCGCGAAGTCGATGCCGGTGCTGGCCGCGAAATGCGCCAGGCCCGCCTCGCGGCTGGCGTAGCGCAGGTAGTCCGCGTGCTTCTCGCGCGCCTCGGCCTCGGTGCGGCCCACCACCACCGCCGCGCCCACGAAGACCTTCACGTCATCGGGCCGGCGGCCGGCCCGCACCAGTTGCTCGCGCAGGGCCTGCACGGTCTTGCGCGCGGCCTCTTTGTTGGGGGGCGAGATGAACACGCACTCGGCATGGCGCGCGGCGAACTGCTGGCCCCGGCCCGAGCTGCCGGCCTGGAACAGCACCGGCGTGCGCTGCGGCGAGGGCTCGCTCAGGTGGTAGCCCTCCACATCGAAATAGCGGCCGTGGTGCTGCACTGGGTGCACGCGCGCCGGGTCGGCGAACACGCGCGCCGCCTTGTCGCGGCGCACCGCGCCGTCTTCCCAACTGCCCTCCCACAGCTGGTAGAGCACCTCCAGGTATTCGTCGGCGCGCTCGTAGCGCTCGTCGTGCGGCAATTGCTGCGGCTGGCCCATGGCCCGCGCGGCACTGTCGAGGTAGCCGGTCACCACGTTCCAGCCGATGCGCCCGTTTGTCAAATGGTCCAGCGTGGAAAAGCGCCGCGCCAGCAGGTAGGGCGCCTCGTACGACAGGTTCACCGTCACGCCGAAGCCCAGGTGCTGCGTGGCGGCGGCCATGGCCGGCACCAGCAGCAGCGGATCGTTCACCGGCAGCTGGATGGATTCGCGCAGCGGCACGTCCACGTTGCCCTGGTACACGTCGTAGGTGCCCACGATGTCGGCCAGGAACAGGCCGTCGAACAGGCCTCGCTCCAGCGTGCGGGCCAGATCGGTCCAGTAGGCCAGCGTGCGGTAGTCGGTGCTGCGGTCGCGCGGATGCGTCCACAGGCCGTGGTTGATGTGGCCCACGCAGTTCATGTTGAACGCGTTGAGCAGGATGTGGCGCTTCGCTTGTGTCACGGTCGGTCCTTGTGCCGGTCTCAGCGCTTCAGCCAGGTCAGGCGGTAGAGCTTGGAATCGTTCAGGTAGAAGGCGTGGATCGCCTTGCGCACGGCGTCGGAGTTTTGGTAAATGGTCAGGAACTGCGCGATGCGCGGGTCCGCCGCCTTGTCCTTGCGCGCCACGAACTGGATGGCCCAGGAGTCGTCCTCATAGCTGGTGTAGGCCAGCCCCCGGGTCGCATCGAACGCCTTCGACGGAATGATGAAATAAGGAAAGCCCTGCGCCAGGTCCACGTCCTGCGTGGCGCGCACCAGTTGCGGGCCTTCGATCTCGATGAACTGCAGGTTCTTCGGGTTGGAGCGGATGTCGGCCTGCGTGCCCAGCAGTCCGGTGTCGGGGCGCAGCGTGATCAGCCCCGCGTGCTGCAGCAGGCGCAGGGCACGGCCGATGTTGACGGGGTCGCTGGCGATGGCGACCTTGGCGCCGTTGGGCACGTCGGCCAACGATCTATGTTTGGTGGAATACAGACCCAGGTACGACAGGATGCCGGGCTGCACGCTGACGAAGTTGAAGCCCTTGCTGCGCACGGCGTTCGCCAGGTAGTTGCTGTTCTGGTAGTAGTTCAGGTCGATGTCGCCCGATTCCAGCGCCACGTTGGGGGTCGTCCAGTCGGTGAACTCCACCACCTGAATGTCCAGTCCCTGGGCCTTGGCCTCCTTGGCCGCCACCTCGACCGAGTCCGCGAAGATGCCCGGCACCACGCCGATCTTGAGCGGTGCGGCCAAGGCGCTGCCGGCGAACAGGGCCGCGCCGATGAACGTGGAGAACGTGAAAAGAGCGTGCAGAAAACGGCGTGGCTTCATGGTCGTCGCTGGGTCTTTGAAAAGAAAAAATCAGATCGCGCCGTGGCGCGGCGGAATGCGGCCGTTGAGGTGGAAATTCCCGATGGCGTGGTACTTCCAGCGCACCGGGTCGTGCAGCGTGTGGGTGCGCGCGTTGCGCCAGAAGCGGTCCAGGCCCTTCTGGCCCGTGGTGGCCGAGGTGCCGCCCAGCTCGAAAAGGCGCGTGCCGGCATCCAGCGACGCCGTGGTGGTGAGCGCGCGCGCTTCGGCCACGGCGATGGAGGCCTCGGCCACGCGCTGCTCGGTCGGGTCGGCCTGGGCCGCATCCACGAAGCGGCCGGCGCGGCGCACCAGGGCCTCGGCCGCACGCAGCCGCACGGCGGTCTCGCCCACCTGCTGGATCAGCAGCGGGTCGTCGGCGGCGCGCTCCACGCGCGCATCGATCCAGGGCCGGGCATGCTCGCGCACGAACGGCAGGGTGGCCGCGAGCGCGCCCCGGGCCAGCCCCAGGTCGATGGCCGCGTGCAGGATCTGCGCCAGCGGGCCGATGGTGGTGGGCCGCTCGAAAGATGCGAGGAACGGCACGACCCATTCGGCCTCGACCCGCACGTCGTCAAACTGCACCGAGCCGCTGCCCGTCACGCGCTGGCCGAAGCCGTCCCAGTCGTCGGTGACATGCACGCCCTCGGCGGTGCGTGGAACGAAGGCGAGGTAGGTCACGTCGCGCCCGTCTTCCCTGGCCACGACCAGCGTGGGAATCCAGTGCGCATAGAGCGCCCCGGTGCAGTAGAACTTGCGCCCCTGCACCCGAAAGCCTTCGCCATCGGGCACCAGGCGGGTGCGGCGCTGAAAGTCCTGGTGGCCGATCTCCGCCAGCGCATTGCCGAAGCGATCGCCCGCCAGCACGCGGCCGTAGAAGAAGCGCTTTTGCGCGTCGGTGCCGCCCACGCGCAGCACCTCCAGCGCGTAGAAATGGTTCTGCGGAATCTGGCCGATGGAGCCGTCGGCCGCACTGACCAGCGCCGTGACCTCGGCCAGCGTGCAGGCCGATACGCCCGGGCCGCCGTGCTCGCGCGGCACCGTGATCGACCACAGGCCGGTGGCGACGAAATCGTCCAGCGCCTCCCAGGGCAGCAGGCGCTCGCGGTCGCGCTGGGCCGCGCCGGGGGCGATGCGCGCGGCATAGCGCTGCGCGGCGGCAAGGGCCTCGGTGTCGGTGGCGATGCGATGCGGCGGCCGGGCCGCGGGCAAGGCCGGGGCGGGCTCGGCGGGCGTGGGCGCGGCTGCGAGCGGTTCAATGGATTGCAACAGGGCCATGGGTTCGCTTTCAGTTCCAGGAATGCCGCGCGGGCAGGGCGCCGTTCAGGCGGTGGTTGCCGATCAGGTGCAGCTTCCAGCGCACCGGGTCGTGCAGCGTGTGCACGCGGGCGTTGCGCCAGTGGCGGCCCAGGTTGGGCGCGGCGCGCGTGGCGGCCGAGCCGGCCAGTTCGAACAGCTTTTCGCTCGCCTCCAGCGCGATGCGCGTGGTCAGCACCTTGGCCTCGGCCACGGCCACCGAGGCGCGGGCGCTGTCCTCCGCGCTGAGGGTGGCCTGCGCGGCCAGGGCGTCGAACAACTCGCCGGTCTCGCGCAGCACCTCGCGTGCGGCATGCAGGTCGATCTGCAGGCGCCCCACGTCGGCGATCACGTAGGGGTCGTCGTGCGCGTGCTGCACGCCCGAATCCACCCAGGGCCGGGCGCGCTCGCGCACGAAGCGCTGCGCATCGGCCACGGCCGCTTCGGCAATGCCCTGGTCGATGGCCGCCTGCAGCAGCTGCGACGAGGGGCCGTAGAGGCCCGGCCGGTCGGCCAACTGCCACAGGGGCAGCACATCGTCGGCAGCGATCAGCACGTCGTCGAACACCACGGTGCCGCTGGCGGTGGTGCGCTGGCCGAAGGCGTCCCAGTCGTCCACCACGGCCACGCCCGGCGCATCGCGCGGCACCCAGGCCTGCACGGCGCGGCCCGCGTCGTCGAGGGCCCGCACGGGAATGCGGTGCGCGAAGAGCGCGCCGGTCGAATAAAAGCGCTTGCCCGTCAGGCGCAGGCCTTCGGGCGTGGCGCGCAGGCGCGTGCCGCTTTGCAGGATGGTGGCCGCGCCGTCCACCTTGCGCTCGGGCCCGGCATTGCCCAGCCGCCGGCCGGCCAGCACCTCGCCGTAGAAGCGCTGCTTCTGCGCCTCGGTGCCGATCTCGCGCAGCACGCCCAGCACGCCGAAATGGTTCTGCGGAATCTGCCCGATGGACGGATCGGCCGCGTTCAGGATCACGAACACCTCGGCCAGCGTGGCGTAGGACACCTGTGGGCCGCCGTAGGCGCGCGGTACGGTGATGGACCCTAAGCCGCTGGCGGACCAGCGCGTGAGTTCATCCCAGGGCAGGCGGCGATCGCGGTCGCGCTCGGAGGCGCCGGGCGCGAATTCAGCCGCCAGTTGGTGCGCAGCGGCGATGGCTTGCGCATCGGTGGCGATCCGCGCCACGTCGGTGGGAATCTCGGGCAGGTGTTGGTGCAGTGCCGGTCGTGCAGTCATGCCCCGATTGGAGGGCGAGAGGCGGCTGCGTGGTGCGAAGGAATCGGCGCATCGATATGCGGGATTCGTTGTGGGGGCCCGCTGCTGGGGTGCGCGTCGCACAGGTTGACGCTATGGGCTTCGATGCGGCCGATGAGATCGGCCACTTAGCCCTTCATCGTCATGCTGGCCCGAAGGTCAAGGACGCTGAGCGTCAGGCCAAAGAGTTCGCGTCGGCGTTTCTCATGCCTGAAGGAAGCGTTCTGGCCAAAGCGCCAGTCATGGCCACCGTGGACCAACTGGTCTCACACAATGGGTTCTGGACAGTCTCCGTTGCAGCGCTTGTCTACGGGCGGAAAGACCTGAGGCTTGTCAACGATTGGCACTACAGATCACTGTGCATCGAGATGACGCAGCGTGGCTACCAGAAGTCAGAGCCAAAAGCGCGCCCCGGGCGATGTCAAAGGTTTTCCAGAAGGTGTTTGCCGCGCTGCGGGAGGATGGCCTGACGCGCACCGATATTGCTGATCAACTTGCTGTACATGTCAACGAACTCGATGAGCTGGTCTTCGGCTTGGCACTGACTGCTTTGGCAGATGATGCGCAGGCGAAGAGACGTCCGCGACGGCCAATGCTGCAAGTGATAGAGAGTGGGCGCGAGTAGGTATGCCTCATCCGGTGGGTGTTATGGTTACGTCTTGCTTGCTCCGGCGACAGCAATAAAGTGGGAGAGGATATGAACGACGACCTCCGCGCGAAGAAGCTGATTTACCACCTGACCAGCCTGAAGAACATGGCTTCAATCCTCGACAGCGGTTTGCTGCCAAGGTCGCGCTTGGACAGCTTTGTCGACGTAGCTGATCCCGAAATCATTGAAAGCCGGAAAGGGCTTCGCCTTGAACGTCATGTCCCATTCCACTTCTTTGCGAAGAATCCCTTCGATGGGCGAGTGCAGCGAGATCATCCCAAGAAGCGCTTTGCACTGATAGCTGTGCAGCGGCATGTGGCTCGGACGCGAGGCTGGAAGATCATCCCCAGGCACCCTTTGGCTGGCGGCGAGATTGAACTGCTGGACTACAACGACGGCATGGAGGCGATTGACTGGGAGGTCATGAACAAGCGCGACTACTCGGACCAGTACTGTAAGTGCGTCTGCATGGCCGAGTGCCTGGCCCCCGGCCCCGTAACTGCGAACCTCTTTCATGCTATCTATGTCAAGGACGGCGAAGCGCAAGAGCAGGTACAGGCATTGATCAGCGGGCTATACCGAGCACTGCATGTTGATGTAATGCCAGCAATGTTTTCCAAGTGAACTATCCAAATCTCAACCCCGACAAGGCGCTGATCTGGCGCATCCTCCATCGAGCGAATCTGCCGTGGGTAATTCAGAACGGGATTCACTGCGGCAATAGCCAGATCCGTTCTACGAAATGGGTGAGCATTGGCAATGCAGAACTGATCGAAAAGCGCGCTGTTTGGCCGGTTCCAGTGCCGCCGGGGGGAGCCTTGGGAGACTACGTTCCGTTCTACTTCACGCCATTTTCAGTGATGCTGCGCAACATCCACACGGGGTGGAACGGTATCAAGCAAGTGCCCAACTCGGATATCGTTATCCTGGTATCTAGCCTGCGAAGGGTGAGCCAACTCAAGTTGCCATTCTTGTTCACGGACTGTCACGCATACAGCGGGCTAGCGAACTTCTACAATGATCTGGCCCGGCTTGATCGGATCGACTGGTCGTTGCTCCAGCGACGGGACTTCAAACGCGATCCTGAGGATCCCGGCAAGCTGGAGCGGTACCAGGCGGAGGCCATGGTCCACCAACACGTGCCCCTTGCGGCATTGTTGGGCATCGTGTGCTACACGGATGCTGTTCGCGTTGAGATCGAGAGCAAAATGCGGGGTCTGGGCATGGCGTTGCCCGTACACACACGGCCTAACTGGTACTTCTGATGATCTCCTACACGCAAGGCAACCTGCTCGACGCGCGCGTCGAGGCTTTGGTAAATACCGTCAACACCGTAGGTGTGATGGGGAAGGGCATCGCCTTGATGTTCAAGGAGCAATATAGCCGCAACTTCGACCTGTATGCCTCGGCCTGCAAGGCTAAGAAGGTGAAGGTCGGTCAGATGTTCGTTACGGAGACGGGCGAACTCGACGGACCGCGCTGGATTATCAACTTTCCGACCAAGGACCACTGGAAGGGCAATTCGCGCATTGAGTGGGTTGAATCCGGACTCGAGGATCTCAAGCGCGTCTTGCACGAAAGGAAGATCCGCTCGGTGGCGATTCCGCCATTGGGTGCCGGCAACGGAGGGCTGGACTGGCCGACTGTCAAGGCGCGTATCGATGCCGCTCTCTCTAAGTTGGAGGACGTTGATGTCATCGTCTTTGAGCCCACGGACAAGTACCAGAACGTGGCCAAGCGGGCTGGCGTGCAGAAGCTGACGCCGGCGCGAGCATTGGTGGCCGAAGCGGTGCGCCGCTACTGGGTTTTGGGCATGGAGTGCAGTCTGCTCGAAGTGCAGAAGCTTGCCTGGTTTCTGGAGCGTAGCCTCAAGCACCTGGCATTGCGGAATGACCTGAAGCTTAATTTCGTCGCCCACCGCTATGGCCCATTCGCGCCGAATCTGAACCACCTTCTGAACAGTCTGGATGGCAGCTACCTCCGGTCGGATAAGCGCATCGCCGACGCAGGACCGTTGGATGTCATCGGCTTCGATGAAGCCCGCAAGGAATTAGTCCAGGGCTATCTGAAGAGTGAGGCCAAGGACGTGGTGCCAGCACTAGAATTGGCCAGCCAAGTGATCGATGGCTTCGAATCGCCGTTCGGTATGGAACTGCTGGCCTCGGTGGATTGGCTCCTGAGTCGGGCAGGCGTTGCACCCGAAATTCCTGCGGTCTTGCAGGGCCTGGCCGAATGGCCGGCTGACAGTGCAGCCGGCGCAGGGAAGCGCAAGAGTAAAATCTTCGACGAGCGCTCAGTTCGCATCGCCCTGCAGCGTCTGATGGACAGCCCGCTCTACGAGGCAGCCTAACCCGCCATCGCAGCGCGCAGTATTCCCGGCGCTTCAGCGGAGAGTGATGGTCTGTCGCATGACACATTCTGTCCAAAGTAGAAACGGCGGATATCATCCCGCTCCCGCAGCACATCCGCCGGCCCCGACAACACCGCCCGCCCCGCATCCAGCACCGTAGCCCGGTCCGCATATTGCAGCGCCACCGCAGAGTTCTGCTCGGCCACCAGCAGCGTCAAACCTTCCTCGCGGTTCAGGCGATTGAGCTGCGCGAAGATCTCCTGCACCACGCGCGGTGCCAGGCCCATTGAGGGCTCGTCCAGCACCAGAAGGCGCGGGCGCGACATCAGCGCGCGGCCGATGGCGGTCATCTGCTGCTCGCCGCCGGATGCCAGGCCCGCGGGCGTGCGGCGCTTGTCGCGCAGGCGCGGGAAGAGGGCGTACACCCGCTCCAGGTCGTGCGCGATCTCGCCGCGCCGCGCGCTGCGGCCCAGGGCGCCGGTGACCAGGTTGTCTTCCACCGACAGGCTGGGAAAGCAGTGCCGGCCTTCCAGCACCGGCACCAGCCCGGCGCGCACCAGGGTGGCCGGGCTGGCGTGTGCCACGTCCTGCCCGTCGTAGGTGATGCGGCCGGCGGTGACCTGCCCGCGCTCGGCCGGCAGCAGGTGCGACACGGCCTTGAGCGTGGTGGATTTGCCGGCGCCGTTGGCGCCCAGCAGCGCGTGGATCTCGCCGGCACACACCTCGAAGCCTACGCCGTGCAGCGCGGCGATGGCGCCCTGGTACACGGCCTGCACCGCATCGACGGTGAGCAGCGCGGGGGGAGGGCTTGCCATGGCGTTCACTCACCCACTCAGGCCGCGCGGGCCAGGGGCCGCGCCTGCGCTGCATTGGCTGCGCCGGCATCGGTGGCCGGTGCGGGCGCCACCGCCGCGGGCCGGCCGGGGCCGGCGCCGATCTGCCACACATAGGGCGGCTCGGTGCCGTTGATGTGCCAGTCGCCCACGATGCGTGCCTTGTAGATCACCGGGTTGTGCGACGCCACGGTGCGCGCGTTGCGCCAGTGCCGGTCCAGCGACTGTGCGCTGCTGGCAGCCGATGCGCCCAGCCCGTTGAAGAACTGGCTGGCGGCGCGCAGCACCAGGTCGGTGAGTGCCACCTGGCCCTGTGCGGATTCCAGCTCGGCCTCGATGTTGGCCTGCTTCTCCTGCTCGGGCGTGCCGTGCCAGTGCGCGTCGTAGGCGCGCTGGGCGGCAAACGCGGCGCGCACGGCGGTGGCTTCGGCCGCATAGGCGATGGACGAGACCTCGCCCACCACCTGCTGCACCTGCACGTCCTGCGCCACGCTGGGCGCGTTGCCGGTGCTGAAGATGCGCTTTCGCCCGCGCACCTGGGCGGCCGCGTCCCGCGTGATGGCGCGGGCGATGCCGGCCAGCGTGGCCAGGTGGAACAGTTGATAGAACGCCGTCTGGTATTTGAAGCGGTCGGTGAACAGGAAGATGTTCTCTGGCTCCACCTCGGCGTTCTCGTACACCGAGGTGCCGCTGCCCGTGGTGCGCTGGCCGAAGCCGTCCCAGTCGTCGTGGTGCGTCACGCCGGGCTGGCGCGCGCGCACGGCGGCGATCACGTCCAGGCCCTCGCCGTCGCCCGGGCCGTCACGGCGGGCGTACAGGTCGATCCAGTCCGCGAAGATGCTGCCGGTGCTGTAGAACTTGCGGCCGTTGACCACCCAGCGCCCGTCCTCCTTTTGCGTCACGCGCGTGATGACGTCGCCGATGGCCACGTTGCCCACTTCGGTCCACGCGTTGCCGGCCAGGTCGCCGTCTGCGAAGCGCCGCAACCACACGATGTTGGCCGCGTCGCGCGGGGCGTTCAGGCGGTCTTCGACGAAGGCGAAGTGCCCGCGCAGCGCCTGCACGGTGTTGGAGTCGGCCTCGGCCAGCTCCACCAGCAGTTGGAAGAGCTGCGGCAGCGTGGCGCCGTCGCCGCCGTGCTCCACGGGCACGCGCAGGGCGCCGAAGCGTGCGTCCTTGAGCCACCGGATGGCGTCGTGGCCCAGCTGTCGCTGCTGCTCGCGCTGCAGTGCCGTGGCCTGGATGCGCGCGAAGATGGGGCGGTATTTTTCGGCGATGGCGTCGTAGTCGGGGCCGAGGATCGAAGGGGTGCGATAGAGGTCGGTCATGGCGTCGCTCCGGGTGGGATGAAGAAGGGGGCGGGTCAGTCGTCGATGCTCTGGCGCACCTTCACGTTCTTTTCCTTGGCATAGGCCAGGGACGACTTTTCGATGATCGGGCGCAGCAGCTTCCAGTCCGGCGCGATCCAGTCGGACACCACCTTCCACTGCGTGCCGTCCCACTGCTGGAAGGCCACGCGGCCGTCGCCTTCGTGGTTGTCCCAGGTCACGTGGATGGAATGGAACAGGCCCTTGGCGCCCAGGGCGGCGGCGCGGGCTTCGTCGATCTTCAGGTTCTCCAGGCCCCAGCGCACTTCGTCGCCGGTGAGGGTGCGCTTGCCGAACTTCGCCTGCGCGATGCGGATGGCCTCGACGTTCAGGATGCCGTTGAGCACGCCCAGGTTGTGGTACACGCTGCCGATGCGCTTCTTGTCCTGCAGGTTGCCCTTGCCGGCGTCGTACACCGTCTTCACGATGTCCTGCAGCACGGGGTATTGCGTGCCGGGCGCCACCGAGGTGATGGCGACATAGCCCTTGGCGGCGTCGCCCGCGGGGATCACGTCTTCCTCGGAGTTGGACCAGATGTTGCCCACGATGCGGTCGGCCGGAAAGCCGGTTTTCTGCGCGGTCTTGAGCGCCACCGGGTTCATCACGCCCCAGCCGCGCAGCACCACGAAGTCGGGCTTGGCGCGGCGGATGGTCAGCCACTGCGACTGCTGCTCGTTGCCGGGGTGCGGCACCTCGATCTGCTGCACCGTGAAGCCGTACTGCTTGGCCAGCAGCTCGTAGATCGGGATGGTCTCCTTGCCGTAGGGCGAGCCGTGGTACAGCACCACGATCTTCTTGCCCTTGAGCTTCTCCGTGCCACCGGCCTTGGTGCCCAGGTAGTTCACGATGCCCGAGGTCTCGCTGTACGGGTTGACCAGCAGCGGGAAGATGTACTTGAACACGCGCCCGTCGGTGGTGTCGGTGCGGCCGTGGTTGATGGTGAGCAGCGGCACTTTGTCGGCCGTCACCCGGTCGATCAGCGCATAGGCGATGCCCACCGACAGCGGGTTCCACGCGGCGATGCCGGGGCGCGTCTTGAGGCGCTCGTACACCTCCACGCCGCGCTCCACCTCGTACTGCGTCTCGCCTTCTTCCCACGTCAGCTTGACGCCACCCACGCCGCCGTCGCGCGTGTTGACGAGGTTCAGGTAGTCGATGAAGCCGCCGAAAAATCCCGTGCCACCGGCCGCGTAGGGGCCGACGCGGTAGCTTTGAAGCGGAAAGAACTGTTCCTGGGGTTTGGCGGCCTGGGCCTGCGCGGCCTGCAGCCCGGCGAGCGCCAGCGCGGCGGCCAGCAAGGCGGTTTTCAGATGGCGGACGAGGGACATGCGATGCGCTCCTGTGGAGAGAGAGGAAGAAAGGAATGGGGGGCGGGAAAGCAACCGGTCAGGCGCCCTGCGGGGGCGGCGGCCGCGTGCGCTGCAGCCGGGCGACCGCCCGCTCCCACAACGCCGCCAGGCCGCGCGGCTCGGCGATGAGAAAGCCCACGATGAGCGCGCCCAGGGCGATGCGCTGGCACAGCTCCAGCACGCCCGAGTCGAACCACGGGCCCAGCAGCAGGCCGCCCAGGCGCGAGAGCAGCAGCGGGAACACGACGATCAGGGCCGCGCCCAGGAAGGCGCCGCGCAGCGTGGCCAGGCCGCCGATGATGATGATGAAAAGGATCTGAAACGAGCGGTCGAGGTTGAAGCCCGCCGGCTCCACCGTGCGCAGGTAGACGAAGCCCCACAGCACGCCCGCCACGCCGATCACGAAGGACGACAGCGCAAAGGCCAGCAGCTTGGCGCGCAGCACCGGCACGCCGATCACGCGGGCCGCCAGCTCGTTGTCGCGCACGGCGATGAAGTGGTGGCCGGTGGGCGTGCGGGTCACGCGCCAGACCAGCGCCGTCAGCACGGCCACCACGGTCAGCGCGAACAGGTAGCGGCCCGTGGGCGTGTCGAAGGCCACGCCCGCCACGGCGATGGGCGGTGCGTCGATCACGCCCGAGGGGTTGTGGTTGCTGAACCAGCCGAACTTCGTCAGCGCCCACTGCACGAAGAACTGCGCCGCCAGCGTCGATACGGCCAGATAGAAGCCGCGCAGCCGCAGGCTGGGCAGGCCGAACACCACGCCCACCACCGTGGCGGCCACGCCGCCCAGCGCCATGGCCGCCAGCAGCGGCAGGCCCTCGACGCGCAGCTGGAAGTTGTAGGCCGCATAAGCGCCCACTGCCATGAAGGCGGCCGAGCCCAGCGAGAGCTGGCCCGCGTAGCCCGTCAGCAGGTTCAGCCCCACGGCGGCCAGCGACAGGGCGAGGAAGGGGATCAGCAGCGCGTCGAACACGTAGTCGGTGGCCACCAGCGGCACCACGCCGTAGGCCAGTGCCAGCGCGATGGCGGGCGTGGCCCACAGGGGCCAGGGGGTGCGACGGGTGCCGGGTTGAAGGGTGGGGGTTGCCATGGCGTCAGGCCCTTTCCACCGGCCGCTGCCCGAACAGGCCGCCAGGCCGCACCAGCAGGAACAGCAGCGCGGCGGCGTAGGCGAACCAGCTTTCGATGCCGCCGCCCACGTAGGCACCCAGGTACACCTCGGCCAGCTTTTCCAGCGCGCCGATGATGAGCCCGCCCACGATGGCGCCCAGGATGGAGTCGAAGCCGCCCAGCACCAGCACCGGCAACGCTTTCAGCACCACCAGCGACAGCGAGAACTGCACGCCCAGCCGCGCGCCCCACAGCAGCCCGGCCACCAGCGCGATCACGCCGGCGGCGGACCACACGGTGGCCCAGATCACCGGCAGGCGCAGGCCCACGGCCAGGGCGGCGAAGGTGTCGTCGGCCACCGCGCGAAACGCCAGGCCCACGCGGGTGTAGCGAAAGAACGCCGACAGCACCGCCACCATCACCGCGGCCACGCCGGCCGCGAACAGGTCGAACGTGGAGACCAGCACGCCCGCGATCTCGATGGGCGCATCGGAAACGCCCAGCTCCAGCGAATGCACCTGCGTGCCCCACACCAGCTGGGCCACGCCCTCGATCACGTACGACAGCCCCAGCGTGGCCATGAACAGCGTGATGGGCGGCTGGTTGACCAGCGGGCGCAGCACCACGCGTTCGATGGCCAGGCCCAGCGCCACCATCAGCGCGAAGGTGATCGCCAATGCGAGGGCGAACGGCAGGCCGCGCTCGACCAGGCTCACGAAGGTGAGCGCCGCGAACAGCAACTGCGCGCCCTGCGCGAAGTTGAGCACGCCCGAGGTCTTGTAGATCAGCACGAAGCCGATGGCCACCAGCGAATACATCACGCCGGACAGCAGCCCGCCGATCAGCACCTCTGCGAGGAAGGCGAAGTCGAAACCTTCCATCACGGTACCTCCGCGGGCGGTGTGGAGGCTTCCTCATCGTGCGCCACGCCCAGGTAGGCGTCGATCACGGCCGGGTCCTCGCGCACCTCGGCGGGCGTGCCGTCGGCGATCTTGCGGCCGTAGTCCAGCACCGCCACGCGGTCCGACAGGCCCAGCACGACGCCGATGTCGTGCTCGATGAGCACCACTGCCGCGCCGTGCCGGTCGCGTGCGGCGCGGATCAGCGCGGCCATCTCGCTCTTCTCGCCCGCCGTGGTGCCGGCCAGGGGTTCGTCCAGCAGCAACAGGCGTGGGCGTGCCACCAGCGCGCGCGCCAGCTCCACGCGCTTTTGCAGGCCGTAGGGCAGGCCGCCGGCCAGCCGGTCCTGCACGCTGCCCAGCCCCAGGAAGTCGATGGCCTCGCGCGCCTGTTCGCGCGCATCGCGCCACTCGCGGCGCGCCCGACCCCAGCCCAGCACCTGCTCGGCAAAGCTGGCGCGCGCCGCATGCACGCGGCCCAGGGCGATGTTGTCGCGCACGGAGAGGCCTTTGAACAGCGCCAGGTTCTGGAAGGTGCGCGCCACGCCCAGGTGCGCCGGCCGGGGCGTGGGCACCTGCGCGAAGGAATCGCCGCCGATGCGCACGCGGCCGGCGTCGGGCCGGTACAGCCCGCTGATGATGTTGACCAGCGAGCTTTTGCCCGCCCCGTTGGGCCCGATGATGGCGCGCAACTCGCCCGGGGCCACGCGCAGGTCAATGCCCCGCAGCGCGTGCACGCCGCCGAACGACAGGTCGATGCCCTGCAGTTCGAGCGCGGGCGGGGCGGCCGGTGGCGGGGTGCCGCCCGTGGCCGCGCCGGCGCGGTCGGCGCTGCGGCGCGGTGCAGCGGGTGCCGTGGCGGGCGGGGCCAGGGTGCCGTCGAACAGGGTGCTGGACATGGTGGTGCAGTGCTTTCCGGGCAGGCTGCGCCCGGCGCCGCGTCGCGCAGGCGAGCGGCGGGAGGGCGTGGGCGCCAGTGGAGGGTGGGCGGCGGCGGGTGGGGCGTTGTGCCTGCGCGGGTCAGGCGGCCACGGCCTCGGCGGGCTCGCCGATGGCGGCCCCGGCGGGTGCGCCCAGGCCCTGCGCTTCCAGTTCGCGCACCAGCGGCAGCACCTTCTCGCCGAAGTACTCGACCTCTTCGATGAAGTGCAGGAAGCCGGCCAGGATCAGGTCCACGCCCACGGCCTTGAGCGCCACGATGCGCTCGGCGACCTGGCGCGGCGTGCCGATGAGGTTGGTGCGAAAGCCGTCGTTGTATTGCACCAGGTCCTCGAAGGTGGATTTGGCCCAGTTGCCCTCGCCCTCGGGCGAGGCCTGGCCGGCCTGCTTGGCCGCGTCGCCGAAGGCGTGCACGGCCTCCACATGGGCGTGGTCGATGATGTCCTTGAGCACCGCGCGGGCCTCTTCCTCGGTGTCGCGGGCGATGACGAAGGCGTTGATGCCGATGCGCACGCGGTGGCCCGTTTCGGCGGCCTTGGCCTGGATGTCGTCGATCTGCTTTTTCACGCCCTCGGGCGTGTTGCCGTTGGTGAAGTACCAGTCCGACACGCGCGAGGCCATGTCCCGCGCGGCGCGCGAGCTGCCGCCCTGAAAGATTTCCGGGTGCGGCTTTTGCACGGGCTTGGGGCTCAGGGTGTAGTGGTTGAAGCGGTAGAAGTCGCCCTTGAAGGTGAAGTTGTCTTCTGTCCAGATGCCCTTGAGCGCACGGATGAACTCTTCGGAGCGGCGGTAACGCTCGTCATGCTCCAGCCACGGCTCGCCAATCGCCTGGAACTCGCCCTTGAACCAGCCGCTCACCACGTTGATGGCGATGCGCCCCTGCGAGATGTGGTCGATGGTGGCGATCTGCTTGGCCACCACGGCCGGGCTCCACGGCCCGGGCAGGATGGCGGCCAGCACCTTGAGCTTGGTGGTGGCGTGCAGCAGCGCCTGGCTGAACGACACCGACTCGTGCTGGTACTCGGCGCCGTAGCCCGCGGTGAAGCGGATCTGGCTCAACGCGTAGTCGAAACCCGCCTTCTCGGCCGCCTGCGCCAGGCGCTGGTTGTATTCCAGGCTCCAGTCGGTGCGCTGGGCGATGGTGCTGACCACCAGCCCGCCGCTGACGTTGGGCACCCAGTAGGCGAAGCGGATGCCGGCGGCGGAGGAAGAAGAAGCGGAAGTCGTGTCGTGGCTCATGGCGATGCTCCTGGACAGAGGGAGGGGGAAAGGGGTGGCCGGCGGGGCTCAAGCCGCCTGCGCCAGGCGCAGCACGGGCGCGGCCTGCGGCGCGATGCCGACCAGGGGCGCCGCGCGCTGCACCGCCAGCACGATGCGCTCGCGCAGGGCGGCGCTGGCGATCTCGTAGCCCTGGAAGTCCTGCTCCGAGGCATACACGCCCAGCGGCAGCGTGCGCGCCTGGAAGAAGCTGAACAGCGGGCGCAACTGGTGGTCGATCACCAGTGCATGGCGGTCGCTGCCGCCGGTGGCGGCCAGCAGCACGGGCACGTCAACCAGCGCCTCGTGGTGCACGAAGTCGAACAGGTGCTTGAACAGGCCCGTGTACGAGCCGCGGTAGACCGGGCTGGCCACGATCAGCAGGTCGGCCGATTCGATGGCGGCCAGCTCCGCTTCGACGGCGGCCGGCAACTGGCTGCGGTAGAGCGCGCCGCCGATCTGCGGGGCCAGCGGCCCCAGCTCGATGGTGTGCGCCTCGATGGGCAATGCCTCGCTGAGCGCGGCGATCAACTCTTCCACCAGCACCAGCGTGCGCGAGGGGCGCTGCACATTGCCGGAAACCGCCACTACCTTGAATTTGCGCGTCATGGGATCGAACCTTCCTGGTTTGCCCGGCGCGACCATCGCGGCGGGGGATGGAATGGATTGAAGACCCAGCGGCGCGCCAGCGCTGCAAAGGAATCGGCGCATGCTTATGCGGAATCCGTGCGTGCCGGCAAGTGGTTGATTGGCAAGGGAAAACCCGGAAATCCGGGCCGATGCGCGGGGTGGCGGCGCCACGTGGCGGCCGCACCGCGTGCCGGGCCCGCCTGCCCGCCCAGCGGCAAATTGCGCAGTTTGCTGCTGCGGTGCTGGCCCGGGCGCAGGCCGGCGGGACAGAGGGGGCGGGCCGGCCGGGCGGCGCGTGCCTGCCGCGCCGCCGGGGCTGATTGCTATAATTTATATAGCAATCAGGGCATGTTCCACTAGGGCATCGGGGCGAAAAGGCCCCGAATGCCGGTGGGGGATCAGCCGGTGAACACCGCCCGCCACAGCGCCAGCACCGCGTCGCGCTCGGCCTGCAGCGTGGCGGGGTCCACGCGCGTGGGCTGCTCGTTCAGGCGGGCGCGGTGCTGCACCTGGCGCAGCGTGCGGTAGGCCGTGGCGGCGGCCGTGCCCACGCCGTCGGGCAGGAAGCCGGCGGCCTCGGCGCGCTGCAGCAGGGTGATGTTGCCGCGGTTCTCGCGCAGGCTGGGGTGGGTGGCGGACTGCGACAGCACCAGGTACTGCAGGGCGAATTCGACATCCACCATGCCGCCCACGCTGTGCTTGACGTCGAACTGCCCGGCCGGCACCGGGTGGGCGGCGCGCACGCGCTCGCGCATGGTGACGATCTCCTCGCGCAGCGCGGCGGGGTCGCGCGGGGCGGTGATGACGGCCTCGCGCACCGCATCGAAGCGCTCGCGCAGGTTGCGGCCGCTGCCCGCGGGCGCCTCGCTGCCTTCGGGCAGTGGCGCGAGCGGGCCGGCCGGGGCCAGGTCTTCGGTGCCCAGCAGGAAGCGCGCCCGCGTCATGGCCTGGTGCTCCCAGGTCCAGGCGGTGTTGCTGCCGCGCCGTTGCTGGTAGTTGGCGTACGCGGTAAAGCTGGTCACCAGCAGGCCCGAATTGCCGTTGGGCCGCAGCGCGGTGTCGATCTCGAAGAGGTCGCCCTCGGCGGTCTTCACCGTGAGCCAGTTGATGAGCTTGCGCACGAAGGCCGAATACACCTCGGGCGCGCGGTCGTCGTCGTCGTCGAACACGAAGACGATGTCCAGGTCGCTGCCGTAGCCCAGCTCCTTTCCGCCCAGCTTGCCGTAGCCGATGATGGCGAACTGCGGCACCTCGCGGTGGCGGTTCTTCAGGCGGCTCCAGCACCACTGCGCGGTCACGCGCAGCACGCTGTCGGCCAGGGCCGAGAGGTCGTCGGCCACCTGCTCCACGGTGATGCGGCGCTCCACGTCGCGCGCCAGCGTGCGGAAGGTCTCGGCATGGTGGGCGCGGCGCAGCAGGTTCAGCAGGGTCTCGTCGTCGTCCTCGCCGGTCGATTGCAGCGAGGCGATGCGCAGCCCCAGTTCGTGCTCGAAGTCCTGCGGCACGAAGCGTTCGGCCAGCAGCGCGTCGCCCGCCAGCTCGTCGATCACGCCGGGGTGCTGCAGCATGTAGCGGGCAGGCCACTGCGCGGCGCCCAGCAGGTGCAGCAGGTGCTCGTGCACCGAGGGGCGCTCCAGCAGCAGCGCCAGGTAGATGTCGCGGCGCAGCAGCGATTCGAGCCAGCCGATCAGCCGCACCACGGCGTCTTCGTTGACCTGGCCCTCGGCCAGCCAGCGCGCGGTGCGCTGCACCAGCCGCAGCAGCCGCTCGCGCGACTCGTCGCTCAGGGACTGCACGCGCGGGTGCGTGCGCCATTCGGCGACGCGCGCGCGCACGGTGGGCGGCAGTTGCTCCAGCACCGCTTCCAGCTCGGGCGCGGCGGGCGCGCCGGCACGCGGGCCGCCGCAGCCGCCCTTGGTGCACTGCTTCTTGCCGGCGCCGCCCAGCAGCGTGTCGAACTCCTGCGCCACCAGTTCGCGGTGCGCATCGAGCTGGTGCAGGAAGGCGCAGGTGCCCAGGCCCAGGGTCTGGGCGATCCAGGCGAGGTCGTCGTCGCGCGTGGGCAGCACGTGGGTCTGCTGGTCGTCCAGGTACTGGATGCGGTGCTCCACCTGGCGCAGGAAGGTGTAGGCCGCGGCCAGCGCCTCGGCCGTCTCCTGCGGCATGAGGCCGGCGCGCGCGATGCGCTGCAGCGCCTCCAGCGTGGGGCGGCAGCGCAGCTCGGGGAACTGCCCGCCGCGCACCACCTGCAGCAGCTGCACGGTGAATTCGATCTCGCGGATGCCGCCGCGCGAGAGCTTCACGTCGTTGGCGCGCTCGGGGTGGCCGGCGCTGCGCTTGGCGGCGTGGTCGCGGATCTGCCGGTGCAGCGAGCGCAGCGCGTCGAACACGCTGTAGTCCAGGTAGCGCCGGAAGACGAAGGGCAGCACCACGCCGCGCAGGGCCTGCACCGGCTCGCCGATGACGCTGCTGCGCGGCGCGACCACGCGGCTCTTGAGCCAGGCGAAACGCTCCCATTCGCGGCCCTGCACCTGCAGGTATTCCTCCAGCGCGGCCAGCGACACGGCCGCCGGGCCGGAGTTGCCGTTGGGCCGCAGCGCCAGGTCCACCCGGAAGACGAAGCCGTGCTCGGTGGTGTCGCCGATCAGGCCGTAGATGACCTTGACGGCGTGGCCGAAGTATTCGTGGTTGGAGATGCGGTTGCGGCCCTCGGCGTTGCCGGCGGTCTCGCCGTCGTGTTCGTACACGTAGATCAGGTCGATGTCGCTGGACACGTTCAGCTCGCGTGCGCCCAGCTTGCCCATGCCGACGATCCACAGCTCGACCGGCTGGCCCTCGGGGCCGCGCGGGGCGCCGTGGCGGGCGTCGAGCGCTTCGCGGGCCTGGACGCAGGCCTGGTCCAGGGCCAGTTCGGCCAGCTCGGTGGTGGCCCGCGTGATGTCGGCCAGCGGCGCGCCCTGTTCGCAATCGAGGCGCACCAGCCGCTCCATCACCACCTGCCGCAGGATGCGCAGGGCCGTGCCGGTGTCGTGCCCGCGGGCCCGCAGGGCGGCCAGCGCCTCGGCTATGGTGGCCCGCGTGGGGGCGCCGGGCGGCAGCACGGCGAACGCGTCGGCATAGCGCCGGTGCAGCCTCTGGTGGAAGCGGGAATGGCTCGCCAGCGGGCCGTCGCCGGCGGCGCTGGGGATCTCTGGAACGTCAGTGCAAGACAGCGGCATAGCAAGGGCCCGGGGCCTGAAAACCGTACATAACGACACCGTTTGATGCTGAACCCGCACAGCGGGCGCGGGTCATAATTCCCTTCGCATCCCAACCCACCAATGATTGAACAGCCACCGAACCCCTCACGCCTGCTCCGATGCCTGGCAGGTCTTGCGCGGTGGTCCCTGGGCCTGCTCATCGCCTTCTGGCTGCTGGTGGCCGCCGCCTGGGGGGTGCTTCACGGCTGGATTGTGCCGCGTATCGGCGACTTCCGTCCGCAGCTGGAAGCCCATGCCACACGGGCGCTGGGGGTACCGGTGCGCATCGGTGCGCTGTCGGCCCGCTCCGAAGGGCTGGTGCCCACCATCGAGCTGAACGACGTCGCCCTGCTGGACCCCCAGGGCCGCGAGGCCCTGAAGCTGCCGCGCGTGGTGGGGTCGCTGTCGCCGCGCTCGGTGTTGCGCATGGGGTTCGAGCAGCTGTACATCGAACGCCCCGAACTCGACGTGCGCCGCATGGCGGACGGCCGCATCTTCATTGCGGGGCTGGCGTTCCGCCAGAGCGCGGGCGGCGACAGCGCGGGCGCCGACTGGCTGTTCTCGCAAAGCGAGGTCGTGCTGCGCGGCGGCACCGTGCGGCTGACCGACGAGCAGAGCCAGGAGCCGCCCCTGGCGCTGGGACAGGTGGACCTGCTGCTGCGCAACCGGGGCTGGCGCCACGGCATGCGGATCGAGGCCACGCCGCCGCCGCAGTGGGGCGACCGGTTCAAGCTCACCGGGCAGTTCCGCCAGCCGTTCCTGACGACGCACGGCGGGTCGTGGCAGCAGTGGACGGGGCAGCTGTTCGCCGATTTCTCGCGCGTGGACGTGTCCCGGCTGCGCCACCATGTCCACATCGACGGCGTGCAGGTGGCCGAGGGCCGCGGCGCGCTGCGCGCGTGGGTCGATTTCCAGCGCGGGCAGTTCGTCGGCGGCACGGCCGACCTGGCCCTGGCCGGGGTGAACGCCCGCCTGGGCGAGGGGCTAGAGCCGCTCGCGCTGCAGTCCGTCGCCGGCCGGGTGGGCGGGCGGCGCCTGTCCGACGGGTTCGAGTTCTCCACCGAGGGCCTGCAGTTCACCACGCAGGATGCATTGCGCTGGCCGGGCGGCAACCTCACGGTGCGGCACACCGGCGTGCAAAGCGGCCGCGAGCAGGGCGAACTGCGCGCCGACCGCCTCGACCTGGCCGCGCTGGCGCAGATCGCCAGCCGGCTGCCGCTGGATGCCGCCGTGCATTCCGCCCTGGCCGACTACACGCCGCGCGGGCTGGTGGAGGAGGTCAAGGCCACCTGGCGCGGCCCCCTGCAGCAGCTGCAGCAATACCAGGCGCGCGGCAAGGTGACCGGGCTGGCGGTGGCCGACCAGCCGCGCGCCGAGGGCGCGGCCTCGCACGTGCCCGGCCTGCGCGGTGCGAGCGTGGAGTTCGACGTGTCGCAGGCGGGCGGCAAGGCCACGCTGGCCCTGGCGGACGGCGCCCTGGTGCTGCCCCACGTGTTCGAGGAAGGCACGGTGCCGGTGGACCAGCTGTCGGCGAACGTGCGCTGGCAGATCGAGGGCGAGCGCATCGCGGTGCAGGCCAGCGACCTGCAGTTTTCCAACGCCGATGCGCAGGGCGAGGCCCGGCTGAACTGGCACACCGGCGATGCCGAGCGTGGCGGTGCCCGGCCGCGGTTTCCCGGCGTGCTGGACCTGTCCGGCAGCCTGAGCCGCGCGGACGGCACCCGCGTGCACCGCTACCTGCCGCTGTCCATCCCGCAGGAGACGCGCCACTACGTGCGCGACGCGGTCACCACGGGCACGGCCAGCAACGTGCAGTTCCGCGTCAAGGGCGACCTGCACGACATTCCCTTCAACACGCCCGGGCAGGGCGACTTCCACATCGCCGCGCGCGTGAAGGACGTGACCTATGCCTATGTGCCGCCGCGCCTGCAGCATGCCAACGAGGCGCCCTGGCCCGCCCTCACCGAACTCACCGGCGACCTGATCTTCGACCGATCCACCATGGCCGTGAAGGGCGCCAGCGGCAGCTTCGCCGGCACGCCGAAGCTGCGCGTGAACAAGGTGGAGGCGCGCATTCCGGACCTGGCCCACACGGTGGTCGCGGTGAACGCCGATGCGCGCGGCCCGCTGGCGGACATGCTGTCGTTCGTCACCACCTCGCCGCTGGCGCGCCTGACCGGCAATGCGCTGGACAAGACCACCGCCAACGGCACCGCAGACCTGCAGCTGGCCCTGTCGCTGCCCGTCAGCCACATCGACCAGTCCAAGGTGCAGGGCAGCGTGACCCTGGCGGGCAACGACGTGCGCATTGCACCGGAGGCCCCGCCCATCGGCCGCGCGCGCGGCACCGTGCAGTTCACCGACACCGGCTTCACCCTGGCGGGCGTGCAGGGCCGCGCGCTGGGGGGCGACCTGCGGCTGGAGGGCGGCATGCGATCCCTGCCCGCGGGGGCGTTGCCGGTGGAGTCCTCCGTGCAGGTGCGCGGCCAGGGCGTGGCCACGGCCGAGGGGCTGCGCCAGGCGTCGCAATGGCCGGGTCTGGCGCAACTGGCCCAGCGCGCGAGCGGCAGCACGCCCTACACCCTGGCGCTGGGCGTGCGCCGGGGCACGCCGGAGGTGCAGGTGACCACCACCTTGCAGGGCATGGCGCTGGACCTGCCGGCGCCGCTGGGCAAGACCGCCGAGGCCCTGATGCCCGTGCGGTTCGAGACGCAGCTCACGCGCGAATCGCTGGCGGCGGCGGCAGGGAGCGGCAATGGCACCGGTGCGGCGCCCCTGCACGAACACATGGCGCTGGACCTGGGCGCGCTCGGCTCGGTGACCTATGTGCGCGACATTGCCAACGCCGCCCAGTCCCGGGTGCTGCGCGGCGCCATCGCACTGGGCCTGGCGCCCGGCGAGGCGGCGCCCCTGCCCGAACGCGGCGTGGTGGCCAATGTGCAGATCGGTGAGCTGGACGTCGATGCCTGGCAGGCGGCGCTGATGGGCAACGGCCCCGCGCGCTCGCCCCTGCTGGTGGCGCCACCGGCTGCCGAGTCCGCATCGGCGGCCAGCACACCGGCGAGTGCCGCGCCCGCTGCGGTGGCGGGCAACGGAACGGGCGCCGCTCCCGCGCCTTCCGTCTCGCCCATGCAGGACTACCTGCCCACGCAACTGGCCGTGCGGGCCCGTCAGGTGGACTTCCAGGGCCGCACGCTGCACGGCGTGGTCATGGGCGGCTCGCGCGAGGGCAGCACCTGGCGCACCAACGTGGACGCCCAGGAGCTGAACGGCTACGTGGAGTTTCGCCAGGGCGCCGGCAGCGGGCCCGATGCGGGCTCCGGCCGGGTGTTCGCCCGCCTGTCGCGCCTGGCCGTCCCGCAGAGCGATGCCAAGGAGGTGGATGAGCTGCTGGCCGAGGAGCCGGCCGCCGGCGCCGGCACGCTGCCGTCGCTGGACATCGTGGTGGACGATTTCGTGCTGCGCGGGCGCCGCCTGGGCCGCATCGAGATCGAGGCGCAGAACCGCGGCGGCGACGGCGCCCCGCGCGAATGGCGGCTGTCCAAGTTCAACATCGTCGCGCCCGAGGCCACGCTCACGGCCAACGGCAACTGGGCGCTGCTGGGCAGCGACGGCGCCGCCGATGCGCGCCGCCGCACGGTGATGAACTTCAAGCTCGACATCCGCGACTCGGGCGATCTGCTCGCGCGCTTCGGCATGGCCGACGTGGTGCGCCGCGGCAAGGGCCGCATGGAGGGGCAGGTCGCCTGGATGGGCGCGCCGCTCACGCCGGACTACCGCACCATGTCGGGCCAGATGAACGTCAACGTCGAATCGGGCCAGTTCCTCAAGGCCGATCCGGGGCTGGCCAAGCTGCTGGGCGTGCTCAGCCTGCAGTCGCTGCCGCGCCGGCTCACGCTCGATTTCCGCGACGTGTTCAGCGAAGGCTTCGCGTTCGACTTCGTGCGCGGCGACGTGCGCATGGAGCAGGGCGTGGCCACCACCAACAACCTGCAGATGAAGGGCGTGAACGCCGCCGTGCTGATGGAGGGCAGCGCCGACCTGGACCGCGAAACGCAGGACCTGCACGTGGTCGTGGTGCCCGAGATCAACGCCATGACGGCCTCCCTCGTGGCCACGGCCATCAACCCGGTGGTCGGCCTGGGCAGCTTCCTCGCGCAGGTCTTTCTGCGCGGGCCGCTCATCCAGGCGGCCACGCAGGAGTTCCGCATCGACGGCACCTGGACCGATCCGCGCATCGAGCGCGTGCCCCGGCGCAAGCTGGGCAGCGCCGACCCCGCCGCCCGGCCGCCCACGGCCGAGTCCCCCACCGGAGACAAATCATGATGAAAGCCGCCGCATTGCAAATGGTGTCGGGCCTGCACGTGCCCGGCAATCTCGAACAGGCCCGCCACCTGCTGGAGCAGGCCGCCGCCGAAGGCGCCGAGCTGGCCGTGCTGCCCGAGTATTTTTGCGCCATGGGCGCGCGCGACACCGACAAGCTCGCGCTGCGCGAGCCCTACGGCGAAGGCCCCATCCAGCGCTTTCTGGCCCAGGCGGCCCGGGAGCTGGGCCTGTGGGTGGTGGGCGGCACGCTGCCGCTGCAGTGCGAGAGCGCGCACCACGTGCGCAACACCTCGCTGGTGTTTTCGCCGCAGGGCGAGTGCGTGGCCCGCTACGACAAGATCCACCTGTTTCGCTTCGACAACGGCCGCGAGCGTTTCGACGAGGCCGCGGTGATCGAGGCGGGCAACACGCCCGTGCGCTTCGAGCTGACCGCGCGCGACGGCACCCTTTGGCGCGTGGGCCTGTCCGTCTGCTACGACCTGCGTTTTCCCGAGCTGTACCGCCAGCACGCGCGGGCCGGGGCCGACCTGCTGCTGGTGCCCAGCGCCTTCACCCACACCACGGGCGAGGCCCATTGGGAGTTGCTGCTGCGCGCCCGCGCGGTGGAGAACCTCGCCTATGTGCTGGCGCCGGCGCAGGGCGGCCTGCACGAGAACGGCCGCCGCACCTGGGGCCACAGCATGGTGGTCGATCCGTGGGGCGCCGTGCAGGCGCAGGTGGCCGAAGGCCCGGGCGTGGCCCTGGGCGTGCTCGATGCGGTGCTGCTGCAGCAGGTGCGCCAGCAGCTGCCGGCGCTGGACCACTGCATCCTGTGACCGAGGGCGAGCCGTTCCTGTGGCCCTGGCACCGCTGGCGCAGCGCATGGAAGCGCTGGTCGCTGTGGGCCCTGCTCGTGCTGCTGGTGGCGGGCATGCTGGTCACCCAGGTGTGGCTGGCCGGCCGCTACGAGGCGAGCGAGGTGCAGAACCGCCTGGACCGCGACGCCGCCGATGCCGTGGCCGACATCCGCCAGGGCTTCGCCCACAACCTGCAGAACCTGCAGGCGCTGCACGTGGGCACACCGGACCTGGCGAGCTGGGAGTCGCGCGCGGTCGCCTTGCTGAGCGTGCGCCGCGAACTCGTGCGGCTGGAATGGCGCAGCCCCACGCTGGAAGTGCGGGCCCATGTCGAGACCCCCTACCGCCCGGTGCAGTGGGACGCCGAGATGCGCAGTGGCATGCATTCCAACATCGCGCTGGCGTGCGCCAACGCGCGCCGCGTGTCGGGGCCGTCGTACTCCGGCAGCTACTTCCAGCCCCAGGGCGATGGCCGCGGCTCCGAAATGATGGAGCTGTGCCTGCCCCTCATGCAGGATGGCCGCAACGAAGGCTTCGTGGTGGCCACCTACTCGCTGCACAACGTGTTGATCGACCTGGTGGTGCCCAGCCTCAAGCGCGGGCAGGAGGTGTCGTTCACCGAGGCCGATGGCACCCGCCTGGCCATGGTGGGCGCCAGCCGGCGCGGCACGCGCCTGTTCAGCTCGCAGCAGCTGTTCGACCTGCCGGGTGCCACGCTGGTCCTGCGCATGGACAGCTGGCACAGCGCGCCCAGCGTGTTCCCCAATGTGCTCACCGCGCTGGTGACCGCCATGTCGATCGCCCTCGTCACCGTGCTGGTCGTGCTGGTGCGCGACAACCGGCGCCGGCTGCGCGCCGAGCGCGACCTGGGCGACGCGCTGGCGTTCCGCAAGGCCATGGAGGACTCGCTGGTGACCGGGTTGCGCGCGCGCGACCTGCAGGGGCGCATCACCTATGTGAACCCGGCCTTCTGCGAGATGGTGGGGTTCACCGCGCAGGAGCTGCTGGGCCAGAGCGCCCCGGTGCCCTACTGGCCGCCCGAGTTCGCCGACGAGTACCGCCAGCGCCAGGCGATCCGCCTGTCCAGCCTGCACCCGCCGCCGCGCGAAGGCTACGAATCCACCTTCATGCGCAAGGACGGCGTGCGGTTTCCGGTGCTCATCTTCGAGGCGCCGCTCATCAACGCGCAGGGCCTGCACACGGGCTGGATGAGCGCGTTCCTGGACGTGAGCGAGCAGCGCCGCGTCGAGGAAATGTCCCGCGCCTCGCAGGAGCGCCTGCAGGCCACCGCGCGGCTGGCCACCGTGGGCGAGATGGCATCGCTGCTGAGCCATGAGCTGAACCAGCCGCTGGCCGCCATCTCCAGCTACGCCTCGGGCTCGCTCAACCTGCTGCCGCCGGGCGGCGGGCCGCCGCAGGAGCCGCTGCACGACGTGCACGTGGCGCTGCAGCGCATCGCGCAGCAGGCCGAGCGCGCGGGCCGCGTGATCCGCAGCGTGCACGACTTCGTGCGGCGGCGCGATCAGTCGCGCGAGGTGGTCTCGGTGCACGACCTGCTGGAGGCCGTGATGCCGCTGATCCGCCTGCAGGCCCGCAAGCTCGAAGTCTTCGTGAAGATCTCGGTGGACGCCGACCTGCCCCCGGTGCTGTGCGACCGGACCATGGTCGAGCAGGTGCTGCTGAACCTGGCGCGCAATTCCATGCAGGCCATGGACGACCCCGCCACGCCCCAGCGCATCCTGGAGCTGCGCGTGCGCCGCGCCGCATCGAATGCGCACAATGCCTGGCTGGAGTTCATGGTCATCGACCGGGGCTGCGGCATCGCGCAGGACGTGGGCGAGAAACTCTTCACCCCCTTCTTCACCACGCGGCCCGAGGGGATGGGCCTCGGCCTGAGCCTGTGCCGCACCGTGGTCGAGCAGCACGGCGGCTTCCTGGGCCACGCGCCCAACGAGCCCCGTGGTACGGTATTCACTTTCACCCTGCCTGCTGCCAGCGCGGACAGCAGCCACCCCTGATGGAACCCGTCTCCAACGCCACCGTTTACATCGTCGACGACGACTCGGGCGTGCGCGAAGCGCTCGCCTGGCTGCTGCGATCGCGCCGCCTGCCCAGCGAGTCCTTCGACAGCGCCGAAGCCTTCGAAGCCATGCTCGACGAGCGTCCGCCCGCGCGCCAGCCCTGCTGCCTGCTGCTGGACGTGCGCATGCCGGGCATGAGCGGCCTGGCGCTGTTCGACCGGCTGGCCGAGCGCCGCCTGATCGATGCGATGCCGGTGATCTTCCTCACCGGCCATGCCGACGTGCCCACCGCCGTGGCCACCGTCAAGCGCGGGGCCTTCGACTTCTGCGAGAAGCCGTTTTCCGACAACCTGCTGGTGGACCGCATCGAGCAGGCCCTGGCCCAGTCCGCGCAGCACATGGAGCAGGTGCGCCAGCACAGCGACCTGCAGGTGCGGCTGTCGGAGTTGACGGAGCGCGAACGCGACGTGATGCGACTGGTGGTCGAGGGGCTGCCCAACAAGCTCATCGCCGACCAGCTGGACATCAGCGTGCGCACGGTGGAGGTGCACCGCGCGCGCGTGTTCGACAAGATGCAGGTCAAGTCGGCCGTGGAACTGGCCAACCTGCTGCGCGCCGCGCACTGAATGAACGCCACAGGGCGCCGAAGCGCCCTGTGAAAGCCACTCCCGCCGCGGTGCACGGGCGGGGCGGCAGTGGGGCCGGCCGGCGGTCAGCCCGGCTGGCGTTCGCCCACGAAGATTTCCACCCGGCGATTGCGCGCGCGGCCGTCGTTCGTGTCGTTGGTGGCGATCGGCTGGTGCGAGCCACGGCCCTCGACCTGGATGCGCCCGCCGTTCACGCCCCGCGTCGTCAGGAAGTTGCGGGTGCTGGCCGCGCGGTCCATCGACAGGGGGTTGTTGATTGCATCGGTGCCGGTGGAGTCCGTGTGGCCCACGATGCGCACTTCGGTGTTGGGGTTGTTGCGAAGCCCCTCGGCAAAGCGCTCCAGCACGGGGGCGAAGTTGGACTGGATGTCCGAGCGGTTCGTGGCGAACGAGATGTCGCTCGGAATGTCGAGCTTGAGCTGGTTGTCGGCGGTCTGCGTCACCACCACGCCCGTGCCCTGCGTGACCTGCTGCATGTCGCGCTTTTGCCGCTCCATGTGCTGCGACCAGATGTAGGTGCCCAGGGCCCCCACACCCGCCCCGACGACGGCCCCGGTGCCCGCCCGGCCGCCGGTGGCGGAGCCGATGACCGCCCCGGCCACCGCGCCGACGCCAGCACCCGTCGCGGTGCGCCGCTGGGTATCGTCCATGTTGGCACAGCCGCTCACGAGCAGAACGGCGGCGGTGGCGCCGATGAGAATCTTGTTGCGCATGGGATCTTCCTTTCCTGGTTGTTCTGCTGACGCCCGCCGTGGTATGGCCTTGCGAACCGCACGCTTCGTGCACGCGGCGTCAGGGACTTTGAGGACGCCCATTGTTCGCCGGTGCCTGGCTGATCCGGGTAGGACCAGTTCGTCAACTGAACCGGGCCTGGCGTCTGGCGCGGAGAACCTCGGCATTCATCAGGCGTCGGCCTGGGGGGATTTGCTTTTGATGGCCCATTGGGCGAAGCGGTCGGATCGAGCCACCAACACGATCCCGAGCAACAGGCCCACCCCGCTGGAGAGAAGATCTGCTTTGGCTTCCAGCGCCAGCCCATCGAAAAAAGAGCGGCTTCCTCCCATCAGCAGGGCCTGGAAGAAGAACCAGACGACATTGAGCAATCCCTGCGCAAAGAACCACAGGCCTATCAAGGCACAGCCCACACGGGCGGCCTCTGCGGGTTGGAGGCGGACGTGGTTTTCAAACCGTGTTCTTGGAAGCAGCAGATGGGCGGTCCACAGGGGAAAGATCCAAAGCAGCACGGCAGCGGCCAAGTACAGCGCAGCCACCACCCAGGTTTCCACGGAGGGGTTGTCGAGCGGCATCCCCTTCAGGACGGGCAGGAGTGCCAGGTACCGGACGGCAGTCACACCGAGCCATAGCGCGAAAATGCGCAGGCCCACGCCAAGCATTTGCTGGGGAGTCATCGATGGTCTTTCTGGGAGAGGGAGCAGAGGTGGTGCGCCGCGAATGCGTTACTTCGGCGTGCCGTCGTCCTCTTTCTTGGGTGTTGGCGTGGAGTCCTGGGGCGGCGGCTCCCCCCCCTTGCGCCCCGAGAACATCGTCCACCACACAATGGCGACGAGAACGACCAGCGCCAGCAATGCTTCAAGCAAAATCAGCCCCATGAAATTCCGTCTCCTGCGCCTTGTGACAACGGCGCTGATTGTAGGAACCCTGGTGGCCTGCTCCACCACGCCCCTGCCGCCTTCCACGCCTTTGCCTCCCGGTGCCTCGCTGCCGGGCGTGCCGGGTGCCCCGCTGCCGCCCGAACCGCCCGGGCCGCTGCCACCCCCGATGGCGCAGCCGAAAAGCCGCTGGATACCGGTGCATTGGGCGGAGTTGCCCGGTTTTGCCGAAGATTCCCTGCACGAAGCCTGGAACGCCTGGATCAAGAACTGCGAGCGTCCCGCGCCGGCCTTCGCGCCGCTGTGCGGCGAGGTGCGCCGCCTGTCCATCGCCAGCGCCGACGAGCAGCGCGCCTGGATGGTGGCGCGGCTGCAGCCCTACCGCATCGAGGCCGCCGACGGCGCGGTGGACGGCATGCTCACCGGCTACTACGAGCCCTATCTGGACGCGGCGCGCCAGCCCGGCAACGGCTTCAACGTGCCGCTGTACCGGCTGCCCGCGGGCTACGGCGCGCGCAAGCCCTGGTACACGCGCCAGCAGATCGACACGCTGCCCGAAGCGCAGGCGGCGCTGGCCGGCCGGGTCATCGCGTGGGTGCGCGATCCGGTCGAGGCGCTGGTGGTGCACATCCAGGGCTCGGGCCGGCTGCGGGTGCAGGAGGCTGATGGCTCGGTGACGCTGCTGCGCGTGGCGTTCGCCGGCACCAACGACCAGCCCTACCAGAGCGTGGGCCGGTGGCTGCTCGACCAGGGCCTGGTGCGCGATGCGACCTGGCCCGGCATCCGCGCCTGGACGCTGCAGAACCCGCAGCGCGTGCAGGAGATGCTGTGGGCCAATCCGCGCTACGTGTTCTTCCGCGAGGAGCCGCTCAACGCCATGGATGCCGGCTTCGGGCCCAAGGGCGCGCAGGGCGTGGCCCTCACGCCGGGCCGCTCGATCGCGGTGGACCGCCAGAGCATTCCCTACGGCACGCCGGTGTGGCTGGCCTCCACCGGCCCGCAGGTGCAGTTGCAGCGCCTGGTGATGGCGCAGGACACGGGCTCGGCCATCGTGGGCGCGGTGCGGGCCGATTATTTCGCGGGCTGGGGCCCGGAGGCGGGCGAACTGGCGGGGCGGCTCAAGCAGGGCCTGCGGCTCTGGGCGCTGTGGCCGCGCTGACGCCCGCGCGTTCACGACGTTTCAGCACGTTTCAGCCGGCCTCCCCGCTGCCGACTGGGAAGGCCCTCCACAATGGGGCGTGACAGGCCCTTCGTGGCCTGGCCAGGATGGTGGCCTCACCTCACCCAATTCCCAAGGAGAACCGCATGACCGCTGACCGATGGCTGCGCACTGCCGCGCATGGCACCCTTCCTTTGCTGGCCGCCCTGCTGGGCGCCTGTGCGCCCCTGGGCACGACGCACGCCCAGGCTCCTGCGGGACCGGACCTGCGCGCCGACACCGCCGCCCGCTTCCTGGCCTTCGCCCCGGCCAGGAACCCGGAACCCGCGATGACCGACGCCCCCGCGCTGGCCTTCGGCGTGCGGGTGCCCGGCACGTCCGCCGCGGCGCCGTTCACCATGACGATGGACACCGGCTCGACCGGCGTCGTCGTCTCGGCCACCGACCTGCCCGGGTTCTCCGCGCAGGAGGCCGAGTCGGGCGTGAAGGGATGGGAGTTCCTGTCCAGCAGCAAGCGGCTGTGGATCGGCCGCTGGGTGCCGCGGGAACTGGTCTTTCGCGACCCAGCCGGGGGCGAAGTGGTCGCGCGCGTGCCCGTGCTGGCGGTGCAGGAAGAGATCATCTGCCCCGGCTGGAGCGAAAAGGCCAACGTGCCCACCTGCGAAAAGCCTGAGAAGACCACCGCCCAGCCGCGCGGCATCGCCTACATGGGCGTGGGCTTCGGGCGCGAGCACGACGGCCAGCCGCAAGGCACGCCGGACAAGAACCCGCTGCTGAACATCGTCTCCATCGACGGCCAGCCCGTGGCGCCCGGCAGCATGCGCAGCGGTTTCATCGTGACGGCCAAGGGCGTGCACGTGGGCCTCACGCGCGCCAACACCGCGGGCTTTTCGTACGTGAAGCTCCAGGGCCGCAGCCTGAACGCCGCGGGCCAGCCGGCCTCCAGCGACCCGCGCGACTGGCCCCAGGCGAGCATGGCCGTGTCGGTCAACGGCGCGGCCTCGCAGACAGGCGCGGTGCTGGTCGATACCGGCATTGCCCAGATGTACCTCACGGTGGCCAACCCGTCGGCATTGCCGACCACGGCCATTCCCAACCCGAGCCGCAAGGGCGCCATGGCCACGGGGCTGGTGGCCGGCACGTCGGTGCAGGTGTCGTTCCCCGACGATGCCGCGCCCGTGGCGCAGTACACCTTCCAGGTGGGAACCCCCCAGGCCCCCACGGCGGTGATCGTCACCCGGCCCTCGGCGCAGGCGTTCGTCAACACCGGCCGGCACCTGCTGCGCCAGCATGACGTGCTGTTCGATGCCGACGGCGGCTGGTTCGGGCTGCGGGTGGTCCGGTAACGGCGTCGTCGGCGTTTCTGGCGGTGGCGGGCGAAGCCCAAGCGCGCGGGGCGCTCACGCCGGGTGCGGCCCGGCCCGGAGGATCGTGTAGCCTGCTCTTCCCATCAAACACTCGCCAGGGAAGGAGACCCCATGCCCATTCCGCTTCGCGCAGCGATCGCCTGTGCCGCCGCGCTGCTCGCCTGCGGTGCCGTACCCGCGCAGACGACGCCGTTGCCCGACGCCGCAGCGGCCACCGCCGGCCCCTCGCTGCGCCAGGGTACCGAATCGCGCTTCATTCGCCTCCATTCCCCGCCGGGAGAGGGCTGGTCCGCCCCCATGACGGACGCGCCGCGGCTGCGGTTCGAAGTCCGCATGCCGCCGGACACCGGCGTGCTCGCGCCCCCCCGGCCCTTCATCGTCACCCTGGACACGGGCTCCACCGGCGTGGTGATTTCCGCGGTCGATCTGCCCGGTTATTCGCGCAACGAGGAAGCGCGCCAGGCCAACGAAGGCTGGGAATACCGCTCCAGCAGCCGGCAACTGTTGATCGGCCACTGGGTGGTGCGCGACGTGGTGCTCAACAGCGGCTGGAACGAAGTGATTGCCCGGGTGCCCGTGCTCGCGGTCGAAAAGGAAATCATCTGCCCGCGTTGGGACGAGAAGGCCAACCGGCCCGACTGCGAAAATCCCACCTACACCACGGAAAGCCCGGGTGGCATCGCCTACATGGGCGTGGGCTTCGGGCGCGAGCACGATGGCCAGCCGCAAGGCACGCCCGACAAGAATCCGCTGATCAACATCGCCGAGATCGACGGCAGCCCCGTCGCCCGGGGCGCGGTGCACGGGGGCTACATCGTGACCAAGCATGCGATTTACGTAGGCCTCACGCCCGACCAGGCCAAGGGCTTTCGGTTCATGAAGCTGCAGCCCGGCAGCCTGCTCGCGAATGGCCAGCCGGCCTCCAGCGATCCCCGTGACTGGCAGCAGGCCACCGTGGCCGTCTCGGTGGATGGCGGCGCGCCCGAAACCGGTCCCGTGCTGGTGGACACCGGCATCGCGCAGATGTACCTCACGGCCGCCGATCCGTCGGCCCTGCCCACGGCGCAGATCGCCGATCCCACCCGCCGGGGCCGGCCGGTGACGTGCTTGAAGGACGGCACGCGGGTGCAGGTGATGTTCCCCGGCGCGCAGGCGCCGGTGGCAGAGTACGACTTCCGCGTGGGGGATGCGGACGCGCCCCAGTCCGTGCTCGTGAACGCGCCGGGCCGCTTCACCTTCGTGGGCCGCCCCGCCTTCATGAACACCGGGCGCTACCTGTTGAAGCAGTTCGACCTGCTCTACGACGCCGAGGGCGGATGGTTCGGCCTGCGGCCCTCGCGGCGGTGAGCGCCTTGCAGGGGCGCTGAGCCGGTGCGCCCTCAGCGCTCCAGCTCGACCAGGTAGCGCGACACCACCGGCGGCGCCTCGCCCGTGTGGAAGGCCAGCTTGCGGTCGCGCAGCGCCACGTCGGAGGCGGTGACGCGGTCGAAGCGGCGCAGGTGCTCGGTCCACGATTCGTCCACGATGCGCTCCACGTAGCGCGAGGGGTCGGCGATGTCGTGCTGCAGCTGCCAGTCGAGCGCGCCCTGGCGCAGGCGGCTGCGGCGGCTTTCCTGCATCAGCGCCCGGAATTCGGCCGCCCGCGCGGGGTCGATGTGGTATTCGATCGTGACCACCACATGGCCGCGTTCGGGCGTGGTGGGCGCCACCGGCAGCTTGAACGCGGTCGAGGGGCTCAGGTCTTCCTCCATGGTGCGGTCCACCACCCAGCGCTGCACCAGCGCCATGGCGGCGGTGCCGGTGAGCGCGGCCAGCGCCAGGCTCATGTGCACCGTGGTGAGCGAGGCCACCTGGCCCCACAGCGCCGCGCCCGCCGCGGTGGCGCCCATGATGGCCATCTGGTAGATCGACATGCCGCGCGCGCGCACCCAGTTGGGCAGCGCGAGCTGGGCCGACACGCTGAGCGAGTTGGCCGTGGTGATCCACGCCATGCCGCCCAGCACCATGGCGGGCACGGCCACGTACACGTTGGGCGCGATGGCGATCACGGCCGTGGAGGCGGCCTGCAATAGTGCACCGCGCGAGACCAGCGTGTCGCGCGACATGGCCTGGCGCAGGCGCGGCAGGAACAACGCGGCCGCGATGGCGCCGGCGCCCATGGAGGCCAGCAGCAGGGTGAAGGTGCCGGCGCCGCCGCCTTCCAGGTCGCGGGCCACCAGGGGCAGCAGGGCCAGCAGCGCGGTGGCGTGCAAAAAGAAAACCGAGATGCGCCACAGCACGGCGCGCATGCGGGGCGACTCGCGCACGAACTGCACGCCCACGCGCATGGCGCTCGTGAGCCGCTCGCGCCCCAGCGGGCTGGGCACGTGCGTGCGGCGCCAGCGCATGATGGTGAAGCCCGCCACCACCGACAGCAGCGCGTTCAGCACGAACACCCAGGCGCTGCCCACGCTGGCGATGATGGCGCCGGCCAGTAGCGGGCCGATGATGCGCGAGGCGTTCATGGCCACGCCGTTGAGCGCCAGGGCCGCCGGCAGCTGCTGGCGGCTGACCAGCTCCGGCACGATGGCGGCGAACACCGGCCAGCGCATGGCCAGGCCGATGCCGTTGGCGAAGGTCAGGGCGAGCAGCAGCGGCGCCGTCATGCCGCCCATCAGGATGGCCACGCACAGCACCAGCGCCACCACGGCCACCCAGAACTGCGTGGCGATGAAGTAGCGCCGCCGGTCCAGGATGTCGGCCAGCGCGCCGCTGGGCAGGCCCAGCAGGAACACGGGCAGGGTGGAGGCCGTCTGCACCAGCGCCACCAGCACGGGCGAGGTGGTGAGCGTGGTCATGAGCCACGCGGCCGCCACGTCGTTCATCCACATGCAGGTATTGGCGGCCAGCCAGGTGAGCCAGAGCATGCGGAACACGGGCACCTGCAGCGGCGCGAACGGCGAGAGGCTGGCGCGCCGGGCGGCGTCCTGGTCCAGCTGGGCGGCGGCCGCGGCCTCGGCGGTGTGCGCCTGGCCCGCGGCGGCGGTGGCCGGGGGACTGTCGTCCAGGGGCGGGAACGGGGTGGGGCGGGGCGGGCTCTCGTGGGGCGGCAAAGGGGGCATAGATGGTCTCGATTGTGCGCAGTGCGGGCGTTGGGTGCCCAGCGGGGCGCCGACGTCCCGGATGGCGGCGCGGGAAAGCGAGCCGATGGGCTTGAAGTCGAAAAGGCCTCCAGCGCAATCGGTACTAGGGCGTTGCGCTATTGTTTTTGTAGCTTGCTGCCCGCGGGCCCGAGGTGCGCCAGCGGCAGGGCGCCGCTGGCCTTGACCTCGCCCAGCGAGAAGCTGGTGTGCATGTCTTTCACGTTCGGCAGGTTCAGCAGCACATTGCGGGCGAAGTGCGAGAAGCTGTCCAGGTCGCGCGCCACCACCTGCAGCTCGAACGTTCCCGTGCCGCTGATGTAGTGGCAGGCCACCACTTCGGGGATCTGGGCGATGGCGGCCTCCATCTCGCGCGTGAGGCCCCCGGTGCTGCGGTCGGCGTCCAGCCGCACGAAGGCCAGCACGCCCAGCCCGATCTTGTGGCGGTCGATCTCGGCGTGGTAGCCCTTGATGAAGCCCGACTCCTCCAGCGCGCGCACGCGGCGCCAGCACGGCGCGGCCGACAGGCCCACCCGCTGGGCCAGTTCGGCATTGGTCAGCCGGGCATCGGCCTGCAGCTCGCCGAGGATCGCCAGGTCGAATTTGTCCAAAGTGTTCATCCCTGGATTATTTTGCGAAAGATCCTTTCTAAAACGAGGGTAAACACGGCATGAAAACGAAAGGACATATCCGGCCGTCCTGCCTACACTGCCCTGACAAGGCGGTGCGTCCGAGCCCAGGGCGCCCCGCTGAAACCGCGCTCACGAGGCGACGGCCAACGACCCCACTGGAGATTCCCCCGATGAACGCCCCCCTGCCCGAGCCCATTCGCCGCGCCATTGAAACGGTCACGCTGGAAGACAACCCGCAACGCGGGTTGCGCCACAAGTACGTGGGGGGCGGCGCAGCCGCACGCTGCGGATTTGGCTTCGAGCGTGCTGGCGAAGGGGGTGCACTGTGAACGCCCCCCTGCCCGAGCACATCCGCCGCGCGATTGAAACGGTCACGCTCGAAGACAAATACGCCCTAGATCAAGGCCGTGCCTTCATGAGCGGCGTGCAGGCCCTGGTGCGCCTGCCCATGCTGCAGCGCCAGCGCGATGCGATCGCGGGCCTGAACACCGCCGGCTTCATCAGCGGCTACCGCGGCAGCCCGCTGGGCACCTATGACCAGGCGCTGTGGTCGGCCAAGAAGCACCTGGCCAAGAACCACATCGTGTTTCAGCCCGGCGTGAACGAAGAGCTGGGCGCCACCGCCGTGTGGGGCACGCAGCAGCTCGACCTGTACCCCACGACGAAGAAATACGACGGCGTGTTCGGCATCTGGTACGGCAAGGGCCCGGGCGTGGACCGGTGCTCGGACGTGTTCAAGCACGCCAACATGGCCGGCACCTCCAGGCACGGCGGCGTGATCGCCATCGCGGGCGACGACCACATCAGCAAGAGCAGCACCGCGCCCCACCAGAGCGACCACATCTTCAAGGCCTGCGGCCTGCCGGTGTTTTTCCCCAGCAGCGTGCAGGACATCCTGGACATGGGCCTGCACGCCTTCGCCATGAGCCGCTTTTCGGGCGTGTGGTCGGGCATGAAGACCATCCAGGAGGTGGTGGAGTCCTCCAGCAGCATCTCGGTGGACCCGGACCGGGTGAAGATCGTCCTGCCCGAGGACTTCGCCATGCCGCCCGGCGGCCTGCACATCCGCTGGCCTGACGCGCCGCTGGAGCAGGAGGCGCGCCTCATGGACTACAAGTGGTATGCGGCGCTGGCGTACATCCGCGCCAACAAGCTGAACTACAACGTGATCCAGGGCCCGCAGGACCGCTTCGGCATCATCGCGAGCGGCAAGGCGTACAACGACACGCGCCAGGCGCTCATCGACCTGGGGCTGGAGGACGACGTCTGCCGCCAGCTGGGCATCCGCCTGCACAAGGTGAACGTGGTGTGGCCGCTGGAGGCCACCATCACCCGCGACTTCGCGCAAGGGCTGCAGGAGATCCTGGTGGTGGAGGAAAAGCGCCAGGTCATCGAATACCAGATCAAGGAAGAGCTCTACAACTGGCGTGCCGACGTGCGCCCCAATGTGCTGGGCAAGTTCGACGAGGTGGAGGGCGACAACTCCGGCGGCGAGTGGAGCATGCCCAACCCGAGCCAGAACTGGCTGCTGCGCCCCAAGGCGGACCTCACGCCCGCCATCATCGCGCGCGCCATCGCCAAACGCCTCAAAAAGCTGGGCGTGCCGGCCGACATCGTGGCCCGCATGGACGCCCGCCTGTCGGTGATCGATGCGCGCGAGCGCGGCCTGGCCGAATCCAAGGTGGACACGGGCGACCGCACGCCGTGGTTCTGCAGCGGCTGCCCGCACAACACCAGCACCCGCGTGCCCGAAGGCTCGCGCGCGGTGGCCGGCATCGGCTGCCACTACATGGTCAACTGGATGCCCGACCGCAACACGTCCACCTTCACGCAGATGGGCGGCGAGGGCGTGACCTGGGTGGGCCAGCAGCCCTTCACCACGGAAAAGCACGTGTTCGCCAACCTGGGCGACGGCACCTACTTCCACAGCGGGCTGCTGGCCATCCGCCAGAGCATCGCGGCGGGCACCAACATCACCTACAAGGTGCTCTACAACGACGCCGTCGCCATGACGGGCGGCCAGCAGGTGGGCGAGCGGCCCGAGGGGCACTCGGTGCTGCAGATCATGGCCAGCCTGAAGGCCGAGGGCATCGCCAGGCTGGTGATCGTGACCGACGAGCCGGCCAAGTACGACGGCGTGGCGCTGGCCGAGGGCGTGACGGTGCACCACCGCGACGAGCTGGACCGGATCCAGCGCGAGTTCCGCGAGATCCCCGGCTGCACGGCCATCATCTACGACCAGACCTGCGCGACCGAAAAGCGCCGCCGCAGGAAGCGCGGCACCCTGGCCACGCCCAACAAGACCGTGGTCATCAACGAGCTGGTGTGCGAGGGCTGCGGCGACTGCTCGGTGCAATCGAACTGCCTGTCGGTGGAGCCGCTGGAGACCGAGTTTGGCCGCAAGCGCCGCATCAACCAGAGCACCTGCAACAAGGACTACTCGTGCGTGAAGGGCTTTTGCCCGAGCTTCGTCACCGTCGAGGGCGGCACGCTGAAAAAACCCAAGAAGGAAAAGAAGGGCGACCTCTCCGCGATGCCCCCCATTCCCGAGCCGGTGCTGCCCGTGGCCGAGAGCGCCTGGGGCATCGTCGTGGCCGGCGTGGGCGGCACGGGCGTGATCACCATCGGCTCGCTGCTGGGCATGGCGGCGCACCTGGAAGGCAAGGGCGTCATCACGCAGGACGCGGCGGGCCTGGCGCAAAAGGGCGGCGCGACCTGGAGCCACATCCAGATCGCCAACCGGCCGGACGCCATCTACACCACCAAGGTGGACACGGCCAAGGCCGACCTCATCATCGGCTGCGACTCCATCGTCGCCTCGCACAAGACCACCATGGCCGCGATGCAGCCGGGCCGCACCTTCGTGGCGCTCAACACCCACGGCTCGCCCACCGCGTCGTTCGTGCACAACCCCGACTGGCAGTTTCCGGGCACTGATTGCGACACGGCCATCGCCTCCGCCGTGGGCGAGGACCTGCTGGCCAGCTTCGATGCCGAGGAGGTCGCCATGCAGATGCTGGGCGACAGCATCTACACCAACCCCCTGATGCTGGGCTACACCTGGCAAAAGGGCCGCGTGCCGCTGTCGCATGCCGCGCTCATGCGCGCCATGGAACTGAACGGCGTGCAGGTGGACAACAACAAGGCCGCCTTCGAATGGGGCCGCCGCTGCGCGCACGACCTGGCCGCGGTGCAGGCCCTGTTCAAGGCCGCGCAGGTGATCCAGTTCGTCAAGAAGCCGGGCCTGGCGGAAGTGGTGGCCAAGCGCGAGCAGTTCCTCACGGGCTACCAGAACGCGGCCTATGCGGCCGAGTACAAGGCCTTCGTGGAGAAGGTGCAGGCCGCCGAGGCGCGCACGGGCGGCAAGGGCACGCGTCTGTCCGAGGCCGTGGCCCGCTACCTGTTCAAGCTCATGGCGTACAAGGACGAGTACGAGGTCGCGCGCCTGCACACCGACGCGGCGTTCACCGCCAAGATCGAGGGCATGTTCGAAGGCGACTACAAGCTGGTGCACCATCTGGCGCCCCCGCTGACCGCGAAGAAGAACGACAAGGGCGAACTGCTCAAGCAGCCCTTCGGCCCGTGGATGCGCAAGGCCTTCGGCGTGCTCGCCAGGCTCAAGGGCCTGCGTGGCACGGCGCTCGATCCGTTCGGCCGCACCGAGGAGCGCCGCACCGAGCGCGCCCTGATCGCCGAGTACCGCGCCTGCATCGACGAGCTGCTGACCGGCCTGACCGCCGACAACCTGCCGCTGGCCGCCGACATCGCCCGCATTCCCGAGGACATCCGGGGCTACGGCCACGTGAAGGAGCGCCACCTGAAGGCCGCCCGCGCCAAGTGGGCGGTGCTGATGAACCAGTGGCGCCACCCGCAGGAGGTGCTGCGCCAGACGGCCTGAGGGGGCGAGAGCCCCTTTCCCCGGCATGTGAGGGGGAAATAAGGTGCTATTGAAAATATAGCAATATGCCCTAGTGGTTATTGTGCTGAGCGGTGTTTTCATGCCCCATCGAAGGCCGGCCCTTGGGCCGGCCTTGCCACGCCAAGACCCCCGCGGACGCGGGTTTTGGCATGGGCTTTGCCAGGGGGCGCCGCATACAATCGCCTGTTGCCCTCCCGGCTGGCGCTGCGTCGCGCCGTGGGCGGGTGTCTGAAACGACCATCCATTTGAATGGAGCCTGTTGCCGTGTTTATCTCTTCCGCTTTCGCCCAGACCGCCCCTGCCGCCGCCGCCGGTGGCAGCGACATCATGTCCTCCCTGACGGGCATGCTCCCGCTGGTGCTGATGTTCGTGGTCCTGTACTTCGTCATGATCCGCCCCCAGATGAAGCGCCAGAAAGAGCATCGCAACATGATCGAGGCCATCGCCAAGGGCGATGAGGTGGCCACCGCCGGCGGCATCGTCGGCCGGGTCACGCGCCTGTCCGAAGGCTTCCTGCACATCGAGATCGCCTCCGGCGTGGAAGTGCAGATCCAGCGCAGCGCCGTGGCGCAGGTCCTGCCCAAGGGCACGGTCAAGTAAGTCCAAGCGATGGCGCGAGCCGTTCCGATCTGGCGGCCGGCCCTGCGGGCCTGTGCCGCGACCTGAGAGTTAAGAGCGCGATCATGAACCGTTACCCGGTCTGGAAGTACGCGATCCTCGTGATCGCGCTGCTGGTGGGGGCCCTGTACACCCTGCCCAATTTCTTTGGCGAGGCCCCTGCCGTGCAGGTGTCGTCGGCCAAGGCGACGCTGAAGGTCGATGCCGCCGTGCAGCGCCGCGTCGAAGAGGCCCTGAAGGCTGCGGGCGTCGTGCCCGATGCCGTGAGCTTCGATGGCAATTCGGTGCGCGCGCGCTTCGACTCGCCTGACAGCCAGCTCAAGGCCAAGGACGCGATCCAGAAGGCCCTGGTGCCCGATCCGGCCGATCCGCCGTACATCGTCGCGCTGAACCTCGTCTCGCGCTCCCCCGACTGGCTCAGCGCGCTGCATGCGCGCCCCATGTACCTGGGGCTGGACCTGCGCGGCGGCGTGCACTTCATGCTGCAGGTGGACATGCAGGCGGCCCTCACCAAGAAGGCCGAATCGCTCGCCGGCGACCTGCGCACCACGCTGCGCGACAAGAACATCCGCCACGGCGGCATCAGCCGCGACGGCCAGGCGGTGGACATCCGCCTGCGCGACGAGGCGACCGCCACGGCCACGCGCAACGTGATCACCGACCAGTTCCCCGACCTGGTGGCCACCAGCAGCCCCGACGGCCAGGGCGTGCGCGTGCGCGCCACCATCAAGCCCGAGGCGCTGCGCAAGGTGCAGGACCAGGCGCTCAAGCAGAACATGACCACGCTGCACAACCGGATCAACGAACTCGGCGTGGCCGAGCCCGTGATCCAGCAGCAGGGCCTGGACCGCATCGTGGTGCAGCTGCCCGGCGTGCAGGACACCGCCAAGGCCAAGGACATCCTGGGCCGCACGGCCACGCTGGAAGTGCGCATGGTCGACGAAAGCGCCGAGGCGCGCTCGGCCGAGCTGGGCTCCGGCCCCGTGCCCTTCGGCGACGAAAAGTACCTGGACCGCAACGGTCAGTCCATCATCGTCAAGAAGCAGGTCATCCTCACGGGCGAGAACCTCACCGACGCGCAGCCCGGCTTCGACGGCCAGACGCAGGAGCCCACGGTCAACCTCACGCTCGACGCCAAGGGCGCCCGCATCTTCAAGGACATCACCCGCGAGAACGTGGGCAAGCGCATGGCCATCGTTCTGTTCGAAAAGGGCAAGGGCGAAGTGGTCACGGCCCCCGTGATCCGCAGCGAGATCAGTGGCGGCCGGGTGCAGATCTCCGGGCGCATGACCACGGCCGAGGCCAACGACACCTCGCTGCTGCTGCGCGCCGGCTCGCTGGCCGCGCCCATGGACATCATCGAGGAGTACACCATCGGCCCGAGCCTGGGCGCCGACAACATCGAGCGCGGCATCCACAGCGTGGTGTGGGGCTTCGTGGCGATCTCGGTCTTCATGTGCATCTACTACGCGCTGTTCGGCGTGATCTCGTCCATCGCGCTGTCGGTGAACGTGCTGATGCTGCTGGCCATCCTGTCGATGCTGCAGGCCACCCTGACCCTGCCCGGCATCGCCGCCATGGCGCTGGCGCTGGGCGTGGCCATCGACTCCAATGTGCTGATCAACGAGCGCATCCGCGAGGAACTGCGCGCCGGCGTGTCGCCGCAGGCGGCCATCCACGCGGGCTACGAGCGCGCCTGGGCGACGATTCTCGACTCGAACGTGACCACGCTGATCGCAGGTCTCGCGCTGCTGGCCTTCGGCTCCGGCCCGGTGCGCGGCTTCGCCGTGGTGCACTGCATCGGCATCCTGACCAGCATGTTCTCGGCCGTGTTCTTCTCGCGCGGCCTGGTCAACCTCTGGTATGGCCGCAAGAAGAAGCTCAAGAGCGTGTCCATCGGACAGGTGTGGAAGCCCGAACCCGACAGCACCACGTCCGCCGTGGTCAAGTCCAACTGAAGGAGAGGGACCATGGAATTCTTCCGCATCCGAAAAGATATCCCGTTCATGAAGTACGCGTTGGTTCTCAACGCGATCTCCTTCATCACCTTCGCGCTGGCCGTGTTCTTCCTGATCACGCGGGGCCTGCACCTGTCGGTGGAGTTCACCGGTGGCACGGTCATGGAAGTGGCCTATACGCAGAGCGCCGACATCGGCAAGGTCCGCAGCACTGTGTCCGGCCTGGGTTACTCCGACGTGACCGTGCAGAACTTCGGCACGGCGCGCGACGTGATGATCCGCCTGCCGGTGCAAAAGGGCGTGACCTCCGCGCAGCAAAGCGAGCAGGTCCTGGGCGCCCTCAAGGCGGCCGACCCCGACGTCACGCTGCGCCGCACCGAGTTCGTGGGCCCGCAGGTGGGCGAGGAACTGGTGCACGGCGGCCTGATGGCACTGGGCATGGTGGTGATCGGCATCGTGATCTACTTGGCGTTCCGCTTCGAGTGGAAGTTCGGCGTGGCGGCGGTGATCGCCAACCTGCACGACGTGGTGATCATCCTGGGCTTCTTCGCGTTCTTCCAGTGGGAGTTCTCGCTGGCGGTGCTGGCGGGGGTGCTGGCCGTGCTGGGCTACTCGGTGAACGAGTCGGTCGTGATCTTCGACCGGATCCGCGAGGCCTTCCGCAAGTACCGCAAGATGAGCACGCACGAGGTCATCGACCACGCGATCACCAGCACCATGAGCCGCACGATCATCACCCATGCCTCCACGGAGGCCGTGGTGCTGTCGATGTTCTTCTTCGGCGGCCCCAGCCTGCACTACTTCGCGCTGGCGCTGACCATCGGGATTCTGTTCGGCATCTATTCGTCGGTGTTCGTGGCCGCCGCCATCGCCATGTGGCTGGGCGTCAAGCGCGAAGACCTGGTGAAGGCGCCGCCCAAGAAGGACGGCGACCCGAACGATCCGAACGCCGGCGCAGCGGTCTGACCGCGACGCCCCGGGGCGCCCCATAATCGACGGCGTATGGAAGAACTCCGCCCCCCCACCGCGCCCCGGCGCCTGGCCCGCCTGGCCCGGCAGCGGTTCGTGGAGGGTCTGGTGGCGGGGCTGCCCGGCCTCGACAACGAACTGCAGGATTTCCTGACTCAGCTCATGGGCCTGACGGCCACGCAGCGCGAGATGCAGACGCGCCGCGACCTGTGGATGCGCTACCAGCAGCGCCACCAGGCCTGGATCGGCGGCTGCACCCGCGCCCTGTCCGATGCCATGCTGCCCCTGGTCAGCACCACCCGGGGGGCGCTGCCCGCCGGGGGCGGGTTCGAACTGCTCAGCGACGACGTCGTCGAGAACCAGATCATCGCCTCGCGCATAGCGCTCACGGTGATGGAGCACACGGGCAACGCCTTCGACACCCTGCGGCAGTTCATTCAGCACCTGGAAGGCCAGGAGCTGGACGGCCGCGACATCCTGCGCCCCGAAACGGTCTGCCTGCTGTTCGTCGACCAGTGGGTCGAGGCCGGCATGGAGCGGGGCGACCTGCAGACCGCCATCGACCCACTGCAGCGCCAGCTGGGCGAGCTGGTCTTGCGCGAATACCAGGCCGTCAACGCGTTCTGCACCGAGCAGGGCGTGAAGCCCGACAACGACCTGCGCTCCAAGGTGCGCCGCACGGCGGGGGGCTCGTCCTCCCCCGCGGGCCTGGCGTCGCAGGCCCTGCAGCAATCGGCCCAGGCCTTCGCCCGGGAGTCCGCCCAGGCGAGCATGCACGGCATGCCGTCCCAGGGCGGCATGCCGGCGCCCGGGCGCATGGGCGCGCAGGGAACGGCCTTCGGTGCCGGCATGCAAGCGTTCATGACGCCGCTGGCGCGCGCGCGCCAGCGGGCCCAGGGCGTGATGGGCCAGTTGCGCCGCCTGCTGGTGCAGCCCGCCACGGGCTTCGACATGGTGAACGCGCCGCCGGCCTCCGCCGCGCTGGCGCAGGCCCTGTCGGCCCACCGGGCGCAGGCGCAGACGTACTACAGCGGCGTGGCCACGCTGGTCGAGGACTACAGCCCGGCCGCCGTGGTGCAGCTGGTGGGCGCGGTGCGCGAGCGGTCCACCGAACTGAAGGCCAAGGCCTCCACCCCCGGCGAAAAAGCCATCATCGAGGTGGTGGCGCTGATGTTCCAGAGCATCCTGAGCGAAGACCGCATTCCGCCGGCCGTGCGCGTGTGGTTCGCGCGGCTGCAGGTGCCGGTGCTGCGCGTGGCGCTGGCCGAACCCGAATTCTTCAGCGACGTCGCCCACCCGGCACGCCGCCTGATCGACCGCCTGGGCGGCGTGGTGATGGGGTTCGACGCCACCGCCATCAACGGCAGCGCGCTGGAGGGTGAGATCCGCCGCGTGGTGCAGGTGATCGAGCAGTACCCCGAAACCGGGCAGCGCGTGTTCCAGCTCGTCTATGACGAGTTCGAGAAATTCCTGGCCAAGTTCCTCACGGCCAAGCAGGCCACCTCCAAGCTCGTCAGCGTGGCGCAGCAGGTGGAGCAGCGCGAGACGCTGGCCATCCAGTACACGATCGAGCTGCGCACCATGCTGCGGGACATGCCGGTGCGCGAGGAGATCCGCGATTTCCTCTTCAAGACCTGGGCCGAGGTGCTGGCCATGTCGGCGGTGCGCGACGGCGCGCAGCACCCGGACACCGTCGCGCTCAAGCGCACCGCGGCCGACTTGGTCTGGGCCGCCAGCGCCAAGCCCCACCGGGCGGATCGCGCCAAGGTCATCCAGAGCCTGCCGCCGCTGCTGCAGCACCTGCGCCAGGGCCTGGCGCTGCTCGGCGTGAACGGGCCGGAGCAGGATGCGCAGGTGAAGGTGCTGACCGACACGCTGGCCGATGCCTTCCTGTCCAAGACGGCCTCGATCCCGCAGGCGCACATCGATGCGATGGCGCGCCGCCTGGCCAATCTGGAGGACTACATCAGCGATGCGACGCTGGGCGAAATGCCGCTCAACGCCGACAACATCGAACTGATGCTGGGCATCGATGCCTCGTCCATCCACGTGATCGCCGACAACGGCGCGCCCGTGGAGCCGGGCATGGTGGCCTGGGCGCAGGAGCTGCAGCCCGGCGCCTGGTTCACGCTGGACCACAACGGCGCGTCGGCGCAGGTGCAGTACGTGTGGCAAAGCCAGCGCAAGCAGCTGCACCTGTTCGCCGCGCCCGATGGCAGCAGCTACCTGCTGCAGCTCAAGCGCCTGGGCGCCTACCTGCAGTCCGGCCTGCTGGTGGCGCAGGAAGAGGAAGCGCTCACGATGCGGGCCACGCGCGACGCGCTGGCCAAGATCGACGCCAACCCGGAACGGCTGCTGGACTGAGCCGGCCGGCCTCGCGGGCCCAGGATCGGCACGGGCCCGGAATCAGCGCCATCAATCGCCGTCGTCGTCCCCGCTGCCGTCGCCCCGCACCACGCGGCGCACGATGTCGCCGGCAAAGCCCCGCGCGGCCATGAAGCGCATCTGGCGCGCGCGCTCCTGCGGCGTCTCGCCCGGGGCGCCGAAGCGCTGGCGCCACACGGCCTGTGCGCGCTCCAGTTCGGTGGCGCGAAGGCGCTCTGCGGTGGCGCGCACCAGGGCGTCGTCCAGCCCCTTGCCGCGCAACTCCTGCACCAGGCGCTGCGTGCCCAGGCGGGCGGCGCGGCGGTTCACCACCGAATCGGCCACCCGCTGCGCGCTGATGAAATCCTTGGCCTGCAGGTCGTCGAGCACGGCGTTCAGGTCGTCGCCCTCCTGCACGTGGCGGGCGAGCTTGGTGGCCAGTTCGGCGCGGGAGTGTTCGCGCTGTGCCAGCAGGCGCAGCGCCCGGCCCTTGAGCGAAAGCGTCGCAAATCCCATGATGCTATGAAAGTGGAAGCGTCCAGCGCCTGTCAATCAAGCGCTGGAGCCGGGCATGGCCTGCAATCGGCCAGGGCTTACTTCTCGGCCGCTTCCTTGGCCGGGGCGGCGGCGGGGGCTTCCAGGTTGGCGGGCAGCAGGGCGATGCCCAGGCTCTCGCGCACCTTGTTCTCGATCTCGCGGGCGAGGTCGGCGTTCTCGCGCAGGAACTCCCGCGAGTTGTCGCGGCCCTGGCCGATCTTCTCGCCGTTGTAGGCGTACCAGGCGCCGCTCTTTTCGATGATCTTCGCGTTCACGCCCATGTCGATGATCTCGCCCTCGCGGCTGATGCCCTCGCCGAACAGGATGTCGAACTCGGCCGTCTTGAACGGCGGGCTGACCTTGTTCTTCACGACCTTGACCTTGGTTTCGTTGCCCACGGCCTCGTCGCCCTTCTTGATCGTGCCGGTGCGGCGGATGTCCAGGCGCACCGAGGCGTAGAACTTGAGCGCGTTGCCGCCCGTGGTGGTTTCGGGGCTGCCGAACATCACGCCGATCTTCATGCGGATCTGGTTGATGAAGATGACCATGCAGTTGGTCTTCTTGATGGTGGCGGTGAGCTTGCGCAGCGCCTGGCTCATCAGGCGGGCCTGCAGGCCGGGCAGGGCATCGCCCATTTCGCCCTCGATTTCGGCCTTGGGGGTGAGCGCGGCGACCGAGTCGATCACGATCAGGTCCACGGCGCCCGAGCGCACGAGGCTGTCCACGATCTCCAGGGCCTGCTCGCCGGTGTCGGGCTGGCTGATCAGCAGATCGGACAGCTGCACGCCGAGCTTCTGGGCGTATTGCACGTCGAGCGCGTGTTCGGCATCGACGAAGGCGCACTGGCCGCCCTGCTTTTGCATCTCGGCGATCACCTGCAGCGTGAGCGTGGTCTTGCCGGACGATTCCGGGCCGTAGATCTCGACCACGCGGCCGCGGGGCAGGCCGCCCACGCCCAGCGCGATATCCAGGCCCAGCGAGCCGGTGGAGACGACCTGGATGTCCTCGATCACCTCGCCTTCGCCCAGGCGCATGATCGTGCCCTTGCCGAACTGCTTCTCGATCTGGGCCAGCGCGGCCTGGAGGGCCTTGGCCTTTTCGGTGTTGACGGGCTGGGCGGGGTGGGTCCCCTTGACGGCGAAGTCCATGGAAAGTCCTTGAAAAACAATGGGTTGGGGTGTCTCTGTCCGGCTGTGGGTAGTCACAGGCTGGATGCTTGAACAGTAGTTTATGCGAGCTGTCTTGGCGCGTAAACGGTGTTTTAAGTCAGTTTCCCTGACAATATGCCATGGCCGAAACCCCACCCTTTCCCCCCCTCGACGACGGCTGGCGCCAGACCCACCTGGGCCGCCTGCTCGGGCATGCCATGCGCCGGTTCGATGCCCGGGTGCTCGAACTCATGGCCCACAACGTGGAAGTGCCGCTGGCGCTTTCCAACCTCGCCGCGCGCGATCAGGTGAGTGCGGCGCACGTCCACATCACGCGCCACCTTTCGCTGGATGGCGACCGGCTGACCGATCTGGCGCAGCGGGCCGGCATGACTAAGCAGTCGATGGCCGATCTGGTGGACCAGTGCGCCGCCTGGGGCCTGGTGGTGCGGGAACCGGACCCACGCGATGCCCGGGCGCGCCGGGTCTGCTTCACCGCTGCGGGCCTGGCGTGGCTGCAGGCGTTCCGCGATGCGGTAGCGCAGGCGGAGGCGGAATTCCGCATGGAGGTGGGCGACGAGGTCGCCACGGTGGTTGCGATCGGGCTGGAAGCGTACGCGGGGGGTGACGGGCTGTCGGCTTGAAAGCTGCAAAAATGATAAGTGCGACATCTCATTTTTGTCATTTTTTGCGTCGCGGAACTGGTTTTTAAGCCTGTTCTAAGGTGTCTAAATGTTAATCGAGATACCAAACGCAATAGATGGTCTTTATCATGAACCTGCACAACCTCCGCATCGGCGCCAAGCTGGCGCTCGCCTTCAGCATCACCACGCTGATCACCGTCGCCCTGGCCTGGATGGCCTGGGGCCAGATGCTCCGCATCAACGCCAGCGCCGAAGACCTGGCCACCAACTGGCTTCCCAGCATCGAGGCCATCGCCAACGTGCGCATCGCCGCCAACCGCCTGCGGCGCACAGAGAGCGAGGCCTTCCTGCCGACGGACCAGGGCAACCTGAACAAGCTCAAGGAAGAACTCAAGGTGCGGCGCCAGCAACTGGTGGAGGCCGAGGCCGTGTATGCGGCACTGGTCAATCCGGGCGAAGAGCGCAAGGGCTACGAGGCCTATCAGGCCCAGCGCGACCAGTACCTCGCGGTGCAGCGCCGCATGCTGGACCAGCCACTGCAGGCGCACGATGAAACGCTGCGGATCTTCTTCACCGATTCGGAAAAGGGCTTCGATGCCATGGCGTCCACGCTGGGCGAACTGGCCCGCGTGAATCGCCGCGGCGGTGACTCTGCGCACGACGATGCGGTGGCCACGTTCCACCGTGCGCAGGCCACGCTGCTGGCCCTGCTGATCGCTGCGGTGGCGATCGCCTCGGTGCTGGCCTGGTGGATCACGCGGCACATCACGCGGCCGCTGGCCTCGGCCGTCGGAGTGGCGCGGGGCGTGGCCGCCGGCGACCTGACGATGGACATCGCCGTGCACGGCAAGGACGAATCCGCGCAGCTGATGCAGGCCCTGAGCGACATGCGCGCCAGCCTGGCGAGCGTGGTCGGTGCCGTCCACGGCAGCGCCGAGGGCGTGGCCACGGCCAGCTCGCAGATCGAGCAGGGCAACCAGGACCTGTCGGCCCGCACCGAACAACAGGCCTCGGCCCTGGAAGAGACCGCCGCGTCCATGGAGGAGCTGAGCTCCACCGTGCGCCAGAACGCCGACGGCGCCCAAAAGGCCAGCCAGCTGGCGGCGGACGCGTCCACGGTGGCGCAGCGCAGCGGCGACGCGGTGGAGGTGATGGTGGAGACGATGAAGAGCATCGACGCCGCCTCCCAGCGCATCGCCGACATCATCGGCGTGGTGGACGGCATCGCGTTCCAGACCAACATCCTGGCGCTGAACGCTGCGGTGGAAGCCGCCCGCGCCGGCGAACAAGGCCGCGGCTTCGCGGTGGTGGCCTCCGAGGTGCGCACGCTGGCCCAGCGCAGCGCCGATGCGGCCAAGGAGATCAAGGGCTTGATCGCCACGAGCGTGGAGCGTGTCGGCGAGGGCTCGGCGCAGGCCAACCGCGCTGGCGACACGATGAAGGAAGTGGTGCAGTCCATCCAGCGCGTCGCCACCATCGTGGCGGAGATGAGCATCGCCACGCGCGAGCAGAGCGAAGGCATCGGCCAGGTGGGCGAGGCCGTGGCGCAGATGGACCAGGTCACGCAGCAAAACGCCGCGCTGGTCGAGGAAAGCGCGGCGGCGGCATCGAGCCTGAAGTCGCAGGCCGAGCAACTGGTCGATGCGGTGTCGGTCTTCAAGATCGCCGGGGCGCATACGGCGGCCGCCGCGTCTTCGGTAGCGGCCCGCGCGCGGTCGGTGCCGCAGCCGGCCGGGCGCCTCGCCGCCCACGGCCGCACGCTGCCCCTGCCGGCTTAGCACCACCTGCGCGGGGAGGGCGCGGCGCGGGATTTCCCCCACGCGCTCCCCCGCCGCCTGGCGGGGCGGGCCTCTAGAATCGGTCTCCAATGCAGCGGCCCCGCCACCGGCCGCGCTCCCAGGAGACAACCCCCATGCGCATCCTCATTGCCGAAGACGACCAGGTGCTGGCCGACGGGCTGCTGCGCACCCTGCGCGGCTCCGGCGCGGCGGTCGATCACGTGTCCAGCGGCAGCGAAGCCGATGCGGCCCTGATGACCAACCACGCGTTCGACCTGCTGATCCTGGACCTGGGCCTGCCGCGCGTGCACGGGCTGGAAGTGCTCAAGCGCCTGCGCGGACGGGGCTCGGCCCTGCCGGTGCTGATCCTCACCGCCGCGGACAGCGTGGAAGAGCGCGTGAAGGGCCTGGATTTCGGGGCCGACGACTACATGGCCAAGCCCTTCAGCCTGCAGGAGCTCGAGGCGCGCGTGCGCGCCCTCACGCGGCGCGGCATGGGCGGCACGACCAGCGCCATCCGCCACGGCCCGCTGGTGTACGACCAGGCCGGCCGCATGGCCACCATCGACGGCAAGCTGGTGGAGCTGTCGGCGCGCGAACTGGGTCTGCTGGAGGTGCTGCTGCAGCGCGCCGGCCGGCTGGTGTCCAAGGAGCAACTGGTCGAGCGCCTGTGCGAATGGGGCGAAGAGGTGAGCAACAACGCCATCGAGGTGTACATCCACCGCCTGCGCAAGAAGATCGAGCGCGGCCCGATCCGCATCGCCACGGTGCGCGGCCTGGGCTACTGCCTCGAGAAGATCGCCACCTGAATGCTATTGATTTAATAGCGGTATGCCTTAGTGATGATTGCGCTGACGGCCCTTTTGGCTTGAATTCCCCCACCGGCGTCCCGTCTTGAAAATCTTCCAGCGCGAGCAGCGCTCCCTCTTCGGCGAGATCCTGGACTGGATGCTCACGCCGCTCCTGCTGCTGTGGCCCGTGAGCCTGGCGCTTACCTGGCTGGTGGCGCAGGGCCTGGCCAACAAGCCCTTCGACCGCGCGCTGGAGTACAACGCCCACGCCCTGGCGCAACTGGTCACGGTGCAGGGCGACAAGGCGCAGTTCAACCTGCCGCAGCCGGCCAGCGAAATCCTGCGCGCCGACGAATCCGACATCGTTTACTACCAGGTGGTCTCGCCCACGGGCGAGTTCCTATCGGGCGAGCGCGACCTGCCGCGCCCGCCCGCACCCGAGGACGAGCGCCCGCTCTCGGGCGAGGTGCGCCTGCGCGATGCCGAGCTGCGCGGCATCGAGATCCGCGTGGCGTCCATCTGGGTCCGGGTGCCGTTGCCCGGCGCGCCGGCCGCGCTGGTGCAGGTGGCCGAAACGCGCGAAAAGCGCAGCGTGCTGGCCACGGAAATCATCAAGGGCGTGATGCTGCCGCAGTTCGTGATCCTGCCGCTGGCCGTGCTGCTGGTGTGGCTGGCCCTGGCGCGCGGCATCCAGCCCTTGAGCCTGCTGGAGGAGCGCATCCGCGCCCGCAAGCCCGACGACCTTTCGCCGCTCGACCACAAGGCGGTGCCGCTGGAGGTGGCGCCGCTGGTGGATTCGGTGAACGACCTGCTCGGCCGGCTGAGCGATTCGCTGGCCACGCAAAAGCGCTTTCTGGCCGATGCGGCCCACCAGCTCAAGACGCCGCTGGCCGGGCTGCGCATGCAAGCCGACTTGGCGCAGCGCGAAGGCACCAGCACCGAGGAATTGAAGCGATCGCTGCAGCAGATCGGCCGCTCCAGCATCCGCGCCACGCACACGGTGAACCAGCTGCTGGCCCTGGCCCGCGCGGAAGGCAGCGGAACGGCCCTGGCGCGGCAGCCGGTGGACCTGGCGCGGCTGGTGATCGAGGTGGTGCGCGACTGCGTGCCGCGCGCCCTGGACAAGCACATCGACCTGGGGTACGAGGGTGCCGAGCCCGGTGCGCCCGGCGTGTGGATGGAGGGCAATCCCACGCTGCTCAAGGAGCTGGCGCGCAACCTGCTGGACAACGCGATCAACTACACGCCCTCGCGGCCCGGGGCGCCGGGGGTCATCACTGCGCGGGTGCTGGCCGACACCTTCGGCCACGTGCTGCTGCTGCAGGTCGAAGATTCTGGCCCCGGCGTGCCGCTGGCCGAGCGCGAGCTGGTGTTCCGCCCGTTCTACCGCGTGCTGGGCAACGACGCGGACGGCTCGGGCCTGGGCCTGCCGATCGTGCTGGAGATCGCGCGCCAGCACAGCGCCACCGTGCAGCTGGAAGACGCGCACCCCGGCCAGGTGCCGCCGGGCGCCCGGTTCAGCGTGCAGTTTCCCGCCCATCCGCCGCTGCCGGCGGCCTGACCGGCCGCGCGCCGCGGCGTGCCGGGAGCGCGACGCCCGTTCAGTGGCTGGTCTCGCTGGCCGCGGCGCCGGCCACAGGCTGGGCGCCCTGGGCGCGGCGCAGTTCGGCCTGGAAGGCGCTGCCGCTGCGCAGGCGCTGGTATTCGGCCGGGCGCTGCGGGCTGGCTTCGTCCACAGCTTCGGAGCGGTCGCCCTCGTTGGCCTGGCCCAGCCCGGCGCGCTGCCACAGGCGGGTGTCGGCCTCCACCGCAGCACGGGTGAGCGTGCTGCGGGTGGCCACGGGCTCGTCGCCGAAACGGTCTTCCTGCGATGGCGCGGCGTGGGCGGCGGACACCGTGGCGCCGGCGAAGGCGATGGTGGCAATGGCGATCAGGTGCTGGGTGTTCATGGGGTGCGTTCCTTGGGCTTGAAAACAGGGGTGACAAAGGGCAGCGCGGGGTGCCTGCCTGACTGCCAGTTTCGGTGTTTCGCCGGGCCGGGTATGTGCGTAAACGCACAGCGGGAACGCGTTGGTCCAGGGCGGCGTGAAAAGCGCCGCCCATGAAAAAAGCCCCGGTGCTTCGCGCACGGGGGCTCGGGGGTGTGGCGCGCCTTGGGCGCGCCGGGATGCGCGGGGCATCAGTTCATCGTGGTGCTGGAGGCCATGCCGGCGACGTTGTGGCCGCCGCCGACGCGCTGGACTTCGGCCAGGTACTCGGGGCCGCTGCGTTCGCGCTGGTACTGGGCCAGGCGCATCTGGTAGGCGGGATCGGCATCGGGCGTGCGGTCGGCGGCTTCGAACTGGTTCAGGCCGGCGCGGTTCCACAGGTTCAGGTCGGCCACGACTTCAGCGCGGGTCAGTGGCTGGCCTTGCTCGACGGGCTGGGCGCCGAACTGGTCTTCTTGCGACACGGGGGCGGAGGAGGCGGCACCGGCAAAGGCGATGGCGGCGATGGCGATGAGGTGTTTGCGGTTCATGGTAGTGATTCCTTCCTTGGGATCGATTCAACTGGACTGCAGCGCCGGATTGCGTCTGCATGGAAGCCAGTTTGCGCCGCCGGACCCGACAGGTCTGTGCGAAAACGCACAGTTTTGTGTAGGTCTGTCGCCTACCGGTCCGTGCGCCCAGGGCCGCCGCCGCGTCCGACAGGGCCGCGCTTCCGAGGGAAAAATGTCGCACTGCAACATCGCGTTACGCGGGTGGCCGGATCGGAAGCGCTACCGACCTTCTCGCTTGAGCGCTGCGTTGCACGCCGGCCTACTCCTCGTCTCATAGCGCAGTTTGCGCCCTTTGGGCTCATTGACCGGCCCGGACTGTCAGTTCGACGGGCTGCGTTTGTGCAACAGAGCCGGTTTGCCCAACGCTCAGAGCCTCATCGGCTAGACGCAGTTAATCAAATCATGTGGCGGACACCACGGTTCCGTGGGGCCGACGATGACAACGCCCCCCGGATCACTGCCACCTGGCGGATAGGGATACCAAACTGGTGTGGGCCCTTCAGGCGGGGGAGAATATCTTCCGACCGGTACGCCCTCACCACTATATCCTCGACCGGAATCTGGCTTCTTCTCAATAGGAGTCCAAGTAGTCGCACCTGCAGTCGGTGTCAGGTACTTCACGCATTCCACGCCATTACAAATAGTCACGGTATCATTGGCCTGCCATAACGGGACGCGTGGATTTACATAAACCGAAATAAAAAGCCGGGCATCAATCGGATTCATTGGGGCTGCGCAACCCCTGCATAAATATGAACCATAGTCAGCCGCTACGCATAGCATGGCTGCAAAAAAACCAACAGCCAACCAGAATACAGACTTATTTTTTGCAATCATAATGCCCTCCATTTTTCATTTTAGATTCGACTGAATTTGAGCTGCTTTCTTCATTCCTTCGCGCTTTTGCTCTGGAGTGAATTTGCTTATAACATGGCTCATATAGTTGTTCAAACTATCCTTCAACTCCTTGGGCGTTTCACGATTGCTCTGAATCGATGAAATCCATAGCAATTCATATGCGTAAGAAGTGCTCTGATTGGAAAGGCTCCCTAAAATCGGATCATCTTTGCTCGCGCCATACATCGAAGCAAGAGTCTTGTAGGATCGCGAATCACCCTCCCTGGTTGCCTGTTCTAAAAACTGCACAGCCGTCTTATTCCAGCTGGCTATCTCATCCTGCGTTAATGGTATGTACTCATTGGGCGTCGGCCACCGACCGAGGGGGCCGGCCTCGAAGTACGACATCCTTGCGTCAGCATCACCACGCTCCGCCAACTCTGCAAGAATGCTCTTGCGAAGCGAAAAAGCCGAATCATTGAGGCCGCCGCAATACTTGAGATAGTCCTGGTGCACATCCAACAGACTATTTGCATCATCCACCGAACCGCGAGATCTTTGTGCTCCTGCAACTTGTCCAACTGTTCGGCGATTCGCGCAATAGCTGAGCCCGCTTATCATTTCACCCTTTTCTGCATTGGTGTGGGCACTCTTCGCGCTATATTTGGAAAAAATCTCATGAACAGGGCTTTTGGGCTTGTCCATTCCCGTCATCCAGTCAGCGACATTCAACTTTTCAGCTGAAATCGCTTGCGCTTCGGAATCCAATCCCTGTTCAACGCCGCTGGATTGCTCGCCGGTCTGAGCTCTTTCCCAGGGAAACGCTGAACCCCTTAATCCGCCTGAAACCGGCACGACCGCAGCTTGGCCATCCATGCCGCCTGATCTTGTCTTTTCAGTAATCACCAGGCAAGCGATGATTGCAATCAAGCACAAGACCACGAGTGCGGTAACGGCAGGGCGCTTGGCGAAGCGTTGGGTTGGCAAAAATTTATCCTCCTGAGGCATTCTAGCTATTCTCCAACAATTATCAATGCGAATGACTTTGTCGCGCAAAACAATCTTCTTTCAGATTGCCGCTTTCAGCGAAGGATTCTTGCTGCCGCGTTGACGCGATATTCTTCTGAAGTCTGGAATTCGCAGCAATGCATTTCATTGGGGCAACAAAACCGTTGAAGGCTATGGCGCGCCGCCGCCGAAGCGCGGCTCCCCCCACTGCTGCGCGGGATGGGCCACGTACAGCACTTGCAGCGGCGCCGACCGGCCGCGCACGGTGACGGGCTCGGGCGGGCCCAGCGCATCGGCCACGCCCGCCAGGCGCGCGGCCTCCAGCGACAGCACGAGCCGGGCGGCCACCACCTTCGAATGGTCCTGCAGGCGGCTGGCGGTGTTGACGACCTCGCCCACGGCGGTGAACGTGGTCGTGTCCTGAAAGCCCACCTCGCCCACCGCCACCGTGCCGGCGTGCAAACCCATGCCGAAGTCCAGCGGCTGCCCGAACTGGTCGGTGAACGAGGCGCCCCAGGCGTCCATGCGCTGCTCGATGAGGGCGGCCGCGCGCACCGCCTGGGCGCAGGCGGTGGGCAGGTCGGTGTCCAGCCCGAAGATCGCCATCACGCTGTCGCCGATGAACTGGTTGGCCAGGCCGCCGCTGTCGCGCACCGCGGCGCCCACCCGGTCGAAATACTGGTCCAGCACCCAGGCCAGGTCGAAGGGCCACTGCCGCTCGGCCAGGCCCGACCAGCGCCGCAGGTCCACGAACAGCACGGCGACCTGGCGCTCGCGTCCCAGGGGCCGGGCCGCGGCCGCCGCGCCGGGCTGGAACAGCGGCGTCACCGCGATGTCGCCGCGCGGGCGCAGCTGGCAGGCCAGCCGCACGCCGGGCGGGGCGTTCACGCGCTGCAGCGTGCGCCGCTCGTCGCGCCGGGGGGCGGGCAGGTGCTCGGCCGGGCCTTGCACGCGCACGCGGCAGGTGGAGCAGCGCGCCCGGCCGCCACACACCGAGAGGTGGCCGATGCCGTGCTCCCGGCTGGCCTCCAGCACGCTGAAGCCGCGCGGCACCTGCACCGTGCGGTCGGGGTAGCGCAGGCTGATGCGTCCCCGGCCCCCGCGCTCGCGCAGTACGCCGAAGGCCCAGCGCGCCAGCAGCAGCGCCGCCACCAGCGCGATCCAGCCGGTGCGCAGGCCCTCGGTCAGTGCGCGCGATGCCTGGGCGGCCTGCGCGGACGGCGAGGGGGCGCCCAGCGCCGCCCAGGCGATCTCGCGGCCCATGGACACCACGCCGAGCGCCGCCAGCACGGGCAGCAGCACGGCGGCGGCCAGCAGCACCGGCTGCAGGCGCTGCCACCGGGGGCGGATGCGCAGCGCCAGGTGCAGGCCCAGGCAGCCGTGCGTCCAGGCCGCCAGCAGCAGCGCCAGCTGCAGCCACAGCCCCTCCGGGCTCCAGATGGCCCGCACGATGCGCACGTAGGAGGGCTCCAGCCCGTCGATTTCGCCCAGGTAGCGCGTGCCCGAGAAATGCGCCGCCAGCAGCAGCGGCAGCAGCAGCCCGAGCAGCAGGCGCAGCGCCTCCACGGCCGGCATGCGCAGGCTGCGGCGCTGCCACACGGCGGCGCCCGCCATGGCCAGGTGGACGGCCACCGCGCCATAGAGCAGCACGGTGCCCGGCAGCGTGGCCCAGGCGCCATGCACGGCACGCCGCGTGGCTTCGGCCGCGGCCAGCGACACCAGCCCGGTGGCGTGCGTGGCCAGGTGCAGCGCCACATAGAGCCACAGGACCACGCCGCTGGCCCAGCGCAGGTTGCGCGGGGAGGGCAGGGTCAGGTGGGGCAGGGGCGCGGGCACGGAAGAAGGCGTGTGGTGGGTCGATGGAATCCGCCCCGGCCGATCAGTGGGGCGGCGCTGAGCATAATGCGGCACCCGGTCGGGCCCGCCGGCCTTCCCGCATGCCCTGGCGCCGCCCAGGCCCTCCTTGTTTCTTTCCTGGCCACGGCCTTGCCCGCATGAACGCTCCCCCCGCCCGATCCAGCCTCGCCCTGCGCCGCATTCCCTTGTTCGAGGGTTTGGGCGATGCGTGCCTGGACCGGCTGGCGCAGCAGTGCGACTGGCACCAGCTGCCGGCGCGCAAGCCGCTGCTGTCGCGCGCAGCCGAGGGCGGCGACGTGTTCTTCCTGGTGGCGGGGCGCCTGCGCATCACCACCTATTCGGCCAGCGGCCGGCAAGTCACCTTCCGCGATTGCGAACCGGGCGAGCACATCGGCGTGATCGCGGCCATCGACGGCGGCCCGCGCTCGGCCGACGTGGTGACGCTGGACGCCACCCTGGTGGCCAGTCTCTCGCGCGACGGGTTCCTGGCCCTGCTGCGCGACGAGCCCCTGGTCGCGCAGCGGGTGATGCACTACCTGGCCTCGCTGGTGCGCCAGTTGTCCGACCGCGTGATCGACCTGAGTACCCTGGGCGTGCACAACCGCCTGCATGCCGAGCTGCTGCGCCTGGCGCGCGCAGCCGGCGTGCAGGGCAACCAGGCTCGCATCGAGCCCGCGCCTGCCCACGCCGAACTGGCTAGCCAGATCAGCACCAACCGCGAGCAGGTCACGCGCGAACTGGGCGTGCTGGTCAAAGCCGGCGTGCTGCAAAAGGACGGCCGCGCGCTGGTGGTCGTCGATGCCGCGCGGCTGGAACGCATGGTGGCCGAGGTGCGCGGGGGATGAAGTGCGAAACGGGCCCGTGCGGCCCGTGCATGGTCGCCCTGGCGCCGGCGTGCCGAACGCCGTGCCGTGGCGATGGTCTGTTATTTTGCTATTTTTTATGTAGCATCAAGGGCAATGAATACTAGGGCATACCGCCGGTTTTGCTCGAATGCCAGGCGTGGGCGGCTTCAGTCCGCCCGCGCAGCGTGCGGGCCGGCCGCCGAATCCAGCAGCCATTGGCGGAACCGGTCCAGCGTGGCCAGTTGCGCGCGGGCCTCGGGGTAGCAGAACCAGTAGCCCAGCGCGCTGGCGTAGCCGCCCTGGGCCAGGGGCTCGGCCACCACGCCCGCGGCGATCTCGTCGTGCACCAGGCAGCGCGGCACCAGGGCGACGCCCATGCCCACCGAGACGGCGCGGATCATGCTTTCGAACTGGTCGAATTGCGGGCCGGCCAGCGCATCGAGCCCGGGCACGCCGTGGACCTCGCTCCAGCGCTCCCACGCGTCGGGCACCGACACGTGGCGCAGCAGGGCGCTGCGCACCACGTCGCGCGGGGCCTGCAGGGGCGCGGCGTCGCCCGCGCCGGCGGGCGGTGCGATCAGCGCGACGTCGTTGCCGGCCAGGTAGTGCGCTCGCGCCCCGGGCCAGTGGCCGTCGCCGAAGAGGATGGAGCAGTCCAGGTCGGGGTTGGCGAAGTCGTAGCCGTGCACGAAGGGCACGAAATGCAGCGTGATCTGCGGGTGCTGCTGCTGGAACTGCGGCAGCCGCGGGATCAGCCACTTGGCGGCGAAGGTGGGCAGGGCGGACAGGTGCAGCGCCCCGCCGCCGTCGCTGCTGGTGATGAGCTCCAGCGTGGCCGCCTCCAGACGGGCGAGCAGCGAGCGCACCGCCTTTTCGTAGCGTTCGCCGGCGGGGGTGAGGGTCAGGCGCTTGCGGCTGCGCTCGAACAGGGCGATGCCCACCCAACGCTCCAGTTCCTGCACCTGCTTGCTGACCGCGCTCTGCGTCAGGTGCAGGGCCTCGGCCGCGCGCGAGACGCCGCCGAAACGCGCGACCGTGCAGAAGGCCCGCAGCAGGTGCAGCGGGGGATTGAGGCGGCGCAAGGACATGGCGGTTAGATACTTAGAACAGTCTCAAATGGAATATTAACAGGCACATCAATTGCTTTTCAATGGGCACCGAGTTCGGTAATCTCTGTCCATCTTCCGAGGAAAATCTCCATGCAACGCCGTCAATGGATCGCAGCCGTGGCTGCCGCAACTGTCCTTCCTAGAATGTCTTTCGCGCAGGACAAGCCCCTGCGCATCATCGTGCCGTTCCCGCCCGGCGGCGCCACCGACATCGCTGGCCGCGCCCTGCAGGAGCCGCTGCAGCGCCTGCTGGGCCAGCCCGTGGTGATCGAGAACCGCGCCGGCGCGGGCGGCTCCATCGGCATGGCCGAGGTGGGGCGCGCCGCGGGTGACGGGCTCACGCTGGGCGTGGCCACGCTGTCCACCCACGGCGTGAACCCGGCCGTGTTCTCCAAGCTGCCCTACGACCCCGTCAAGGACTTCGCCGGCGTGACCGAGATCGTCAAGGCCCCCGGGGTGATCGTGGTCAACCCCAAGGTCCTGCCGGTCAAGGACTTCGCCGAGCTGGTGAAGTACCTCAAGGCCAACCCCGGCAAGGTGTCCTATGCCACGCCGGGCAACGGCACCATCGGCCACATGTGGGGCGAGTTGTTCAAGAGCAGCACGGGCACTTCCATGGTGCACATTCCCTACCGCGGTGCCGGTCCGGCGATCAACGACGTGGTGGGCGGGCAGGTGCCGGTGTATTTCGACCAGGTGGCCTCGTCGCTGCCGCACGTCAAGTCCGGCAAGCTCAAGGCCCTGGCCGTGTCCTGGCCCGAGCGGCTGGACGTGCTGCCCGAGGTGCCCACCTATGCGCAGCTGGGCTTTCCCCAGGCCAACGAGCCCTCGTGGTTCGGCCTGGTGGCGCCGGTGTCCACCCCCGCCGCCGCCGTGCTGCGCGTGCAGCAGGCCGTGGCCGCGGCCCTGCGGGAGCCGGCGGTGCGCGAGCGCCTGGCCGGGCAGGGACTCTATGCTTCGGGCACCTCGCCCGCGGACTTCTCGCAGCAGATCGTGCGGGAGATCGACAAGATGAAGGAAGTGGCCGCCTATGCCAAGATCCAGCTCGACTGACCTCGCAGGAGTGCGCCGATGCATGCAGCGCTGCAACTGATCCAACGCCGGCACCGGCTGCAGGCCGCCGAGCCAGGGGCGGCGGGCGCGCCCGCCGTCGCCGCGGCTGCAGCGCCAGCGGCCATGTTCTCCGCCGTGCCCGGCCGCACGGCCCTGGTGCTCGATTCGCCGCACAGCGGCACCACCTACCCTGACGACTTCCGCGCCGCCATCGACCTGCCCACGCTGCGCCGCGCCGAGGACACGCATGTCGAGAAGCTCTACGCCTTCGCCCCCGCGCTGGGCGCGGCCTGGGTGGAGGCGCACTTTCCCCGCATCTACCTGGACGCCAACCGCGACACCACCGAGGTCGATGCCAGCATGTTCGAGGCCGGGTTCGACACCGCGTGGACCGATCCCGTCACCACCGATCCCGTCGTGCTGCAGAAGGTGCGGCTGGGCAAGGGGCTGATCTGGAAGTTCACCGACGAGGGCGTGCCCATCTACGACCGGCTGCTCTCCGTGGCCGAGGCGCGCGCGCGCATCGACCGCTGCTGGCGCCCCTACCACGCGGCCGTGGCCCGGGCGATCGACGCAGCCCATGCCCGCCACGGCTACAGCATCCACATCAACTGCCACTCCATGCCCGCCGTGGCCGCCAGCCATGCCACGCTGCACCCGGGCCTGCACCATGCGGATTTCGTGATCGGCGATCGCGACGGCACCACCGCCAGCCCGGCGCTGTCGCAGGCGATCTGCGCCTTTCTGCGCGAGCGCGGCTACAGCGTGGACTACAACCACCCCTACAAGGGCGTGGAGCTGGTGCGCCGCTACGGCCACCCGGCGACCCACCGCCACAGCATCCAGGTGGAGATCAACCGCAAGCTCTACATGGACGAGCGCACGCTGGCCATCGAGCCGGCCGGTTTCGCGCGGCTGCAGGCCGATCTGCGCGCGCTGGTGGAGTGGCTGCTGGCGACCGATCCCCGGCAGTGAGGCGGCATTGACGCGGCATTGAAAGCGGCAGGGGCGCGCTGCGCTTTTTTGCAAGAGGGGAAGCGGCGCGGCTTGCGCGCGGGTCGCTTCGCATGGCGGGCATTGCATTCGCATTCCGGGCGGAGCGGAGCCGGCCGACTTCGTAGATTGCGGGTCCACTGGCCCGTCCCGCGGGCCTGCCCACCCCCTGCCCGCGACGCGCTTGCCGCGTGTCCGCCCTGCCATGACATCGCTTTCCACCCTGTTCAAACAGGAGCCGTTCACGCACCGCTCCGAAGCCCCGCCCCCCGCTGCGGTGCCGTCGCCTCCCTCGCGCTCCACGCCGGCCTCTGCCGACACCCACGCCCAGGCGCTGCGATCGCGCGCGGTGGCCGCTGCACCGGGGGCGATACCGCCCCGCGCAGCGTCCTTCGATGCGGTTCGGTGGAAGCAGGAGCTGCAACGCTGGTGCGACGCCGATCCGCACCGGGCCGTGTCGGGCCACCATGGGCTGTTCGGGCGCCTGCGGGCGCTGGGGCGCAAGGCCAGGGCGGAGAAGGCGGACGATGGCCTTCCCCTGCTCGCGGAGCGCCGGGAGGTGGCGATGCAGCGCTTGCTCGCCTGCCATGCGCAAGGCGCCGATGGCCGCACGCTCGACCTGAGCGGGCTGGGACTCTCCAGCTTGCCGCCGGGCCTGGAACGGCTGTCGCATCTGGAGGCGCTGGACCTGTCGAACAACACCGGCCTGCAATCCCTGCCCGAAGGGCTGGCCGGGTGCCGGAACCTGCGCAGCCTCACGGCCTGCAACGGCTTTGTCAGCCACGTGCCGCCCTCCCTGTTCCAGTTGCCGAACCTCGAAACGCTCGATCTGTCGGCCAACCCTTTTCTCAAGGCACTGCCGCAGGCCATGGCGCAAGCCCCCCGCCTGCGGGAGCTGCGTGTGCCGCATTGCGACGTGAGCCACCTGCCGCCCGGCATGGCGGACATGCCGGCGCTGCGGACCGTGGATGTGTCGCACAACCGCGGCCTGCACACGCTGCCGCCCGGCCTGCGCGAGAGCCACGTTGCGCTCGCACTGCAGGGCACGCCGGTGGCGCTCACGGACCGCTTGCTGCAGCCCGTGCCGTGGTCCCCCGGGCAGCGCGCCGCGCTGGAAACCCGCGTGGGACCACTGTCGAGCGCCTGGCGGGCTTGTGCGCCCTTGCTGCAGGACGCCAGCGCATCGCGTGCGGCGATGGATAAGGCGCGCAATGCGCTCTCTCAGGCGTTGCGCATCGACGGCGCGGGCACCGAGGCCGCCTGGGCCGATGCGGACGCGGCTGTGCAGCGCTGGCTGAGCCAGGGCCTGCCGATCACGACCGAGCGCATCCAGGAGATCGGCTGGCGCCTGAACGGCCGCCCCGCCGGCGGGGCGCAGCTGCGGGCGATGGAGTTCCAGCGCATCCCGGCCGATGCGCAGGGCCTCACCGGCAGCCACCTCGACTATCCCCCGGTCCGCGCACTGCCAGGCCATCTCGCCGCGTTGGACACCTGGCTGGCCCAGGGCGACGCGCCGGCTTCTCCGCTGGCGGCCACGGAGCGGGCCACGCTGCTGTACCGGGCGGTGGAGAGCCTGCGCCCCTTCGAGGAGGGCAATGGCCCGGCCGCGCTGATGGCGATGGACTGGGCCCTGCAGCAGCATGGGTTGCCGCCCGTCGCGCTGGACGCCGAAGCCATGACCGGGCAGGTGGCGAAGGACGGGACGGTGGCCGACGGCGCGTTGACCGATGCGGCGGTTTTCGCCTCGGCCCCAGCCGGCGGCGTGCCTCATGCGCTTTTCGACGCCGTGATGCAGGGCATGGAGGAAGCCCTTTGCACCCTGCTGCCGCGCTGAAATTTCGCATGCGCGGCCAAGGCATCGCATTCGCACCACGGCGCGAGGGGCCCGGTCCGTAGATTGGATACATCCCGTCGCAGTTGGACGGGTTTTGTTCCATCACCAACCTTTCACCACGCGTTTGCCCGCGTGCCCATGCCATGAACGCGACCACCGACGTCCTTGCCCGCGTACCCCACAGCCCCGGTGCCGAGGGCAGCGCCGCGACCAGCGAGGGCGCATCGGCCTTCCGCTTCCTGCGCCGCCACTACGCAGGCCAGGGGCACGGCGCTGCCCGGGCCGCCGGCCGCGCTGGCACCGACACCCCCGAAATGGAGCGCTGGATGCGCGAACTGCAGGAATGGTGCGATGCCGATCCCAACCGGCCGCCGCCCCGCCAGCAGGGCCTGTGGGCCCGCATGCTCGGCCGCCTGCGCACCCCCGAAGCGGACCTGGAAGACGACGGTGAAACCGCCGCCACGTTCGCCGAACGCCGCCAGGAGGCGGTCAGGCGCGTGCTGGCCTGCCACGCCCTGGGCGAGGAGGGCTGGCAACTGGACCTGCGCTTGCTGCGCCTGTCCTCCCTGCCGCCCGGGCTGGACCGCCTGCGCCATCTCAAGCACCTGGACGTGTCGGACAACACGGGCTTTCACCGCCTGCCCGAGACCCTGGCGCTGTGCCGGGGTCTGCGCACCCTCACGGCGCGCAACTGCGTGGTCACCGAAGTGCCGCAGGCCCTGGCCTGGCTGCAGCACCTCGAAATGCTGGACCTGTCGGCCAACTTCAGCCTGCGCGAGCTGCCCGAATCGCTGGCGCAGGCGCCGCGGCTGGCGACCGTGATCCTCACGCATTGCGGCCTGCAGAACGTGCCCGAGGCCATGGCCCGCATGCCCGTGCTGCAGCTGCTGGACCTGTCGCACAACCTGCAGCTGCACAACGTGCCGGCCGCAGTGCGGGACCATCCCGCCGTCGATCTGACGGGCACGCCCGTGGCGCTGCTGTCCAACCTGCTGCAGGCCCCCCGCTGGAACCCGCCGCAGCAGGCGCGCCTGGCCGCGCGGCTGGACGGCGTGGCGGTCGGCTGGCAGGAATGCCTGGGCGTGCTGCGCAAGAACGCGGGGCTGCGCGCCGAGGTGAACGCCTGGCGCAGCGGCCTGTCGCTGGTGCTGCGCACCGATGGCGTGGGCACGGAAGACGCCTGGGCCGACGCCGCCCAGGCCGTGGGCACCTGGCTGCATGCGGGCCAGTCCATCACGCCCGAGCGGCTGCTGGAGATCGGCTGGCGCCTGAACGGCTGCCCTGCCGGCGGGCCCCGGGCGCGCACGCGCGAATTCCAGCGGCTGGCTGCGGGCACCTCGGGCTCCACCGTCTTCGGCGACCCGGGCGTGCTCGCCCCCCGCTTCCTCACGCCGGGTGCCGGCGAGCAGCGCGCCTATCCCATGGCGGCCTCGCTCACGCGCCACCTGGAAACGCTGTCGGCCTGGATCTCGCCGGCCGATGCGGTCTATCCCGCGCTGACCCGTTTGGAGGCCGTGGAGCGGGCCGCGCGCCTGTACCAGGCCCTGGTCAGCCTGCGCCCCTTCGACGAGGGCAACGGCCCGGCCGCCCTCATGGCCATGGACTGGGCGCTGCAGCAGCACGGCCTGCCGCCCGTGGTGCTGGAGGAGTCGGTGCTGAGCCAGGCCATCGTGTTCGCCGAAGACCTGCCTGCTGAAGGCCCCAATGCCCTGGTGAGCGCCCTGGTCGAAGGCATGGAAGAGCTGGTGCAGACGCTGTGCCCCGGCAGCCTGCGGCTGCTGGCCTGAGCCTGGAAAAAGGCCGGCGTGGCCGGCCGGTCAGCCGCAGGCGCGCAACGGCCGGCTGGCCAGCAGGCCGCGCAACTGCCCCTCCGCCTGGGTGCGCAGGGCCGCGGTGGCGGCCGGCAGGCGCAGCACGTAGCCCGTGGCATCGGTGCGTTCCTGCACCACGCGGGCGGTGCGCACGCCCTGCGTGCCCAGCGTGGCCAGGGCCCGCTCGGCGGCCTCTTCCGTGGAAAAGCGGCCCAGCGACAGGCCCGGCTCCAGCGCCGCGCCCGGCCGGTCGTACGGCACCTTGCGGGCGCGCAGTTCGGCGCGTTTCTTCTCCAGCGTGTCCTCGTCGGCGAAGCGGCCCATGTAGACCATCCAGCGGCCAGTGAGCGAGATCGGCTCCAGCGTCCAGCTGCCTGGCGGGAGGCCGGCCGTGGCGGTGCGCAACGCATCGAGCTGCCCCTTCTCGAACGTGCCCGCCTGCAGGCAGGGCGCGGGCTCGGCGGCGGCCACGGTCGGGACCGATGCGGGCGCGGCCTCGCTGGTGCTGGGTGCGGGAGTGGAGGCGGGAGCGGGCGGGGTGGCGGGGGCTGCAGGCGCTTCGCCCCCGTTCGCGTTCGCGTTTGCGTTGCCGTTGGGGGTGGTGCCCGTTCCGTTGGCGCGGCCCAGGCGCAGGTTCTCGGGCTGGATCTGCTGCTCCAGGCGCTGGGGCTCGGACTGCTCGGGCGGCGCCCAGCCCCACGAGCGCAGCAGCCCCTGCGCCCATGCGTAGTAGCCGGCATTGGCCAGCAGCAGAACCAGGACGGCGGCGCGCAGCATGGGTGGGCCTTTCTCGGTCAGCGCGGCGCCGACGGGCCGGCGGGCCGCACGCTGATCTCGGAGCTGGTCAGGGCCTGCATGCCCTGCGCCGTATGCACCAGCAGCGCGCCATCCTCGCCCACGCCGTGGGCCGTGCCGGTGGTGCCATCGCTCAGCGTCACCGCGCGGCCGCTCAGCACGTCGCGCTGGTGGAACCGGGCCTGCACCGGCGCGAAGCCATAGGCCTCGAAGGATTGCAGCATGGCGACCAGCGGCGCGGCGATGCGCTGCAGCGCCGTGGGCGCATCCAGGCCGGGCTCCACGTCCTGCAGGCTGCCGGGCGGGGTGTTCATGCCGTCCGCCTGCGGCGGCTGCACGTTGATGCCGATGCCGGCCACCACGTAGCGCGTGGCGGGGGCGGCATGCGCTTCCCAGCCAGGCGCGACGAGGCTCGCCGTTTCCACCAGGATGCCGGCCAGCTTGCGATCACCGTCCAGCCACAGGTCGTTGGGCCATTTGAGGCCGATGCGCGCGGCACCCGCCAGCGGCGTGGGCTGCAGGCTCTCGGCCACGCTCACCCCCACGGCGAGCGACAGGCCCGACCAGTCGGCCGGCGCCAGCGGCATGCCCAGCGAGAACATGAGCGCATCGCCCACCGCGCCACGCCAGGGCCGGCCCAGCCGCCCGCGGCCGGCGGTCTGCAGCTCGGCCACGAGCAGGGTGGGCTCGGCCAGGCCCGCGCGGGCGCGGCGCATGAGTTCGGTGTTGGTGGAGTCGACGCTCGGCAGCACCTCCACGGTGAAGCCCGGCAGCACGGGGGCCACGGCTTCCCAGATGGCCTCGGCGGGCCAGCGGATGGGGGCGTCGGGGGAGCGGCCGGTCACCGGCGGGGGCTCCGCGCCTTGCGGCCCGGTGAGGGCGGCGTGGCGGTTTCGGTGGCGGGCGATGCCTTGTTGGCTTGGCGGACGGCCTTGCCGCGCTCGGCGTCCTTGGCAGCCTTGTTCGCCTTGGCCGGCTTTTCAGGCGCCATGCCCGGCGGCGCCCAGCCGCGCTTGGGCGCCAGCAGCGTGCCCCGGCAGTTCGCGCTGCCGCACCAGCAGGGGTATTCGGCCTTGAGCTTGGGGGTATAGCGCTCTTCGATGATGAGGCCGTAGTCGTAGTTCAGCTCGTCGCCCGCGGCGATGTTGCGCAGGGCGGTGATGAAGATCCGGCCGTCCTGTTCGTCGGCGAAGCAGTTGGGGTCGCAGCTGTGGTTGATCCAGCGCGATGAATTGCCGCCGAACTTTGCGTCGATCACGTGGTCTTCATCCACGTGGAAGTAAAAGGTATGGTTGGGCTGCGCGGGATCGTGCGGGTGCCGGTCCTGGGCCTCCTGCCAGCTGATGACCTCGCCCGTGTACTCGATGAGCACTTCGCCTTCGGCGATATCCTGCACGGCGAAGACGCCCTTGCCATGCACGCCCGAGCGCCGGGTCTGGAGGCGGCGCCCCGGTGCGGACGGGGGGGCTGCGGGCGATGCGGTGCGGGGCATGGCAAAACTCTGTTAGTTTGAATAGGCACACAGGCGCGTGCGCGTGTACGCGTGTGAGAAGCGGATTGTAGAAGCGCCTTTCAACGGCGAAACCCACAACATGACCAAGACACTGGTAATTGCAGAAAAACCCTCGGTGGCCCAGGACATCGTGCGCGCGCTCACCCCCGTGGCGGGCAAGTTCGACAAGCACGAGGACCACTTCGAGAACGACCGCTACGTGGTCACCAGCGCGGTGGGCCACCTGGTGGAGATCCAGGCGCCCGAGGAATTCGACGTCAAGCGCGGCAAGTGGAGCTTCGCCCACCTGCCCGTGATCCCGCCGTATTTCGACCTGAAGCCCGTGGACAAGACCAAGAGCCGCCTGTCGGCCGTGGTGCGCCAGGCCAAGCGCAAGGACGTCACCCAGCTCATCAACGCCTGCGACGCGGGCCGCGAGGGCGAGCTGATCTTCCGGCTGATCGAGCAGTACGCCGGCGGCTCCAAGCCCGACGGCAAGGGACTGGGCAAGCCGGTCAAGCGCCTGTGGCTGCAGTCGATGACGCCGCAGGCCATCCGCGACGGCTTCGAGGCGCTGCGCTCCGAGCAGCAGATGCAGGGCCTGGCCCACGCCGCGCGCAGCCGCTCCGAGGCCGACTGGCTGGTGGGCATCAACGGCACGCGGGCCATGACGGCCTTCAACTCGCGCGACGGCGGGTTCTTCCTCACCACCGTGGGCCGGGTGCAGACGCCCACGCTGTCGCTGGTGGTCGAGCGCGAGGAAAAGATCCGCAAGTTCGTGAGCCGCGACTATTGGGAAGTGCACGCGGGCTTCCATGCCGAGGCGGGCGAGTACCTGGGCAAGTGGTTCAACCCCCAGTGGAAGAAGAGCGAAGACCCCGAGGCGAAGGCCGACCGGATCTGGAACCATGCCGACGCTGTGGCCATCGCCGATGCGGTGCGCGGCAAGGCGGCCAGCGTCACCGAGGAATCCAAGCCCACCTCGCAGTCCTCGCCCCTGCTGTTCGACCTGACCAGCCTGCAGCGCGAGGCCAACGGCAAGTTCGGCTTCAGCGCCAAGACCACGCTGGCCCTGGCGCAAAGCCTGTACGAGCGCCACAAGGCCCTGACCTACCCGCGGACCGACTCGCGCGCCCTGCCCGAGGACTACCTGCCCGTGGCGCGCGACACCTTCGGCATGCTGGCCACGAGCGGCATGCGCCACCTGGCGCCCTTTGCACAGCAGGCGCTGGACGGCAACTATGTGAAGCCCAACAAGCGCATCTTCGACAACAGCAAGGTCAGCGATCACTTCGCCATCATCCCCACGCTGCAGGCCCCGAGCGGGCTGTCCGAGGCCGAGCAGAAGCTGTACGACCTGGTGGTGCGCCGCTTCATGGCGGTGTTCTTCCCGAGTGCTGAATACATGGTCACCACGCGGATCAGTCAAGTGGTCAACCACCATTTCAAGACCGAGGGCAAGGTGCTGGTGCGGCCCGGCTGGCTGGCCATCTACGGCAAGGAGGCCGCCGACGAGGTGGAGGGCGCCAAGGAAGGCGACAAGGGCCAGAACCTCGTGCCCGTGCAGCCCGGCGAGATGGTGCGCACCGACTTCGTGGAGCCCAAGGGCCTCAAGACCAAGCCGCCCGCGCGCTACTCCGAAGCCACGCTGCTGGGCGCCATGGAAAGCGCCGGCAAGCAGATCGACGACGAGGAACTGCGCTCGGCCATGCAGGAAAAGGGCCTGGGCACCCCGGCCACGCGCGCGGCCATCATCGAAGGGCTGCTGACCGAAAAGTACATGCTGCGCGAGGGCCGCGAGCTGATCCCCACGGCCAAGGCCTTCCAGTTGATGACCTTGCTGCGTGGGCTGGAGGTCGAGGAACTGTGCCGCGCCGACCTCACGGGCGACTGGGAGTTCAAGCTCTCGCAGATGGAAAAGGGCCTGCTCAGCCGCGAGGCCTTCATGGCCGACATCGCCCGGATGACCGAGCGCATGGTCAAGAAGGCCAAGGAATACGACCGCGACACCATTCCCGGCGACTACGCCACGCTCTCCGCGCCGTGCCCCAACTGCGGCGGCGTGGTGAAGGAGAACTACCGCCGCTACGCCTGCGTGGGCAAGGCCGGCGACGGCTCGGACGCCTGCGGCTTCTCGTTCGGCAAGTCGCCGGCCGGCCGCACCTTCGAGACCGCCGAGGCCGACCAGCTGCTGCGCGACAAGAGGATCGGCCCGTTGGAGGGCTTTCGCTCCAAGGCCGGCTGGCCCTTCACGGCCGAGGTGGGCATCGTCTACGACGACGAGGCGCACAACTACAAGCTGGAGTTCGACTTCGGCGACGACAGGAACGCCGAGGAATCGGGCGAGCTGGTCGATTTCTCGGAGCAGGAAAGCCTGGGCGCCTGCCCCGTGTGCGGCGCGCCCGTGTACGAGCACGGCAGCAACTACGTGTGCAGCAAGGCCGTGCCCACGGCGGCGCAGCCCACGCCCAGCTGTACCTTCAAGAGCGGCAAGATCATCCTGCAGCAGCCCGTGGAGCGCGCGCAGATGAGCAAGCTGCTGGCCACCGGCAAGACCGACCTGCTCGACAAGTTCGTGAGCATGCGCACGCGCCGGGCGTTCAAGGCGTTCCTCGCCTGGGACAAGGAGGCGGGCAAGGTGAACTTCGAGTTCGAGCAGCGCGAGAGCAAATTCCCGCCGCGCAAGACGTTCGCTGCAAAGGCTGGCGCAGGCGCGGCCGCCAAGACGTCGGCCGCGGCCAAGAAGGCGGCGAAGCCTGCCGCCAAGACCGCTGCCAAAGCCCCCGCCAAGAAGGCCCCGGCCGCACCCAAGGCGCCGCGCAAGCCCGCGGCCGGAAAGGCCCCGAGCGCCGCATTGGCGGCGGTGATCGGGCCGGAACCGGTTGCCCGGCCCGAGGCCGTGAAGAAGATGTGGGACTACATCAAGGCCAACGGCCTGCAGGATGCCACCAACAAGCGCGCCATCAACGCCGACGCCAAGCTGCGCCCCGTGTTCGGCAAGGACCAGGTCACCATGTTCGAGCTGGCCGGCATCCTGGGCAAGCACCTGGGGGGCGAGGCATGAACGCCCTCGCCCGATTCGCCCGTTGCCTTGCGGCCCTGGCCTTCGTGGGCCTGCTGGCCGGCTGCGCGGGCGGCGCGCCGTCCGAGGCGCCGTCTCGCGGCACGCACGGCATCGGTGGCCAGGGCTCGAACGGCATCACCGTCTTCGGCGAAATCGACGTGAGCGCCGAGCGCCGGCGCTGAGGCCTTCGCCCCCTGGCGCCCTTGCCGCTTCGCACCCTGCGCCCGCGCCGGGGCCCTGCCTGAAAAGAATCCCTTGGCGACCACCCCCCCCACCGTTCCCCTTTTCCAGGCCAGGCAGATCGACCCCACGGCCGAGCAGCTGGCGATCCAGCAGTCCGCCGAGCGCACGCTGGTCATCGAGGCCAACGCCGGCGCGGCCAAGACCACCACGCTCGCCCTGCGCATGGGGCAGGCCTGGGCGCGCGGCGTGGCGCCCGAGCGCTGCCTGGCCCTCACGCACACCGCCACCGCCTGCCAGGCGCTGCAGGCCGCGCTGCGCAAGGTCGGCGTGCCCGCGCCCGTGGCGCAGCGCTTTCGCATCGCCACGTTCGATGCCTTCTGCGCTGAAATGCTGGCCGACCAGTACGAAGCCCCCGTGCCGCACCACCGCCACCTGGAGGAACTGCGTCCCTTCGTCTGGCAGGCCGTGCAGCGCGTGGAAGACAACGAACACGAGCGCTGGCGCGAGGAGCTGCTGCTGCCCACGCTGGGCGACACCGGCTTCGTGGAGGAGTTCCTGGCGACCAGCGTGTGGCTCAAGGGCACGATGAAGGACGAGCTGGAGCGCGAGGGCGGCCCGGCCTCGCCCGAGCACGCGGCCGCCATCGGCGTGGGCTACACGCAGCTCAAGGTGTTCCTGGCCTACGAGCGCATCCGCCGGCGCGAGCTGGCCGACGAGCCGCTGTTTCGCGGCCCCTTCGATGCCACCTACGACCTGGCCCGGCGCCTGCACGGCGGCGACACCGCGGCCAGCCTGCCGCGCTGGCCGCGCGGCGTGCAGGCCGTGCTGGTCGATGAGATGCACGACATGAACGAGGCCGCGTTCCGCGTGCTGCGCGAGCTGCTGGAGACCACGCAGTGCACCTTCTGCGGCGTGGGCGACCGCGACCAGGTCATCTACGGCGCCCACGGGGCCGATGCCGCCTTCATGGGCGATGCCATCACCGCGCACACCGGCCGCCCCGTGGCGCGCCTGCGGCTCACGCCCAGCCACCGCTTCGGCAAGAAGCTCGCGGCCAAGGCCGGGCGGCTGGCGGCCAAACCCTACGACTCGCTCGCCGGGCACGACACCGCGGTGGAGCTGCGGCCCTACGACGATGCCGCCCATTGCGTGGACCTCGTCGCGCAGGCGGCCCAGCAGTGGCGCGCCCGGCCCCGCGCCCGCATGGCGGGCTTTGCCGTGCTGCTGCGCCACTCCAACCAGTCGGTGGGCATCGAGAACCGGCTGCTGGCCGACAACGTGCCCTACACCGTGAGCGGCTTCGACAGCTACCTGCTGCGGCCCGAGGTGCTGCTGGTGCGCGGCCTGCTGGCCGTGGCCACCGACAACTTCGACAGCGTGTCCGAGCCGCGCACGCGCGACAAGCTCATGCGGGCGCTGGTGTTCTTCTGCGGCGCACGCATCGTCGTGGCCGGGCGCGAGCACGAGTCGCAGCAGGCCCTGCTGGAGGACGCCATCCGCAGCGTGACCGACAACCCGCTGTTCCTGCAGAACTTCTTCACCCACCAGATCGTGGCCAACGTCGAGCCCGCCATGCAGCGGCGCCTGCGCAAGGCCCTGGAGGTGGCGCGCGAGGCGGGCGGCCAGGACACCCTGCCGCGCCTGCTGCAGGCCCTGCAGATCGACACCGTGATCCGCGAGGTGTTCGTCTCGCGCCAGCGGCGCGAGGACGCGCTCGCCAACCTGGCCGGACTGTGCGAGGCGGCGAAAGGCTTTGCCAGCGCGCGCGATTATTTCCTGCACCTGAACGCCGCCGAGCAGCGCCAGCGCGAATTGCGCAGTTCCGCCAGCCTGGTCCTGGCCAACATCGAGGACGTGAAGGGCCTGGAGTTTGACCACGTGGTGATCCCGTTCCTGGAGCAGGGCGTGTTCCCCGTGCCGCAGGCGCCCTACGCGCAGGAGAAGAACACCCTCTACGTCGGCATGACCCGGGCGCGCCAGCAGCTCACGCTGTTGTGCCACCGCGCGCAGCCGGGCGCCTTTCTGCAACCGCTGGGGTATGCGGCGTCGGCCTGACCGCGCCCGGCCCCGGTCCTTTTTTCACATCCCGCGAGCGACACCACCATGCAACTGTCCGAACAATGGGTCCTGGTCACCGGCGGTGCCCGGGGCCTGGGCGAATCGATCACCCGGGCGCTGGCGCGCGAAGGCGCCGGCGTGGTCATCAACTACCTCACCAGCGACACCGCAGCGCAGGCACTCGCCCAGGAGCTGGGCCCGCGCGCCATCGCCCTGCAGGCCGACGTGACCGATGCCGCCGCCGTGCAGCGCCTCTTCGCCCAGGCGCGAGAGCGCACCGGCCGGCCCATCAGCGCGGTGGTCAACAACGCGCTCGCGCAGTTCCGCTTCGACGGCGACGCCCGGCCGCAGATCGGCGACATCGCCTGGGAGCGCTTTCAGCAGCAGATCGACGGCGCCGTGAAGGGCGCGCTGAACACCCTGCAGGCCGCGCTGCCCACCATGCGCGCGCAGGGTTTCGGGCGCATCGTGAACGTGGGCACCAACCTGTTCCAGAACCCCGTGGTGCCCTACCACGACTACACCGCCGCCAAGGCCGCGCTGCTGTCGCTCACCCGCACGGCGGCCAACGACCTGGGGCCGCACGGCATCACCGTGAACATGGTGTCGGGCGGCCTGCTGCGCACCACCGACGCCAGCCGCGCCACGCCCGAGGCGGTGTTCGACCTCATCGCCGGCATGACCCCGCTGCGCCGCGTGACCACGCCGGCCGAGTTCGCCGACGCGGTGCTGTTCTTCCTCTCGCCCTGGTCGCGCGCCGTGACCGGGCAGAACCTCATCGTGGACAGCGGGCTGGTGAAGGGCTGAGCGGCCTTGGGGTTACTGCGCGCGGCGCCTGCGCCGCCGCGGGCCTCGGGGGTGTAATGAACGCCCCGGTTCGACGCCTGTTCGATCCCCGTCCGGCCACCCCGGCCGCTCACCCGAGGCCCGCAAAAAACCATGACGACGACGCCCTCCACATCCGCCCCCGCCACCGCCCGCCCCCTCACCCACCCCATCGCCGCCAAGTGGCCGGCGCGCCACCCCGAGCGGCTGCAGCTGTATTCGCTGCCCACGCCCAACGGTGTCAAGGTCTCCATCCTGCTGGAGGAGCTGGGCCTGCCGTACGAGCCGCACCTGGTGCGCTTCGACACCAACGACCAGTTCTCGCCCGAGTTCCTCTCGCTCAACCCCAACAACAAGATCCCCGCCATCCTCGACCCCGATGGCCCGGGCGGGCGGCCGCTGGCGCTGTTCGAATCGGGCGCCATCCTGGTCTACCTGGCCGAGAAGACCGGCCGCTTCCTGCCGCAGGACCCGGCCGCGCGCTACGAGGCCCTGCAGTGGGTCATGTGGCAGATGGGCGGCGTCGGCCCCATGTTCGGCCAGCTCGGGTTCTTCCATAAATTCGCCGGCAAGGACTACGAGGACAAGCGCCCGCGCGACCGCTACGTGGCCGAGTCCAGGCGCCTGCTGGGCGTGCTGGAGCAGCGCCTGGCCGGGCGCGCGTGGATCCTGGGCGACGACTACTCCATCGCCGACATCGCCGTCTTTCCGTGGGTGCGCAACCTGGTCGGCTTCTACGAGGCGCGCGAGCTGGTGGACTTCGATGCCTTCCCCCAGGTGCAGCGCGTGCTGGCCGCCTTCCTGGCGCGGCCGGCCGTGGTGCGCGGGCTGGAGATCCCGCAGCGCGGGTGAGGATGCAGGCGGTGTTTGTCGCTATAAAAAGAATAGCTGTATGCCCTAGTCGAATATGCGCTAGAGGCCGGTTTTCGTCAATGTTCCACCCCAGGGCCAGCGCGGCATGCGCTGGCCCTTTTTGCTTGGGGGCGGCCCGCCGGGCATGGAAGGCCTGGGGCTTTGGACACGGGCCGACCCATAGGTATTTTTTGCAAACAAACGTAACTTTTCGATGAAATAATGACTTTTCGTTCGCTGTGCCATTGGTGGTAACCCGGGAATCCCGGGGGCCCTCCGCCGATGCGCCGTCCCTCCCATTCCCACCCCTTGCCGTCCCCACCGGACCGCTGGCCCCACCGTGACCTCCATGCGACTTAAAACCAAATTGACCCTGGCCCTGATCCTGATGTGGCTGGGCCTGTTCCTGCTGGGCGCGTGGGCTGCGTTCCATGCGCGCACCGTGGTGACCGAAGAGCGCCAGGCGGCCGTGCACAACGTGGTGGACCTGGGCTACAGCCTGATCGAGAACTACGCCGCCGAGGTGGCTGCGGGCCGCATGGACGTGGCCACTGCCAAGGAGCAGGCGCTGGCGCGCCTGGCCGCGCTGCGATTCGACAACGGCAAGAACTTCCTGTTCGTGATCGATTCGGCACCGCTGATGCTCATGCACCCCACGGGCAAGAGCCTGATCGGCACCAATGTGGGCGATCGCAAGGACCCGGAGGGCAAGGCCTATTACCGCGAGCTGGCCGACATGGGCAAGAAAAACGGCCAGGGCTTCGTCTCGTACCAGGCGGGGGTGACGCTGCCCAACGGCAACGTGGAGCGGCTGGAAAAGGTCACCTTCGTGCGCTACTACGCACCGTGGGACTGGCATGTGATGGCCGGCGTGATGGTGGGCGACATCCAGACCGCCTTCTACAAGACCATCGGACGGCTGCTCGTCATCGTGCTGCTGGTGGGCGGCGCCATCCACGGCACCATGCTGCTGATCATCCGCAGCGTGACCGGCAGCCTGGGCGGCGAGCCCACGCAGGCCGCCGAGGTGGCAGCGCGCATCGCGGACGGTGACCTCACCGTGGCCGTGGCCGCCTCGGGCAAGAACCCGCACAGCCTGATGCAGGCCATGCACACCATGCAGGCCCGCCTGGCGCAACTGATCGGCAACATCCGCAGCGGGACCGAGGAAATCCGCCACGCCGCGAGCGAGATCGCCTCGGGCAACATGAACCTGTCGTCGCGCACCGAGTCGCAGGCCTCGTCGCTGCAGGAAACCGCGGCCAGCATGGAGCAGCTCACGGGCACCGTGACGCAGAACGCCGAGAACGCCCTACGCGCAGGCCAACTGGCGAACAACGCATCAAGCATCGCCGAGCGCGGCGGCGCCGTCATGGGCGACGTGGTGGACACCATGCGCGGCATCTCGGAAAGCTCCAGCCGCATCTCCGAGATCATCGCCGTCATCGACTCGATCGCGTTCCAGACCAACATCCTCGCGCTCAACGCGGCCGTCGAGGCGGCCCGCGCGGGCGAGCAGGGCCGGGGCTTCGCCGTCGTGGCCAGCGAGGTGCGCACGCTGGCGCAGCGCAGCGCCCAGGCGGCCAAGGAGATCAAGGGACTGATCGAAGTGTCCGTCGCCAAGGTGCGCGACGGCTCGGGCCTGGTGGACCGCGCCGGCCACACCATGACCGAGATCGTGGGCGCCGTGCAGCAGGTGCGCACCATCATCGAAGAGATCACCGCCGCCTCGCAGGAGCAGCGCTCGGGCATCGAGCAGGTGAACCAGGCCGTGGCCCAGATCGATCAGGTCACCCAGGAAAACGCGGCGCTCGTCGAGGAATCGGCCGCCGTGGCCAACGCCCTCAACGACCAGGCGCGCCACCTGGCCGAACTGGTGTCGGTGTTCCGCGTGCAGGCCGCGGCTGGGGCCCTGCCTGGTGGCCAGGCGCTGCCCGGCGGCCACGCGCTGCGCCTGGCGTAGCGCATTGGGTAGGGCGCTGCGCCTGGCGTAGCGCATTGGGTGGGGCGCTGCGCGGATCGGCGCAGCCCTGTTCCCGTGGCGCGTTCCCTGCGGGCGCGCTGTCATGGGGTGGTGCGATTGCGGCACCGCCGTCGCAAAAGGATGTATGTGGTGACTGCTGCTGTCGAACGCTTTTTCTTTCAACCCGTCGCGCGCGCCGTGTGGCGTGCCATGGGCGCGCTCGCGCTGGGCGGTGGCCTGCTGGCCCCCGCGGTGGCGCAGGTCACCCGGTTCGAGGTGCTGTCGAGCGAGGCCCCCGCGCTGCAGGCGCGCAGTTTCGGCGAGCGCGGCACCGCGCGCAAGACCGTGGCGCGCGCCACCTTCGCGGTGGACCCGGCCGACCCGCGCAACGCGGGCATCGCCGACATCGCGCTCGCTCCGCGCGACGCGGCGGGCCGCGTCACCGCCGTGGCCGACGTGGTGATCCTGCAGCCCGAGCGCCCCAACGGCACCTTGCTGGTCGAGGTGCCCAACCGGGGCCGCAAGCTCATCGGCCCGGCGTACGACGACGCACCCGCCACCTATGGCCGCCTGCAGCAGGCGGCCGATGCCGGCGCCGGCTTCCTGCTGGCGCAGGGCTACACGCTGGCCTGGATCGGCTGGCAGGGCGACCTGCCCGTCTCGGGCGGCAGCAAAGGCGCAGCGCTGCTGGGCCTGAACGTGCCCGTGCTGGCCGGCTTGACCGGTCCCTCGCGCGATGAATGGGTGTTCACGCCCAAGCAGGCCGAGGCTGTGCAGACCGTCAAGCTCGCCTACCCGGCGGCCACGCGCGAAGGCGCGCGCCTCACGGTGCGCCCGCGCGCGCAGGACGAGCGCACGCAGCCCGCGGGCCTGGCCTTTCGCTTCGTGGACGACCAGACGCTGGAAATCACCCGCCCCGCCCGCCAGCCGGCCGACGCCATCTACGAGTTCACCTACACCGCGCGCGACCCGCAGGTGATGGGCCTGGGCCTGGCCGCGCTGCGCGACGTGGCCCACTACCTGCGCCACGACGGCAGCGCCGCCAACCCGCTCGCCCACGGCGGCCAGTCGCAGATGCGGCACCTGCTGGGCACCGGCATCTCGCAGTCGGGCCGGGTGCTGCGCGACTTCGTCTACCTGGGCTTCAACGAATCGGCCGACCACCGGCCCGTGTACGACGGCCTGCTGCTGCAGATCCCTGGCGGTCGCCGCAGCTTCACGAGCGCGCGCTTCGGCCAGCCCGCGCGCAACCCGGGCCCCAACACCGACCACCTGTACCCGGTGGACCAGTTCCCCATGGCCTACGAAGCCAGCACCGATCCGCAGACCGGCCGCACCGACGGCCTGCTGCAGCGCTGCCGCGCCACGGCAAGCTGCCCGCGCATCATGCAGGTGGACTCCGAATACGAAATGTGGGCCTCGCACGCGAGCCAGAGCGTGACCGATGCGCGCGGCCACCACCTGGCCTTGCCGCCCGAGGTACGCGCCTATCTGGTCGCCGGCACCCAGCACTTCGCCGCGGCCGACGCCGTGGCCAAGCCCCAGCCCGGCTGCCGCCTGCCCACCTCGCCCATCTACCCCGGCCCACTGATGCGCGCGCTGCTGGCCGGCATGAACGACTGGGTGGCCAGCGGCGCCGAGCCGCCCGCCAGCCGTTACCCCAGCGTGGCCGACGGCACCCTGGTGCGCGCGGGCGACCCGGTGCAGTACCGCGGCATCGCCGCCCTGGGCTACCGGGGCCACGCCGTGCCCTCGTTCCGCACCGATGCGGCCACCGGCCTGCCGCGCGTGCTGGGCGAATACCCCGTGCTCGTGCCCCGCACCGATGCCGACGGCATCGCCGAAGGCGCCGTGCGCCTGCCCGCCGTGGCCGCGCCGCGCGCCACCTACGTGGGCTGGAACGCCAAGACGAGCGACCCCGCCGGCATCTGCACCCAGCTGGGCGCCACGCTGCCGCTGGCCGCCACGCGCGCCGAGCGCCTGACCAGCGGCGATCCGCGCCCGTCCCTGGCGGAGCGCTACCCCACGCCGGACGCCTACCTCGCCGCCGTGCGCGCCGCCGCCTGGCGGCTGGAGCGCGATCGCCTGCTGCTGCCCGCCGATGCGCAGGCGGCTGTGCGCGAAGCCGAGGCCGGCACGCTGGCGCGCCTGCGCTGAAAAAGCGGCCAGCGCGCCTGGGGGCAGGGACACCGCCTGCCTGCCGGAGGCGGCGGCCGCGGGGTGTCGCTCAACTGTCATGGCCCCGCCATGGCCGGCGCCTAAAGTCAGTGGCTTTGTTTGACCTTGATGAAAGCCCCTGGCATGCACCCCAAGAAATCCTGGATCGCCGCGATCTGCCTCGCCACGCTGGCGCTCACCGCCTGCGGCGGCAACGACGACGCGCCGCCCGCCCAGCCCCAGGTCATCGCGCACCGCGGCGCCAGCGGCTACCTGCCCGAGCACACCCTGGCCGGCTATGAACTGGCCATCCGCATGGGCGCCGACTTCATCGAGCCCGACCTGCAGATCACCAAGGACGGCGCCCTCGTCGCCATCCACGACGACACGCTCAACCGCACCACCAACATTTCCACGCTGTTCGCGCAGCGCAACGGCGGCTACAAGGTGGCCGACTTCACCCTGGCGGAAATCCGCACCTTGACCGTGGTGCCCACCGGCACCGGCAAGACCAGCTACCCCGGCTTTGCGCCCAGCGCCGCCAACCCCTTCCAGGTGCCCACCTTCCAGGAGGTGGTGGACTTCGCCAAGAAGCAATCCACCGCCGTGGGCCGCGAAGTGGGCCTGTACCCCGAGGCCAAACAGGCCGACCCGGTGATGGAAGACGGCATTCTCAAAACGCTGAAGGACAACGGCTACAACGCCGACAGCAAGGTCTACATCCAGTCGTTCAGCGACGCCACGCTGCGCAGCCTGCGCACCAAGCAGACCGCGCAGAACAGCAAGATGCCCCTCATCCTGCTGGGCGTGGCCGCCAAGGCCGCCGACGGCACGCCGCGCATGGGCGTGATCTCCGGCAGCACTGTCACGCAGCTCACCTTCAAGGAAGTGGCCGGCTTCACCGAAGGCATCGGCGTGGTCATCAACACCGCCGCGTACCCGATCACCAAGGACTACATCGACCAGGCCCACGCCGCCGGCCTCAAGGTGCACGGCTGGACCTTTGCCCAGGCCAATGCCGCCACGGCCGCCACCGAGTTCCGCAGCTACCTGGACATGGGCATGGACGGCATGTTCGCCACCTACCCGGACCTGGCGGTGGCGGCGCGCAATGCGTTCGTGAACAAGTAAGCCAGCCGGCTGGTCGCCTTCTGGCAGGCGACCGCCCGGCAGCGCGCCGGCCGGTGGCTTGCCCGACCGCATGGCACCCGCCCTGGGTGCTGAAGACCGGCTCGCCCGTGTGCGGCGGACTCCGCACGGGCAGTAGCCCTCGTGCAAGTATTTGCTGAGTGCTGCCTGCGAGATCAGCGCGACACGCCTGATCCATCGCGTTTTTGGCCCATTTCTTCCCACTTGGCGTCGTATTTGAATTGCTATTAAATCAATAGCTATACGCCCTAGAAATATATGCGCTGGAGGCCATTTTTTTCATGACTCCATCTGCGCGATGACGCTTTACCCCAATGCCATCCCGGGGTTTCCGTCAGTTAGAAATCAGCCACTCCCGCTATAAGCTGCAACAGACAGATACATAAATAGGGAGGGCTGGGGGATGGAATGGCAACCTTGATACCGGCGCTGGGCGCCTGCGCGGGCCGCATGACCTCGGGCGAGCGCCGCCTTGCCGAGCGGCTGGAGCAGAAGCTGGAGGACGACTACCTGCTCTGGTGGGACGTGCCCATCGGCCCCAAGCAGACCCGCCCCGACTTCGTCGTGCTGCATCCCCGCCGCGGCGCGCTCATCCTGGAAGTGAAGGACTGGCGCCTGGACACCATCCGCAACGCCACGCGCGAACGCTTCGAGATCGCGCCCGAGGGGCAGCTCAAGGTCGTCATGAGCCCGCTGCAGCAGGCGCGCCACTGCGCGATCCAGGTCGTCAATGCGCTGGAGCGCGACCCGCAACTGGTGCAGGGCGAAGGCCCCTACCAAGGCAAGCTCGCCTTCCCCTGGGGCCACGGCGTGGTCTTCACCCATATCACCCGCAGGCAATTCGAGGGCGCGGGCCTGGGCGAGGCGATTCCGTCCCACCTGGCCATCTGCAAGGACGAGATGTTTGAAGACGTGGACGCCGAGGCCTTCCAGCAGCGCCTGTGGGCCATGTACCCGCACACCTTCGGCCGCAAGAGCGCCATCACCCTGCCGCAGCTCGACCGCGTTCGGTGGATCCTGTTCCCCGAAGTGCGCGTGCCTCAGCAGCAAAGCCTGTTCGGGCAGGGCACTGGCGGAGAGGGGGGCGACAGCGACGACGATGAAGACGCCCGCCTGCCCGGCATCATGCGGGTGATGGACCTGCAGCAGGAGCAGCTCGCCCGCAGCCTGGGCGACGGCCACCGCGTGATCCACGGCGTGGCGGGATCGGGCAAGACCATGATCCTCGGCTACCGCGCCGAACACCTGGCGCAGACGCAAACGGCGGGCGCCAAGCCCATCCTCATCCTCTGCTACAACGAGCCGCTGGGCGTGAAGCTGGCGGCCACCTTCCAGGCCAAGGGACTGCAAGACCGCGTGCACGTGCGCCACTTTCACAAGTGGTGCCGCGACCAACTGGTGGCCTACCACCTGCTGCCCGAGGGCACGCAGCGCTGGCCCGTGGACAAGCTGATGGCCGAGTACGTGCAGCGCGTGATCCACGGCGTGGACGCGGGCCACATTCCCGCCGGCCAGTACCACGCCATCCTCATCGACGAGGGCCACGACTTCGCGCCCGAATGGCTCAAGCTCGTCACGCAGATGGTGGACCCGGCCACCAACAGCCTGCTGCTGCTGTACGACGACGCGCAGAGCATCTACGACCGCGCCGACAAGAAAAGCTTCAGCCTGAAAAGCGTCGGCATCCAGGCCCAGGGCCGCACCACCATCTTGAAGATCAACTACCGCAACACGCGGCAGATCCTGCAACTGGCCCACCGCATGGCCGGCGGCCTGCTCCAGCCCGAAGACGCCGTGGGCGGGGAGGACGGCATCCCGCTGCTGCAACCCATGAGCTGCGGTCGAGAGGGCCCGGAGCCCATCGTGATCGACCTGCCCACGCTGCCGGAGCGCGCCGCACGGGTGGCGGAATTGCTGGCGGACCAGCATGCGCAAGGGCATGCGTGGGGCGATATGGCGGTCCTGTGCCGGCATTACAGCGAGATGGAGGAATGCTCGGCGGCGTTGGTGCGAAAAGGGCTGCCGCACCGGATGCGCAAGAGGTCAGGGGATTACCGGCCGGAGGAGGACACGATCAAGGTGATGACCATGCATGCGAGTAAGGGGTTGGAGTGGGCGGTGGTGGCGGTGTTGACAAGTTCCAGCAGCACTCGAAATTTCAATGGCGAGGATGAGCTTGAAGCTAGGCTTACTTATGTGAGTACGACTAGAGCAACAGATATGATTTATTTTTTTAAAATTTAAGGAGGTTTAGCTTGAAGAAGAAAACTAGAAGTGTTCATTTTTATGAAATGGGGGTGAATACTTTGCCTGCAGACCATGTAAAAATCGAACCGACTCAGGCGGATTTCGCATCCGTTTTGGCCGTGCTGCAAAATTTTCTAAAAAAAGAGGAGTTGTTTGGTGCAAAGGCATCGGCGGTAGAATTGGTGGATTTTGGTTATGTTGATGGCAATCTTTTCATGTTGCTTAACAAGGTAAATCCTGATCTGCCGGAAATAGGTTTCTATAAAACTAGCACTGGTAAACGGAGAAGACCGGAAAAAGATGATGACGAATCAAGGGAGCAATCTGCTCATATTATGGTTGAACCGCGAGGAAGTTCCAATTTAGCCCGTGTGAAAATCACTACTGGCGCCGGAATTAGTGCGCATAAAGCAAAAAGCATTTTGCAAAATATATTTGATAAGAATAAAAATGTCCCCAAGCTAAAAAGCCACAGAAAGCGCAATTGGCCTACAAATTCAGAAGATGCAAGGGGACAAAAAAGAGAATATTATGTGGATTATAAATTCAGCATTGGCGCTGAGCCAAGTGAACTCTTGCAAGATATCTTAGATAAACAAAGCGTAGTCCAACTTGATTTAGTTGATCCAAGTGACTTTAGTTTTGATGGGACTGATATTCATATCTCTAAAAGGACTTTCACTATTGAGGGTGATATTCCTGTTACTATTGCCGGAATTCGGGAAGTCTTGGCTGCGGTCAAAAATAGCACTCATAAACTTGACGTTTCTCAATTGAGAATAACTTATGAAGAAGACGAGTCAGAAGAGACCTATGAATCCAGGAAAAAAGAAGGAAAATTAGGTGCTGATTTTCGGCGTAAAGAGAAAAAGGTGAAAACAGTTAATGCTTCGGAGCTAGAAAAAGCGTTCACTCGAAGTGATCGGATTCACTTGGCTAGCGATCATCCGGAAACACAGAGCAAACTGAGTCAGGAGATTATGGATGCTCTAGCTGCACTATGAGATAAGTCGCCATGAAAAACTATCGTGCATTTTTTAGACCCTTTTCCTTCCTTACTATTAAGCACAGCTCAGGCATTTTTAGGAATGTCATATGGGTTGCGCCAATTGGATTTTCTTTTATTGTCGCGATAGTTTTGTTTTGGCATTTAAAAATGTTAATTTCTTTGGCGAGACGGGTATGTTAAATAAATTTACCCCTTTTGTTCAAGGTTTGCCGGGGTTTTATATGGCAGCGCTCGCGGCAATTGCAACTTTTGGAGCCAGAAGCTTAAATAGAGTGATGCCGGGAGAAGCGCCCACTATGCATATATATTTTAATGGCAGCACTCTAAAAAATGAGCCAATTACTAAACGCCTTTTTCTGTGTAGCATGTTTGCCTATTTGACAGTGCTCAGTTTTTTGTTGACTGTATCTGGTATCTTTGTGCAAGGCACTGCGGAGTTGGTAAAGGGCCTAATTTCTAGAGATTTTTGGATATGGGCAAAATTTTTTGTATTTTTTGCATACCTGCTGTTTATATTTCAGTTAGTGTTTATAACCCTATGGGGAGTCGCATATCTTGGAGAAAGAATGCATATTTCAGATATGGAATAATCGAGGCAGAAAAATCTGCTTTAATATCCATTGATTGCCATATGTTTGAATATCGTCTGAAATTTAAAGTTGGTCGGGAAATTGCAGTCGAAATTGGGGGGCAAATGAGGTATTTGAGGTCGCCTTAAGATTCAATTGACTGAATTGACTTTAAGCTTGCTTATCTTAAAGGTCCAGATTTTCGATGTTGTTGGGTCTGCGAATGCTAAGATCCCTTGTGTTGTGTGGGGGGTAAATAATTTTGACGAAAAATCGGAATTTTTCTAAGAGGTAGTAAATAATGAAAATTGTGGAGGGTATGGTATATGGCTCTCGGATATTAAATTATCGCTATCCAAACTTGGAGCAGGGTGAGATGTTGCAAGTGAATGGAATTATTCTGCATCAGACCAATAGTAGAAGTGCATTCCCTACTTTACTTGCTTATTATTGGAGAGATGTAGGTGCGCATTTCTTGATTGCCCCCGGTGGCATGATCTATCAAACGGCAAGGATAGACCGCATATGTCATCATGTGGGAATGATTAGGTCAATGTGTTCTACGACCCATAGTTGCTCTCCGGACTACGATAAGGCTGTGAAAAGTATTATGGCTGGGTCTGGAAATCGAGACGAAAAGAGGATGGCTATCCACAAATTGGAGATGCAAAAGCCACCGCAACTCCGGTATCCAATTAATATGGATTCAATCGGGATAGAGGTATGTGGAGCCTCAGAAAATGGAGTGTACGAGGCGCCAACTGCTGCGCAAAACAATGCGACCACGTGGCTCGTGGATATGTTATTGACTCATTTGAGTTTAAAAAGAGTGCAGGTTTATAAGCATCCTAATGTGTCTTATAAGGAACCTACGGAGGCATCTCTAATTGAATTTTAATAAGAAAATGTTTAGGGTTGCGTTGGCTATCGGGACCGTGCTCGTGGTTTTTGCGGCGGTTTACGCAACTGTTTTCGAAGGATCATTCGACGCCGCAAGCATTGAAAAGGTGGTGGAAAACCAGAAGCAGGATGAAATTTCCTCGCAGTTTTGCAGTGAGTTCCAGATGTCAGTGGCTGAATTCAATAGCAAGTTAAATGATGCCAAGGGACTCTGGAGCTTCGAGGTTCATGATTACGACTGGTTCCCCTGCTATTACAAAGCCACAATCTCAGGTAAGGAATATCGCCTAAGATTGGGCGGCCTTGTCGAGATATGGTCGCCCAATGGTGAGTTGGAAAAATATCTTCATTGGAATGAGGGAAAATAACGCTGTGCGTAAGCTCGATGCGCAAGAACATACCGACTGTCCAGCGTTACCTGAGTCTTCTATACGGAGCCTAATCTTTAATCAATTACTTGATAGTTATTGCTCTCGAACCCGATTAATTGCTTGAAACCAGCACATAGGCCGTATTCCTACCGCCACCCTCTACCCGTGCCAGAACCCCTCTGGCCACCAGATCATTGATATCCCGCAACGCCGTATCCGACGAGCACTTGGCCATGGCAGCCCATTTGGCGTTCGTCAGCTTCCCCTCCATCCCATCCAGCACCCGGTTCAGCACCAGCGTCTGCCGCGCATTCATCGGCGTGCCCGCCCAGCGCTGCCAGAACTGGGCTTTGCCCAGCACGCCCGCCAGCAACGCATCGGCCCCTTGCACCGAGCGCAGAAGGCACCCCAGAAACCATTCCAGCCAGGGCGTGACGTCGAGCGGCCCGCGCTGGGTGGTTTCCAGTTGGTCGTAATACGCCTTGCGCTCCCGCTGGATCTGGGCGCTCAGGCTGTAAAAGCGCTGCGCGCTCCCCTCGGCCCGCGCCAAGGCCATGTCGCCCACGGCGCGGCTGATGCGGCCGTTGCCGTCGTCGAAGGGGTGCAGCGTCACCAGCCACAGATGCGCCAGCCCGGCGTGGATCAGGGCATCGCCCGTCGGGGTGGTGTTGAACCATTGCAGGAAGGTGGCCATTTCCACGGGCAACGTGGACGCGGGCGGTGCCTCGTAGTGCACCTTCTCTCGGCCCACGGGGCCGGAAACGACCTGCATGGGGCCAGCGCTGTCGTTTCGCCACGCGCCCACCTGAATGCGCACCCGGCCGCTGTAGCCGGTAGGAAACAGCGCGGCATGCCAGCCGAACAGGCGGTCGGGCGTCAACGGTTGGTCGAAGTGCTGGGTGGCGTCCAGCACCATGTCCACCACGCCATCCACATGGCGGTCCGATGGGGCCAAGGCGCCGATGTCCACGCCCAGCCGCCGGGCGATGGACGACCGCACGGCGTCCTGGTCGAGTGCTTCGCCTTCTATGGCGCTGGTGGTGATGACCTCTTGCGTCAGTGCCTGCAGGGTGGCTTGGTCCCGCTGGGCCAGGCCCACGGCGGCCATGCGGCCGGCCAGATGGCCTTGGGCGCGGTGCACTTCCGCCAAGGGTGCGGCCAAGCCGGCTGCGTCAAATCGCCACTGGGGCCATTCAGGGCGTTGCCAGAGATAGGTGCGGCGGCGGGGGGCTTTGTCTGACCACATGCGGTGATTATTGCCCTTATTCGCCGCAAAATGTGCGGCGAATAAGGGCTGCATTCACCGCAGTCTCCAGCCATGCATCGGCGCGAGGGTCCTGGGCCTGAGGGGCATGGCGGGAGGGCCCAGTTCCGGCATGTCGGCATCTTTCAGTGTTAGCTTTTTTAACCGAAGACTGAATGATGGCAATGGCTTATGAATGAAGTTGGAAGCTAATTCCCACCGTATTCACCTTGATCTGCGCAGGAATCCGCTCCTTCCGTGCCCCATGTGCGCCTTCCCACACCACGCTCACACCCGCACCGACGCCCCCGTCGCATAAAACTGCCCACCCGCCACGTAATGCAGCGTGCGCAGTCCTTCCTGCGCTTCGTCGAAGTGCCAGTGCCCTTCCCGGAACACCCGATCGTCCGCCCAGGCAGCGACCACCTCGGCGATGAACAGGTCGTACGCCTGCTGGTTGTGCGGCTCGGGCACCACGCGGCACACCAGCCAGGCGGCGCAGCCCTGCACCAGGGGCGTGGCGTCGTGGCCGGGCGCGTGGAACAACTCCACGCCGTAGTGCTGCAGCTTGTCGGCCCGCGCCTTGGCGCTGTCGGTGCCCACGCCCACGGTGAGGGCGGCCATGGCCTGGGTGGGCAGTTGCAGCGCGAACTGGCCGCTGGCTTCCACCAACTCGCGCGTGCGCGTGGCCTTGTCGATCACCACGGTGACCTTGGGCGGGCTGAAGTCCAGCGCGCAGGCCCAGGCGGCGGCCATCACGTTGTCGGTGCCGGCGTGGTGTGCGGAGACGAGCACGGTCGGGCCGTGGTTGAGCAGGCGGTAGGCCTTGTCGAGCGGGACGGGGGTGAAGTGGGTGGGCGGCATGGCGGGAGGAGCGGCAGGGTGGATGGGGATGGGGATGGGGATGGGGATGAGGTGAGGTGAGATGGGACTGGGTTGCTGGCAGCGGCTGGCGTCGGGTCAAAATGTGATGATCTGTTTTTGATAGCAATATGCCCTAGTGTTAATTGCGCTGGTGGCCATTTTGATGCTTGGTTTATCAGGGCGGACCCGGAGGGTTTCCCCCACCGGCCCGAACCCCTCCGGGATGTCGCCAAGGCGGCGCGCAGCGCCCGCAGGCGACCCGCGCGCGGGCAGGCGGCCGCTACCATCGTCCGATCCCTTTTTTGCCCGGCGACGGGCGCCACGGAGACAAAAGCCATGTTCAGTCATGTGATGTTGGGTGTGAGCGATCTGGAAGTGTCCAAGCGGTTCTACGACGCGGTGCTCGGCACGTTGGGCATCGCCCACGGGTCCGCCCACAAGAACCGCTATTTCTACCGCAGCCCCACGGGCACGTTCGCGATCTCCACGCCCATCAATGGCGAGCCGGCCTGCCACGGCAACGGCAGCACCGTCGGGTTCACCGTGCAGTCGCCGGAACAGGCTCAGGCATTTCACGACGCGGGCGTCGCCTACGGTGGCACGACCTGCGAAGACCCGCCGGGCTTTCGCGAGGGCCCGAGCGGCGCGCTGTACCTGGCGTATCTGCGCGATCCGGACGGCAACAAGCTCTGCGCACTGCATCGGCCGCCCAAGGCGTGAGGCGCTCGCTGTGGTCGGGACGGCTTTCGGCGCGGCAGGCGTCAGCCCGGCGTTGAGGGCAGTTGCTGCGGTGGATGGCCGGTGCCGTCCGCCGGGCCCGCGGGCAGGCCGGCCAGGAACCCCGCGATCCGCTGGGCCACCGCGTCGGGCTGTTCGCGGTGGGGCACGTGCGCCACGCCGGGCAGGATGTCCACACGCGCCGGCCCGGCGGCCCAGCGGGCGATGCACTCGGGCTGTTCCGTGGAGCCGTATTCGTCGCGGTCCCCATGCAGGGCCAGCACGGGGCAGGTGACGCGCGCCATGGCCTCGGCGAGCGACCAGTCGGCAAAACCCGGGTGCAGCCAGGTGTCCACCCACGCGTTCAACACCCAGCGCGCTTGGTCGGCGCCGTGGTAGCGGGCCAGGCGCTCCAGGGCGCCGGGTTGGTTGAACTGGTCCCGCGCGTCGCGGATGCCCTGCAGCGTGCGCTCTTCCACGCAGGCCTGCGCGGCGATGGTGATGAGCGCGTCGCAGTCGCTGCCCGCCGCGCCGCCGGGGCCGTCAGCCGGCGTGCCCCGCGTTGCCGCGCAATGGGCCGCCATGCCGCCGCCCACGCTGTGCCCCAGCGCCACGAAGCGTTGCATGCCGAAGTGCGCGCGCAGGGCCGGCAGGCTGGTGCGCGCCTCGTCTTCCACGAAGTCCCGCGGCAGCAGGCCCGTGCGCGCGTCGGAGCGGCCGAAGCCCAGGCGGTCGTACGTGATCACCCCGCGGCCCGTCGCGCGGCACAGCACGGCAGGAAACTCGCGCCACAGGTCCACGCAGCCCAGCGAGTCGTGGAAGAGGACGATGGGCGGCGGCGCGGATGCGTCGGGGCAGGGCGCGGGCCCGGCGGCCCAGCGCCGCGCGAACAGGCGGCCGTGCGCGGTGGCGATCCAGTGGTCGGACGGGGCGGGACCAAGTGGTGCGGATAGGGGCGTGGAGGAGGGGGGCTGCGCTCATGCCGGACCATTGTGTCGCGTCCATTCGAATCGGGTGGTGCAGTGCCGTGCCATGCCGTATCGCCGACGCTGGAAGGTGCCGGCCTTTCATGCGGTGCGCACGGCGGTAGGCGTGCCCGGGGCAGGCGCGCGTGCCATGGCGATACGGGATACTCGCTGCCACCGTTTTGGCTTCGCCCCCCCCAGCCCCTCCCTTCTTTTCCACTTCCCTGCAAGGACCGCCTCTTTGAAATCAGCCAGCGCAAGCACCTTCGACGAGGCGTACTACCAGCGCTTCTACTACGACAAGAAGACCAGCGTGGTGGACCCGCAGCACATGGAGCGCCTGGGCACTTTCGTGTGCAGCTACCTCAAGTACCTGCGGGTGCCGGTGCTGCGCGTGCTGGACGTGGGCTGCGGCATCGGGCTGTGGAAGGGCATCGTGGCGCAGCACTTTCCCGCGGCCAGCTACCAGGGCGTGGAGTTCAGCCCCTACCTGTGCGAGCGCTACGGGTGGCAGCAGGGCTCGGTGGTGGACTACCAGGCCAGCGAGCCGTTCGACCTGGTCATCTGCCAGGGCGTGCTGCCCTACCTGAGCCCGCCCGATCTGAAGGCCGCCCTGCGCAACCTGGGCCAGTTGAGCCGTGGCGCGCTGTATGTCGAGGCCGTGTCCCGCGAGGACTACGAGCGCGACATCATCGACGAAGACCTGACCGATGCGCGCATCTTCCGGCACTCCGCCACGCTGTACCGGCGCGGGCTGCGGGAGAGCGCGCTGGAGCTGGGCGGCGGCCTGTGGCTGAGCCGCCAGGCCGAGGTGCCGCTGTTCGAGCTGGAGCATGTGGGCGGTTGAGTGGGGCCCTCGTCATGGGCAGGGCCATGCGCGCCGTGCAGTGTCGGCCGATGGGCAGCAGGTGCGCCCCTAGAATCTCCCGCATGCATTCCGCCATCGCCCAACACCTGCCGCGCATCGCGGCCATCTGCCAACGCTTCGGCGTGCGCCGGCTGGAGGTATTCGGCTCCGCAGCCCGTGCGCACGATTTCGATCCGGGCACCAGCGATGTGGATTTTCTGGTGGAGTTCGCCGACAACGCTCCGGTCGGGCTGCACTCGTTTTTCGGCACCAAAGCCGCGCTGGAGCAATTGCTCGGCCGTCCGGTGGACTTGATCGAGCCGGGCGCGGTGCTCAATCCCTACGTGCTGGCCAGCATCAACCGCCATCGGGAGCCTGTGTATGTTGCCGCGTGATCCGCGCGCTTTTTTGTGGGATGTGCAGGCGGCGGCCAAGGCGATTCAGAATTTTCTTCAGGGCATGGACGCCGAGGCTTACGCCGCCAATGAAATGGCGCAGGCTGCCGTGGAGCGCAAGTTCGAGATCATCGGCGAGGCGCTCGGCCAATTGGCCAGGGCCGACGCCGCACTGGCTGCGCGCATACCGGATCTGGCGCAGATCGTGGCGTTTCGCAACCAACTGATCCATGGCTACGCCACCATCCGGGTGCACACGGTCTGGACCGTGGCCCAGGACTCGTTGCCAGCCCTCATCGCCACGGTTGCCACCTTGCTGGAAGAGCTGGCTTGACCGATCCTGTGGACCGCCTGGCCGGCCACTCCCTTGCTCCCCACGCCGTCTCCCGCTTGCGCACCGAGCGCCTGGCGCGCAGTTCCAAGCCGTTCCTCGCCCGGGGCGGCCCGCGCGGCGAGCGCTGCCCCGGCTGCCGGCTGGTGCCCAGCCACTGCCTGTGCGCCGTGCGGCCGCAGGTCGCCACCCAGGCCGGCATGTGCCTGCTCATGGCCGACATCGAGCCGCTCAAGCCCAGCAACACGGGCTGGCTGATCGCCGATGTCGTGCCGGACACCTTCGCCTTCGGCTGGGCGCGCACGGTGGTGGACCCGGCCCTGCTGGCACTGCTGCGCGACCCGCAGTGGCAGCCGTACGTGGTGTTTCCTGGCGAGTTTGCGGAGCCTTCGCGGGTGGTGACCCGGGTGGAGCCAACCGAGATTCCAGCGCAGGGCGTAACGCCGCCGCAGCCCAGGCGCCCGCTGTTCGTGCTGCTGGACGCCACCTGGACCGAGGCACGCAAGATGTTCAGGAAGAGCCCCTACCTGAACCACCTGCCGGTGCTCAGCCTGCAGCCCGAGCAGCTGTCGCGCTACCGGCTGCGCCGTTCCCAGCGCGACGACCATTTCTGCACCTCCGAGGTGGCGGCGATCTGCCTTGAACTGGCGGGCGAGTCGCACGCAGCGCAGACACTGGAGGCCTATCTCGACGTGTTCACCCACCACTACCTGCAGGCCAAGCACCAATTGCCGGTGGAGATGGACGGCGAGGCGCACCGCCGGTTGCAGGCCCTTCGGACGCCGGCGCCGGGCGCTGAGGCACCAGGAGCTGCACAGCTGGGTAGATAGGACGCGGCGGGCTGGGCCGCGCGCTCTGGCACTCTGACAGCCAGACGGCCCTCTGCTTCATCTCCTTCACTTCACCGCTTGCAAACCTCGCAGTAGTAGAAGTAAACGTCTTCCTCCCGGCCCTTGACCACCGGCGACAGATAGCCCACGCCGCTGTCGGCCGTGAACGAAAGGCGCACCTGCCGGCCGTCCTTGAATTGCACGTCCACGGGATCGCTGGTGCATTCCCCGAAGGATCCGTAATCGTTCATCACCGCCACCTGCGAGATGGGGATGGCCTGCCGCAGGAAGTTGCGCACATACCGCTCAGTGACGCGGGCCGGCGGCGGCTCGGCCGTGCATGGCTTGCCTTCCGCATCGAAGAATCGCGCACTGGACAACGTGATGCGGCGCACCGGGCCGATGGCGTAGGCGCGGGCTTCCATTCGGCGGCTGTCTTCATCCCGTTCGGTTGCTGCCGCGGCCTTCGATGCGGATGCCGAGCCCTGTGGCGGCGATGGGCCCATTGGCTCCGAATGGGCCAGGGCAGCCCACGCCAGCCATGGCAGGGTGATGGTTCGCAGGGCGCTTTTCACGGTCATCGGTCGTTCCTGTTGCGAATCGGGTTTTTGCCCTGGCGATGGCCTGTTGGGGCCATCCGGCGGATCAGCCCTGGTTTCTCACCCCCGCCGTGAACGGCCGGCTCAAGAACCGTGAACCCTTCTCCCCGAACCGCCAGGGCACGTCCACCGCCTTGGAGATACCGATGCGCGGCCCGGCGATCACGTCGGGCGCCGGGTGGCCCGGCGAAGGCTGCAGCAGCGCGAACGGCGGCAGGTGCAGGGACTCGCCGTCCAGGCGTGCGTCGATGCCCAGCGCCTGCGCCAGTCGCCCAGGGCCGGCGCACAGCAGCCGGGCGTCCTGCAGGCCGCGCCGTTCGCGCAGGGTGTCCAGTCCGTGGGTGGGCTCGATGGCCCGCAGCAGCACGCCGGCGCCATGGCCCGCTTCGCGGCACACGGTGTTGACGCACCAGTGCAGGCCGTAGGAGCGGTACACGTAGGCGCAGCCCGGCGGGCCGAACATGGCCGCGTTGCGGGCCGTGGGACCACCGAAGGTGTGCGAGGCCGGGTCGGTCTGGTCGTAGGCCTCGGTTTCCACGATGCGGCCGCCCACGCCGTCGACCAGCAGCGTCACGCCGATGAGCCGGCGTGCCACCTCGTGCGCTGGGGCGGTGAAGTCGATGTCGGCAAGGGTCAGGGCCGGGGGCAGGTCGTGGGGCATGGGCGTGATGCTAAGACCCGCAGCGGCCGGCGACGGCCGGGCCCTGTGGCATGGGGGCGGCACGCCACGGCGATACTGGCGGGCCGACCGCACCCGCCCGGCCGGCGTTCTGCCGGGTCCAGTGTCTCCCCTTGTTTCTTCAACCAACGAACCCGACCACGAAGGCATGCCCATGAATTTTCCGTCCCACCGATGGCTCCGCGCCGGCTTCGCGCTGGTCCTCGCCTGCCTGCTGGCCAGCTCACCCTGGGCGGCCGAGCTGAGCGCCAAGCGGCAGGCGCTGCTGATGTCCATGTTCAAGGAAGACGCGGTGCTCACCGAGCAGGTGCACCGCGACTTCTGGGCGGGCGTGGACGTCTCCGACGCCGCCGCCACCGAGGCCGCGCAGGACCGTCTGGCCGCGGCCATGCGCAATTCGATCGAGTACGAGCGCGCGACGGCACTGAGCTACCAAGCCAGCATGAAGCAGCGCAAGCCCGTGGTGAATCCGCGCTACGAGGCGGCCCTGAAGGACCGGCTGGCCATGCTGAAGGCGCGCAACCTGGCGCCCGACGACGTGCTGGCCAAGGACAAGGCGTTTCGCGCCTCGCTGGTGCCGATCTCGCGCGGCAAGCCGTTCGAGGCCGATGGCAAGCGCATCGTGATGACGCCTGCTCTTGTCGATGCGGCATTGCAGCGCGTGGAGGCTTCGCACCAGCGGCTGGAGCGTTTTCTCAATCCGGTGTGGGCCGGCGCCGGGGGCTGACACGGCCCGCCTCGCGGTGCAGCAGATGCACAGAGGCTGGAGGCCTGTTCACTTGACGGACGGAAAGGTGAAGTCTGCGCCCATGAGCCCTTCGCAAGCCTCGCAGTAGAGGTAGTACGTGGTCTGGTGGATCTGCAGCACACCCCAGCCCGTCGCGTTGTCCAGCGACAGCCGGCCTTTTTTCCGGTTCGGCAGTTGCAGTTGCGCTTCGGCCTGGCAGTCGCCCTGGTCCAGGCTCTGGAGGTAGTTGTACCGGGCGCTTAGGACGGCATGCTGCCAAAAATAGGCCACCCGGCGGGTGTCGATGGAAAGGTTTTCGCAGTTCGCATCTCCGCCTTGCACGCTTTTGGCCGAGCCGTTGGTGATTTGAATGTTGGCAATGCGGCCAATGGCTTGGGGCGCATAGGCAGAGGCGGGGACAGGCATGGTGGCCCACGACACAGTTGCTCCGCTCAAACCCAGTAACAGCGTCAAGGTGATTTTGGTCATCGCCATACCGCTGTCGAAGCTTCGGTGGTGTTTTTGTAGCTCACATCCGGATGTCGATGAATTTCTGTTTTAGGGATCGCGAGCGTCTGGGTCAATTCATCGACGAGGTATTGCAGTGCGATCTGCTGTGCACCGGTCAGCGTTTCGTAGATGGAGTGATCGTTAATGAACCGCTCTCTCTTTTCCTGCGGCAACCCGAGAGGAAGCGGTTTGTTTGCAGGCAGCACAGCGCGGCCCACAATTTCGATTCCAATGCTGTCTGTATTCGAAGGGAATCGTGCAGGTACTGCCTTTGATTTCTCTGTCTTGTGGATACCCTCGTAGTCCTGACTGCTGAGTAGCTTTACTTCAGAGGGTGCGCAATTTTTTTCCACGATGCACCGTGCTTTCAAACGACCGACGTGGTTGGTGGCAAACAGCAGCGAGGCAGTCTGGTAGATCACACCTGTTTTAGCGATCAGAAAGTGGGCTCCATTTGCTTTGGGTTGCCGATAACTATTGAACACAGCGCGTTCGTTATCGGTGTTGGTCTGATGAACAATGATGCCGTTCACCTTGTCCATTCGGCCACGCTCGATGCCGATGGCCCTGTGGGCAATGATCTTTGCATCGCCAATGACAATTCCCTCGTTATTCACATTCAGCATTTATCCTCCCGTATCGGGGAGGGAATGTACTGCGCAAGTGAAATGGTTTTCGTGAAAAATCGTTAACGCGGCTGTATTGCGCTAGATGTGGAGGTATGTGGTGCTGATGCCATCACTGCACGCATGCTGTGAGCTGCTCAGGCTTGCTCGCAGCTATTCATCCCATGCGCGCAAAATGCCCCGATGAAAGCTCCCCCCAGACTCCAGTCCCTCATCGAGGAAGGCCTCATCGACACCGTGGTGCGCCAGCTCATGAGCGGCAAGGAAGCCATGGTGTACGTGGTGCGCTGCGGCGACGAAACGCGCTGCGCCAAGATCTACAAGGAGGCCACGCACCGCAGCTTCCGGCAGGCGGTGGACTACACCGAGAACCGCCGGGTCAAGAACTCCCGCTCGGCCCGTGCGATGGCCAAGGGCAGCAAGTTCGGCCGGCAAGCGCAGGAGGCCGCGTGGCAGAGCGCCGAGGTCGATGCGCTCTACCGCCTGGCGGCAGCCGGCGTGCGGGTGCCGCAGCCGTTCAACTTCCACGAGGGCGTGCTGCTCATGGAGCTGGTGACCGACGAGCACGGCGATGCGGCGCCGCGACTGAACGACGTGGCGTTCACGCCCGAGCAGGCCCGGGCGCACCATGCCACGCTGATCGCCGAGGTGGTGCGCATGCTGTGCGCGGGCGTGGTGCACGGGGACTTGTCCGAGTTCAACATCCTGCTCGCCCACCTGCCTGGCGCCGGTGCGGACGAAGGTGCCGAGGGCCCGGTCATCATCGACCTGCCCCAGGCCGTGGATGCGGCGGGCAACAACCATGCGCCGCGCATGCTGTTGCGCGACGTGGCCAACCTGCGCGATTTCTTCGGCCAGTTCGCGCCCGAGTTGCGGGCCACCGAATACGGCCCCGAGATCTGGACCCTGTACCAGAGCGGCCAGCTCACGAACGAGACCCCGCTCACCGGCCGCTACGAGCGCCGCCATGCGGATGTGGACCTGCAGGCGGTGATGCGCGAGATCGACGATGCGCGGGCCGAGGATGCGGCGCGCCGGCTTCGCATGGCGGGCGGGTAGCGGCAAGGGCGCGCGCGGGGCGGGGCTCACAAACCTTCACAAAACAGGCGCACGCGCACGGGGGTTGCCCTGCAAAATCGTCGACCGGGCGAAATGGCCGGACTTCCCAGGCGTGCGCCGCCGTGGGGGCCGCCGCCGAGCCCGCGCACGGCCCTGCCGTGCCTTGGCGATGACACCACCGGAGCCGCACCCATGAACCCAGCCACCTGCGCGATCTGCGGCCAGCCCCTGGACGATGCGGCCGAGGGCGCCTACGGCGACTGGGTCGCCTTTGCCGACCACGACAACCACACGCTGCCCGAGCCTGGAAGCCGGGCGCCCGGTCTGGCCTATTTTTGTGCGGAGCACCTGGCCCTGGCCCGCGAGCGCGCCGCATGGCGTTGCCACGATGCGGTGCAGGCCCTTCGCCTGCATGCCGGCGCGCAGGCTGCAAGCGCGGCGCAGGTCCATTCCGCCCCGGCGCCGCTGGCCGGGGCTGCGGAGGCCGCCACCGCCCCGCAGTCGCCCTGGTGGCAACGCTGGTGGGGCTGACGTGCGGGCCGGGGCCATGGGGCCGGCCGGCGCCCGCTTGCGCCGCCGCCCGGGAACTGATCGGCCCGCCCGGGGTCAGTCACTGCCGTTGCCGGTCTTTTCTTTTCCGCACATGAGGGTGTCCGCCACGATGGTTGCTTTCCGTTCGATTCCGCACCCCGCGCACTCCAAGCACTCCGCAGCACCCCGTGGCGTTTTCCGGGCCGTCTGCGCCGCGATCGCCCTGGCGGCCTGCGCCGTGGCGCACCAGGCCCGGGCGCAGAGCTACACGATCTCCGCCGAGCAGATGCAGGGCGCCGTGGCCGAGAAGTTTCCGCGCCGCTATGCGCTGGGCGGCCTGATGAACCTGGATGTGCAGGCGCCCCGGCTGCGGCTGCTGCCGCAGCAGAACCGGCTGAACGCCGACATGGACGTGACCGCCTCGGGCCCGTTGCTGCAGCGCCGCTACGCCGGCGCGTTCGATGTGGACTTCGCGCTGCGCTACGAGCCGTCGGACCGCACGATCCGCGCGCACCAGTTGCATGTGAACGCGCTGCGCCTGGAGGGGCTACAGCCCCAGGCCGCGGAAATGCTCGACATCTATGGCCCGCAGCTGGCCCAGCAGACGCTGAGCGAGGTGGTGCTGCACCAGTTGCGGCCGCAGGACCTGGCCGTGCCGGATGGCCTGGGCATGCAGCCGAGCAGCATCACGGTGACGGACAAGGGGCTGGTCGTGCGCTTCGAGCCCAAGGCCGCACCTTAGAAAGGAACGTGTTCACCGATTTTTCGGGGATGGCTCTTCTATCCGCGAGGCCAGTGCCTTTCCGGGCGGTTTGCCGCGTTACCGTGTTTGCACGCAAGCCCCTGCCATTGGCGGCGCACCGCGCCTTGCATCCCATGTTGGAGATGTTCTGAGCGTCGGGCCCGGCGCGCCGCAGGGCAGGTGCGGCATGGTCCTACCCCGGTCTGGCCCGGCGTTTTTTACGATGGGCTTTTTCCGGCGCGGCCACGCAGCGCCGTTGCGCACGGCACCGCCGCGCTCGCCAGGGGGCACCGGCCCCTTCCGCCCCATTCCTTTCATGCCACCGGCGGCGCCTCGCGCGCAGCCCGGTCCTTCTTTTCAAGGAGCTCCATGAACACGCCATCCTTCACCTCGTGGTTCCAGACCGAAACGCTCTGGGGCCTGTCCCTGGTCAGCCTGGCGCTGGCGCTGGCCGCCGCGCTGGGCGCGTACCTGGCCATGTCGCTGCTGCTGGGCGTGGCCGTGCGGCGTGCGCGGCGCCTGGCCGAAGCGCAGGGCGGCAGCCACCGCACGGCAGGCGTGGTGTACGAGCTGCTGGCCGGCACCAGCCGGCTGCTGGTGTTCGTGGCGGCCGTGCTGGTGGGCGTGGGCATGCTCGATCTGCCGGGCCGCTGGGCCACGCGCGTGGGGCAGCTGTGGTTCCTGGCGCTGGCGCTGCAGGTGGGGCTGTGGGGCACGCGCGCGGTGGCCCTGGGGATTGCGCGCTACCGCATGCACCACGGCCTGGCCGCCGCGGGCGATGCGGCGCCGTTCAGCGCGTCGGCCACGCTGCTGTCCTGGGGGCTGCGCACGCTGCTGTGGGCCACGGTGCTGCTGGCCATGCTGTCCAACCTGGGGGTGAACATCACGGCGTTCGTGGCCAGCCTGGGGGTGGGCGGCATCGCGTTGGCGCTGGCGGTGCAGAGCATCCTGGGCGATCTGTTCGCCTCGCTGGCGATCGCGGTGGACAAGCCGTTCGATGCGGGCGATTTCATCGTGGTGGGCGGCGTCGCGGGCACGGTGCAGCGCATCGGCCTCAAGACCACGCGCATCCGCAGCCTGGGCGGCGAGCAGGTGGTGATGAGCAACACCGACCTGCTCAAGCAAACCATCAACAACTACCGCTACCTGCAGGAGCGGCGCATCGTGTTCCAGTTCCGCGTGCCCTACGGCACCACGGCCGAGCAGGCCGAGGCGGTGCCGCAGGCCGTGCGCCGCATCATCGACACCGAAGGCCAGGCGCGCTTCGACCGCGCGCACCTGCAGGGTTTCGTCGAGAACGGGCTGCAGTACGAGGTGGTCTACATCGTGCTGGACCCGGCCTACAACGTGTACATGGACCTGCAGCAGCGCATCAACCTGTCGCTGATGCGCGAACTCGCCACGCTGGGCGTGGATTTCGCCGTGCCGGCGCGCACGGTGCAACTGGCCGCGCCGGCGGGCGGGCCGCCGCCCGGGGGCTTTCTGCGCGTGCAGCAGCCGGCGACGGCCTGAGCCCGGCGCGGTTGGTGCGAGCCGGCGCGGCAGGGCGCCGTGGCCCTCGCGCGCCCCGTTGGTTAAAGTAGCGGCCCTCGCCCCCACAGGCGCCCTCGATCCCCAACGCGGCAGAAAACCCCATGACCCAGGACCCGGCTCGACAGAGCGAATTGAAGAAGATGGAGCTGTGCGATGGCTGCGCCGGCATCCAGCGCAACTGGCGCCGCGCCCCCGGCCATGCCGAGCTGGTGCAGCGCGGCAACCGCAAGGAAGAGCGCGATCACGGCCTCGTCACCATCACCCGCTACCAGTGCGACCGCTGCGGCACGGCGTGGGAGTACGAGAACGACAAGACCGACCAGCGCGCCGGCTGGTCCGTGGTGGGGCGCTGAAAGCCGGCCAAGGCGTGGCCGCCGGTTGCTATTAAATAAATAGCATGATGCCCTAGTGCATATTGCGCTGGCGGCCTACCGGAGTTTCCATGCCTTGCCCCGTGGGGTGGCCCGTGCGGCCGCCTTTCCGGCACCGTCCTACGCCCGGGCCCGCGTTCGGGGGATACAACGGCCATTGGAAGGCGGCGCCTTCGCGTCTGGGTGGGTCACTGCATTCAGGCGCCCGCGCCGTTCGCAGCAACGACGACCCCAAGGAATCCCGGCCCCATGCTCTTTGCCCGCTCCCCGACCCCCGATCCCGAAACGTCTGCCGACCAGGCCCCGGCCGCGCCCCTGCCCGAGCGCACGGTCGTCGTCATCACGGGCGCGTCCAGCGGCATCGGGCACGCCACGGCGCTGGCCTTCGCCCGGCGCGGCGCGTGCATCGTGCTGGCCTCGCGCGATGCGGGCACCCTGTCGGCGGTGGCGCTGGCCTGCCGGGCCGAGGGCGGCACCGCCATTGGCGTGCCCACCGACGTGACCGATCCCCAGGCCGTACAGGCCCTGCGGGCCAAGGCGCTGCGCCATTTCGGCCACATCGACGTGTGGGTGAACAGCGTGGGCGTGGGCGCCGTGGGGCGTTTCGAAGACGTGCCCGTGGCCGCGCACCGCCGCGTGCTGGAGTCCAACCTGCTGGGCCACCTGCACGGCGCGCACGTCGTGCTGCCGCACTTTCGCGAACGCGGCCGCGGCACGCTGGTCAACCTCATCTCGATGGGCGGCTGGGTGCCCGCGCCCTATGCGGCGGCCTACACCGCAAGCAAGTTCGGCCTGCGCGGGCTGTCGGAAAGCCTGCGCGCCGAGGTGTCCGACCTGCCCCACGTGCACGTGTGCGACGTGGCCCCCACCTTCGTCGATTCGCCGGGCCTCTCGCACGGCGCCAACTACACGGGCCGCAGCATCCGGCCGCCGCTGCCCATGGTAGACCCGCGCCGCGTGGCCGATGCCATCGTGGGCCTGTCCACCCGCCCGCGCGACGTGACCTGGCTCGGCGCGCCCGCGCTGCCCGGCCGCCTGGCCCACGCGCTGGCGCCGGCCAGCGTGGGCCGCGCGATGCGCTGGCTCGCCGATGCGGCGCTGCGGCGGGCGCGCGAAGTGCCCGCGTCCGAAGGCAACCTGTTCAAGCCGTCGCGCGGCACCGCCATCGACGGCGGCCACCGCGATCACCGCGACAGCCGGCTGGCCGCCGTGGCCGCGCTCGGCGTGGCGGGCCTGGTCTGCGGCTGGTGGCTTGCCACGCGCGAGACCGGCAGCGACGGCACCGGCCGGCAGCCTTGACTTGACGCGCCACGCACCGCAGGGGCCTGTGCGCAAGTCCCGGGTGGCCCCCGTTTCGTTGGAACTGAAAGGATGAGTCCATGACCGCTTCCTCGCTCTCCCAGGCCGCGCGCGCCGCGCAGACCTTCACGCTCTATGCGGCCGGCGGCCGCGTGTACGCCAGCAACGTGCGCGACAAGCTCATCGACCTGGGCGGGCTGACCGAGGCCCAGGGCCGCTACGGCTATGCGCTGGACGGCGGCGACCAGGTGGCGCGCGACGGGTTTCCCAGCCCCGAGGACGCGCTGGCGGACATCGCCAGCACCGTCACCTTCCTGTACCTGGACGGGCAGTTCACCGCGCTCGAAGACCTGTCCGATGGCCGCAGCCCGGACCTGAGCGACGTGCCTCAGATCCAGATCAGCCTGGATGCGCTCGGCCATGGCGAGCCGGCCATCGCCGCCGATATCTGACCGTTGGCCCTGCGCCGCGGGTCCGGGAATCCCCGGTGGACGCTGCCCGGCAGGCCGGCTATGGTTTGTGAACGGTGTTCACAATCGTGATGGGCGCCGCACCCGGCCCCGGCGCGGGCCGCCAGGAGACGACGCATGAAAGTGGAACCCTACCTGTTTTTCGACGGCCGGTGCGAAGAAGCGCTGGCGTTCTACCGCACGGCCCTGGGCGCGGAGGTCACCGCGCTGATGCGCTTTTCGGACAGTCCCGCCCCGACCGATGCGTCCGGTTGCGCGGGCGCGGCCCCGCCGCCGGGCGACAAGGTCATGCACGCCGCGTTCCGCATCGGCGAGACCACGCTCATGGCCTCCGACGGCATGAACGGAGGGCAGCCCGTCTTTCAGGGCGTGTCGCTGTCGCTCAACCCGGCCGACGAGGCCGAGGCCCGGCGTCTGTTCGCCGCGCTGTCCGAGGGCGGCCAGGTGCAGATGCCGCTGTCGCCCACCTTCTTCTCGCCCGCGTTCGGCATGGTGGCCGACCGGTTCGGGGTGCCGTGGATGGTGGTGTGCACGCCCGCTGCCTGACCGGCCCGCCCTGATGCCGAACGCGTGCCATCGCCCCTCCGATTGACCACCACGGCCCCCGCGCCCGCTCAGCCCATGATCGACACGCCCCACATCGCCGACCTGCGCGCCCGCCCCACGGCGTTCATCCACGTCACCTGCACCCGCGAGGAGATCCAGCACGTCATTGGCCAGGGCGTGCGCGACCTCATGGACGCCGTCGCCGCCCAGGGCGCCTCGCCCGCCGGCCCCTGGTTCACCCACCACCGGCGCCGGCCCACGGACACCTTCGACTTCGAGATCAGCGTGCCCCTGGCCGCGCCCATCGGCCCGCACGGCCGCATGCAGCCCGGCGAGTGGCCCGCCATGCGCGTGGCCCGCACCGTGCACCGCGGGCGCTATGAAGACCTGGCCGGCGCCTGGGGCGAGTTCCTGCAATGGATCGAGGGCGAGGGCCTCACGCCCACGGGCGAGCTGTGGGAGTGCTACCTGACCGGGCCCGAGACCGGCTCGGATCCCACCGCCTGGCGCACGGAGCTGAACCAGCCGCTGCAGGATTGAGCGGCCTGCCAGCTGCGTTGGGGCGGCTTGCTATTGAATCGATAGCAATGCAGGCATGCAAATCGCCGGCATGGACTGGTTTTTCCTTGAAATGCAGGCTTGGAATGGCATGGCAGTGCGGACCCGTCCCGTCCCTGCGGCATGATCCGCGCGCAGGCCACTGTTCCATCCCCGCACCAGTCCGTCCTGCCGCGCCCGCGTTGCAGCGCCGCCGGCCGCCCCCATGTGCAGTGACAGACCATGCCGCCGCATGGCCCGCGCCACGCCGGCCGCACCCCACCGTGCACGCCGGCCGCCGGGGCCGCGCGCGGCGCCACCCAGGAGCTTTCCATGCCAGCCGTTGCCGACACCCCCATCCTGAACACCCAGCCCCTGGGCCCGCTGTGGCCCACGGTGGACCCGTTCCTGTTCTGCGCCCACCACGACGACGCCTATCCGCCCGGCAATGCCGAACTGGGGCCCGATGCGCCGCTGGACGGTCGGCAGATCGGGCAGGACTTTTCGCGCCGGGACGGCTGGAGCATGTACCACGGCGACGTGGTGCCCGGGTTCCCGCCGCACCCCCACCGCGGGTTCGAGACGGTGACCATCGTGCGCAAGGGCCTCATCGACCATGCCGATTCGCTGGGCGCCGCCGCCCGCTTCGGCCAGGGCGACGTGCAGTGGCTCACCGCCGGCGACGGCGTGGTGCATTCCGAGATGTTCCCGCTGTTGGACCGCACCGGGCCCAACCCGCTGGAGCTGTTCCAGATCTGGCTCAACCTGCCGGCGCGCTCCAAGCGGGTCGATCCGCACTTCACCATGTTCTGGTCCGGTGACATTCCGCGCGTGGTGGACCCCGGCACGGACGGCGCCGGCGCCACCCACGTGGCCGTGGTGGCTGGCCGGCTGGGCGAGGCCGCGCCCCTGGCGCCCCCGCCGGGATCGTGGGCCGCACAGGCCGAGGCCGACGTGGCCATCTGGACGCTGCGCCTGGAGCCCGGCGCGCGCTTCACGCTGCCCGCCGCCACCGGCCAGGGCACTCGGCGCATGCTGTACTTCTTCGCCGGCGGCGGCGTCACGCTGGCGGGCCAGTCGGTGGACCACGCCGCGCTGGAGCTGCGCGCGGGTGAGGCGGTGGCACTGCACAACGGCGGCACGGCCGACGCCGAATTCCTGCTGCTGCAGGGCCGGCCCCTGGCCGAGCCGGTGGTGCAGTACGGTCCCTTCGTGATGAACACGCAGCAGGAAATCGCCGAGGCCCTGGCCGACTACCGCCGCACCGGCTTCGGCGGCTGGCCCTGGGGCGATGCGGCGCCGGTGCACGGGCCGACCCTGGGCCGGTTCGCGCAGCGGCCGGGCGCGGCGCCGGACGTGCCCGCGCCGGTGGATGTGGGATTGCCATCGGCCGGGTGATCGGACTGTCATTTTTTGTGTGCAAATGGTTATTGCCGTGGGATGGAGAGGCCCGATTTAGCATCTGTGCTCCCTCACTACCGGAGTCGATGGATGGGGCAGTGCTACGCCGCAGGCGATTTCAAAAAATACTTCAACGAGAACATGCAGGATTTGGGCTTGCCCGTGCCGTCCACGCTGTTTGATACCTACAACACGGCCCTCAGCACGGCCTCGACGATGGTGGGGACCCTGGCCACGTTGGGCAAAGGCGCCACGATGGCTGAACTGGTCGGCGCCACTGTGGGTCTGGAAAAGCTGGCGGTGGCTGCCTCCATCGGGGCCTCCGCGTACACCGGAGCGGCCATCGGCAGCATCGCGGTGGCTGCGGGGCGCTCACTCGGCTGTGGATCACGCATGTCCGATCTTTTCGTGATGGCTCGCCAGAACAAACTGGAGTTCGATGGGCTGGCAGCCTTCTATGCCAACAACCCCCAGGTCATCCAGAAAAATCATCCGGGCCGGGCACGCTTTGGAATGCAAGCCAAAATCGCTCCGTCCAATTTCAGCTATGCGTGATGAATAGCCTTCTATTCCTGCTGCTTTGCATCGTGTTGGCGGTGCTCGCTTGGGGCGCTTTCCAGTTTCTGGGGCAGTACGCATTTTTGCTCATGGTCGTCGTCGTCGTGGCGTTGCTTGTCAGCAAGGTGGGAAAACCGAAGTTCAGGCAGAAAAAGTAGCCGTTCGTGGAATCGGGGAACTGCTGCGAGGCCGTTTTCCGGGTGATCTGGCTGCGGGCATCCATGGCGCGCGCGTTGCTCGACAATGCAGGCCTGCACCGCCGGGCGCACGCCGCCCGGCTTCGACGATCCACCGACCTGTCCGGACCCTCCCTCCATGAACATCTCCAAAGACACCGCCGTCACCTTGAGCTACAAGGTCACCACGCCGCAGGGCAAGCCGCTCGATTCCGGCCACATGGCATACCTGCACGGTGGCTACGAAGGCATTTTTCCGAAGGTGGAGGCCGTGCTGGACGGCCAGGCCACGGGCTTTGCCACCACGCTGGACCTGACCGCGGCCGAGGCCTTCGGCGACCGCGACGAGAGCCTGGTGCGCACCATCCCCAAGAGCGAGTTCCCGCCCGGCGTGAAGGTGGGCGGCCAGCTGCGCGGCGCGGGCAACGACGGGCGCGAGCACGTGTTCAACGTGGTCAAGATCAAGGGCCCCGAGGTGCACCTGGACGGCAACCACCCGCTGGCCGGCCAGGCACTGCGCTTTTCCTGCAAGGTGACCGAGGTGCGGCCGGCTTCGCCGGAAGAAGTCGTGCACCGCCACGTGCACGGCGGGCACGGCCACCACCACTGATCGGGGCATTGGCGGGCATTTGCTATTAAAAATATAGCGATATGCCCTAGTGTTGATTGCGCTGGCGGCCTGTTCGGCTGGATTTTCGGGACGGACGGGCTGGATGGGCGGGGCGGCTCAGAACTGCACGTCCACCACCACGTTGTCCAGGTAGGTGCCCTCCACCGGCGCGGCCTGGTCGGGGTACACGCGGGCGCGGTACGGAAACACGTGCGACCCCGTGCCGTTGGCCATGCCGCCCGCCGGACCGGACGTGGCCTGGCTGCTGGACACGCGGGAGCCGACGGTCGTGCCCCATGGCGTGGTGCCCGCGCCGAAGAAAATGTCGTAGGCCAGCCGGTTGCTGCCGTTGGCCATCTGGCGCCGCCCGCCGCTCGGGTTGCTGCCCGGCCCCAGGCCCACGGTGTAGACCATGCCGGTGGTGCACACCATCGCCACCTGCGACGCGGCCTCGCCAAAGCCCGTGGGCAGCGCGGCGCTGCCGAAGTTGATGGCCCCGGGCGTGATGAGGCAGTCGTTGTTCACCTGCAGTTCCACCGTCACGGTGCGCGTGGCCGTGCCGGCGTACACCGTGCCCAGGCAGGTGGCGAGCAGGCCCGCGCCGTCGCACAGGTTGTAGGTCCAGGCCAGCCGCAGGGTGTCGCGGTAGGTGCCGGCCGGAACGTTGGCGTTCAGCGTGGCGATCTGCACCGGCACGGTGGCCTTGCGGTTGGGCAGCAGGGTCAGGATGTTGGCCCCGGTGGCGTTGATCACCAGCAGGCCCGACGAATAGATGAGCCCGCTGCCGTTGCCCGCCTGGTAGCCGATGGCCTTGGTGCTGTCGCTGATGTTGCGCAGCAAAAAGCCGTTGTCGCTGGTGAGCGTGGCCCGCAGCACGCTGTCGGTGGACAGCAGCGACAGCAGCCCGGAGCCGCAGGTGATGGAGAAGCTGCCCGGCGTGGTCAGGCTGCCGTCGCGCACGGCGAACGAGGACGCCGTGCCCAGCGAGGCGCCGGTTTCCGCATAGCTGCAGACGGCGGCGAAGGCCGGTGCGCCCGCCCCCAGCGCCGCCAGGGCGAGCAGGGGGCGCACGGCCCGCGCCACCCCGGCGAGGCAAGAGGGCCGACGGCCGGACGGGGTCACGATTGCATCTCCGGGCCGGCGTCGGCCGGCGCGTCGCCCGTGCGGCAGACCACGCGCAAGTCGCGCGTGCTGGCGTAGGCCTGTTCGCTGAATGCGCCGCGGCACACCTCTCCGTCCGGCAGGCGGGCCACCAACGTGTTGCGGGCCTGCAGCGCGGTGAGGTACACCACGCCGTCCCAGCCCACCACCGTGGGCACGTTGCCCTGCTCGTGGACCACGGCGGTGCCGGCCGGCAGCGGCGCGCCCCGGCCGTCCACCAGCGTGATGGTGGCGGTGCGCACGCGCATCACCGGCAACCGCACCAGGGTGCCGGTGCCGCGCGCCACCGCCACGCGCTTTTCCAGGCTGGGGGTGTGCACGTCCGCCGGCAGCGCCAGCGGGTCGATCTCGTAGCGGCCTTCGTAGTAGGCCGGCACCTCCGGCACGAGCAGGTAGCCGCGGGCGTTGGTGCGGCCGACCCGCTGGTGGTTGAAGAGCACCGGCACGTCCGCCATGCCGTCCGTGGACACCAGCGCGAAGCCGTCGCTGATGCGGTTGGAGGCGAAGGCGTAGCCGTCCATCAGCCCGATCGATCCGGCCGCGCCCGCGAAGCGCGTGCCGTGGCCGGCCATGCCGTAGGCGCCGCCCTGCACCGTCATGCTGTCGCCGCGGTAGAGCGCCGAGGCCTGGCTGTAGCGGTTCGCCTGGCCGCCCACGGTGTGGCCCAGGTTCCAGCCGAAGCCGCCGTCCGACGGCACGGTGCGCTGCACGCTGGCCTGGGCCTGCGTGGTGCCGTCGCCGTAGCGGGCCACGGCGGTCTGCGCGCTCGACTGCGGCCCGAGCACGTAGGTGAGCTGCAGGCGCATCTGCGTCTGGCCCGTCTCCAGGGTGCGGCCGGCGGTGAACGACAGGTAGCTGCGGTCCCCGAGCGGCGTGCTGTAGCCGGCGTAGGCCAGCCGGCTGCGCTGGCCCTCTCGGCTTTGCAGGTCCACCCAGCCCACGCTGAACGAGCCGCGCGCTACGTTCAGGCTGGCATCGAGCTGCCGCGTGCGGCGCGGCAGTTGAAAGCCGTCGTCGGCGTAGGTGCTGGCATCGCCGTAGCCGGGCGTGCGCTGCAGCTGCTGCATGGAGATGCCGCCGCCCGTGCTCTGGAACTGGTAGCCCAGGCCGACTTGCCAGCCGCCGCGATCGCGCTGCGCCTGCCCCCGCGTGACGGAGGCATTGGCGACCCCCAGCAGGCCCAGCCGCAGCAGCCCGCCCGCGCCGGCCACGCCGAGCCCGCGGCCCGCCTGCGCCTGGGTTTCCAGGGTGAACGCCTCGGTGATGCCCTGGCGGTACACGCCCGAGGCCAGCGGCCGGCCGTAGGACAGGCTGCGAAAGCCGTAGGCGCGTCGCAGCGCCCCCAGCGACAGCGAGTAGTCGGTCCAGCCCGGGCGCAGCAGCTGCGTGTTGACGTAGAACGGCACCGAGGTCAGCACCTGCCGCCCCTGCGCGTCGGTGGTCACCACCGAGGCCGTGCCCGAGCCGTTCACCGTGGGCAGCTCGCCCAGCGTGAACGGGCCCGGCGCGACGGCCCGGTTGGCCGCGCGAAAGCCGTTGATGAACACGTCCACCGCCGAGGGCACGGCCGCCTGGCCCGAGAAGGCGGGCAGCGGATAGGTCACCAGGTCGGGCCGGATGCTGAAGTTGCGCGACCACTGCACGCCGCCCATCCGCACCGGCGTGCTCCACTGCAGCGAGCCGGTGATGACGTCGCCGTACACGGTCTGCGTGGCCTCCTGCGTCTCGGGCCGGGTCCACTGCGTGTCGTAGCGCACGTAGCCGGTCGACATGCCGGTGGCGCCGCGGCGCAGGATGCCGGTGCTGGACACCACGCCGGGCTCGCCGAAGTACCGGGCCTCGGACCAGACCGACGAGGTGGTGCGGCCCTGCGTGGTCATGGCGTAGGCGTCGTAGTTGAACAGCAGGCCGCTGCCTCCGCCCAGCGGCAACTGCGTGCGGCTGTGGTCGGCCAGGTCCTGCATCGGCAGCCACTCGGGCGGCACCTGCAGCAGCAGGCGCTGGCCCAGGCTGTCGTACTGGGCCGAGACGCCGGGCAGGGTGTCCACGGCCACGGGGGCGCCGTCCGGCTCGGGGGTCTGCAGGGACAGCTCGCGCAGCGTTTCCGCATCGATCTCGTAATGGGGGCCGCTGTGCTGCACCTTGACGACCTCGCCGGTGGTCCTTCCGTTGACGACGATCTCCAGGAACAGGGTGACCGGGGCGCCGGCATGCGCGTCCGGCACCGGATAGTCGCTGGCGCTGAGCAGGCGCGGCAGGCATGCCGCCAGTACCCCCCACCGGGCGATGCGGGTGCGCAGCGGAGAGGGGCGCGGTTCATTGCGATGCACGGGGCAGCTGGGCTTCGCGCCCGTTGACCGTCACCATCAGGTCGTGGTCGGGTGAGGGCGGCGGCGCCAGGTCCAGCGGCATCTGGCCATGGGGCAGCACGTAGTTCAGCACGTCCTTGGGCGGCGCCGCAGGGCTGCCGCCGCGTGCCCAGGCGACGGAGGTGATGCGCGCGTGCGACGCGCCGTGGTTGTGCACCACGACCTGGCTGGCACGGCCTGCGCCCGTGAGGGCCCACGACAGCTCGGGCGTGACGACTGCGGTGCCGTCGACCAGCGACCGCGCATCGGCCAGGCGCTGCGGCAGCGTGTCCGGCCCGTAGACGAAGAGCGGGATCGCATAGCGGATCTGCAGGCGCACGGCCACTGCCGCGTCGCTGGGCAGCGCCTGCGGCGTGCGCGATGCGCCGGCCGAGGGAGGTGTTGGTGCGGGCGGGTCCGGGGGCGGCGGGGGCGTGGCGGCGGGCAGTTCGTCCACCAGCACGCGGTAGGCCTGCTCGGTGCGCGCCGGCACCGGCTGCGTGGACAGCAGGCGCACCATCTGGCGCTGGCCCGGCGGAATCTGGCTGATGGGCGGGCTGGCCACCACCTCGCGCTGCGCCTCGAAGCGGTCCTGCCCGTCGGTCTGGCGCCACTGGAACACCCGCACCTGCATCGACACGGGCTCGGCGCCGCGGTTTTCCAGCCACAGCGCCACCGCGCGCTGCGGTCCGGCGATGACCGGGTCCACGGGCCAGATCATGATCGGCGTGGCCGCGTGCGCCGGCGCGCTCCCCGGGCCGATGCCGCAGAAGCAGGTCAGGGCCAGGGCCAGAGCGAGGAAGCGGTGCCGCATCACCACGACAGGGTCACCTGCACGGTGTCGGTGTAGGTGCCGGCGCTGAGCCCGGAGCCCGGGAACGTCGCGGTGGCCTGGATGGGCAGCGCCGTGGGCGTGGCGCCCAGCGCCATGTCCGCCGCCACATTGGGCAGCAGGACCGGCGCGCCGGCCGCCACCAGCGTGAGCGCGTAGGGAATGAACTGCGAGCCGTTGGAGAGCCGGCGCTGCGCGCCGCTGGCGTGCAGGCCGCTGCCAACCGTCACCCGCAGCGTGGTGCCCGGCGTGCACAGCACCTGGGCCTGCGTGCCCGCACCGCCCGTGGCCATGACGCTGTGGGTGCCGGTGCGCACGGGCGAATGCACGCCGAAGTCGAGCAAGCCGAACGACAGCCCGGTGGTCTGCGCGCTGCCCGAGATCTGGCAGCCGCGCGCTACGGTCGCGCTCACCGGAATCGTGGCCGTGGTGGCGATGGGCGTGGCGGCCTCGGCGGGCACGGCGACCCACGCCGGCAACGCCGCGAGCACCGCCACCGAGGCGGCTTTGCGCACGCCCGCCGGGGTGGCGTGCGGTCTGCGGAACCGGCGGGCAGGGGTTTCCAGGGCGTGCATGGGCCCATGCCGTCCGATGGCTTGCATCATGGATTTCCTCCGGGCGGGCCGGGCGCGTGGCCGGCCGCCGAGCTGTCAGAACGTCAGCGTGACCCCGAGCGTGTCGGTGTAGGCCCCGAAGGGCAGCGACTGGCTGCCGGTCTTGTTGACCTGCCCGTAGATGGGCAAATTGAACGCCGCGCCCGCCGTGGGAATGGCGACATTCGCCACCGGCGTGTTGAGCGGGTAGGGCGTGGTGTGGCTCGCGTCCTGGTAGACCTCGTAGGGAATGTAGGCCGACGCGGAGTTCATCGCCCGCGTGCCCACGCCCACCCCGGCGCCCTGGCCGGCATGCAGCCCGCCGCCCACCGTCACGCTGATGACGGTGATCTCGGGCGAGCACAGGATCTGCGTGGTGCCCGCCCCGCCGGCGCCGCCCGTGGGGGCCGCGCTCACGGTGCCGGAGAACGTCGCGGGCTGGGTGCCGAAGTCCAGCGTACCGAAGCTCACGCCGGACTGCCCGCCCGAACTGCCCGAGATGACGCAGCCCGTGCTGATGCGCATGGTCGCCTGCAGGTTGCCGGTGAGGGTGTCCGCCGCCGCGGTGCCGGGCCCGGCGACGAGGGCCAGGCAGGACAAGGCCACCGCGGCAGGCATCGCGCGCAACGGCAGTCTGGGGGACGGGTCGGTGTGGGTTCCGCGCGGCGTTGCGCCTGCGGCTGACGGTCTCGTTTGCATCGCTTTCCCCTATTCGTTGCAGGAAGAAAATTTCGATGGGACAGTGGTCTACGTCGTCTTGCAGCTCTCCAAGCTGCACTGTCTCCGGACACAGTTATTGCACATTTACACGGTAGGCCTTCGCATTGTTAACAAATGGAAACAATTTGCCGGAAAGCCCCGCATTGATTATTGCAACGCGAAACAGAGGCCCCTGCACTGCGCTGTCTGGCGGGGTTGCTATCGTTTTTGATAGCTACGGTTGAGGTAGCGCGCGCCTCTCAGCGGCGCAGCAAAAGGGCCTGCCGGAGCAGTCGGGCGGCACGATCCCGGATCTGGAAGGGGCTGTGGCCCGGCAACGGACGCACTTTGGAGCGCGAACAGGCCGCCAGAAAGTCCTCCAGGATGGGCGCGTCGTCCATGGTCTGCGACGAGCCGGGCTTGAAGAATTCCGGGTGCCACTGGGTGGCGGCGATGTAGCCGCGCCCGCGCTGCGGGCGCCGCCGGATCGCCTCCGGCACGCCGTCGGGATGGCTCCAGGCCTCGATCTCGAAGCCCGGCGCGAGGTTCTTGATGCCCTGGTGGTGGATGCTGTTGACCACCACGCGCTGCTGGCTCGGATACATCTGCGACAGCCGGGTACCGGGCACTAATTCCACCTCGTGGAAATGTTGGTCGTAAGTCACCGCGTTGCGGTGCTGCTGGGCGCCGGGGTGCTGGGTTTCGATGTCCTGGTAGAGCGTGCCGCCGAAGGCCACGTTGATCAGCTGCAGCCCCCGGCACACGCCGAAGATGGGCTTGCCGGCCTGCTCGAAGGCTTCGACCACCGCCAGGTCATACAGGTCGCGGATGCGGTCGCCCAGCCAGGCGTCCTTGAGCGGGACCTCGCCATAGGTGCCGGGCCACACGTCGGACCCGCCGTGCATCACCACGCCATCGAGCCAGTCCGCGTAGTGCGCCAAGGTGACGTCGCCGCGCGCGGTCTCGCCGGTGGGGCAGGGCACCATCACCACCATCGCGCCGGCGGACATGATCCAGTGGGCGATCGACTGCTCCACGTACTGCAGCGTCTTGTTGGTGAACAGCGAGCGTGCGGGATCCGCGTGGGAGAAGCAGGCGGACAGGCCGATCTTGAGGCGCTTGGAAGTGGACATGCTCAGCGGTCCGCGAAGGAGAATCGGCGGCGAATGGATGCGCCGCAGGTCAGGGCAAAAGGCATTCGACCGTTGTAACACCCGCCCCCGGCACCGGCTGTAGGAACCGGCCGCTCCCGCCGTGGGCGCCCGCCCGACAGTCCCGCGGCGCCGCGCGTTGCGGTGGCCCGGCGCTGCAATGTGCGACGATGCCCCTGGGTGGTGGCCGGAACGCGGCATCCACGCGCCGGTCCCGCCCTTTCGTCTTGCCCGGCCCCTGCCGGGCGCCATTGGAAAAAAGGAGCAACGCTATGCAAGTACAGGTGCACACCGACGACTACATCCAGGGCGGCGAATCGCTGGCCCAGTGGATCCATGACGAGACCAACAGCCGGCTTGCACGCTTTCGCGACCACCTGACCCGCGTGGAGGTCTTCCTGTCCGATGTGGATGCCGGCAAGTCCGGCGCGGCCGACAAGCGCTGCGTGGTGGAAGCCCGCGCGGCGGGCCGCCCGCCCGTCGCCGCCAGCGCGGACGCCGACAAGCTGGCCGATGCCTTCACCAGCGCGGTCGAAAAGGCGGCCCGCGCCCTCGACACCGACCTGGGCCGCCTCAAGGACCGCCACGGCCGCGAGACCATCCGCACCGCGACCGAGTGAGTCCGGCAGGGCCCTGCAGCGCCGGGCCTGTGCGGGCCCTGGCCCTCCGGGCACCGAACCGCCACGGCCCCGCTTGCGCGGGGCTTTTTTTATTCTGCAGGCCTGGCGGCGGCGCGGCCGGGGCCTGCCGCGATGCGCCGGCGCGGCACGGTGCCGGGCGCCTCCACCATGCGCGTGCTGCGGGCCTGCGCCGTCTGCGCGAGTTCGCCGATCAGCGTGGCCTCGGGCAGGTTCTTCCAGTAGCGCGTGGGCATCTCCTTGCGCATCATGTCCAGCTTCAGGCGCGCGGGGTTGAAGATGTTGCGGTAGTAGGTGAGCCACAGCGCCTCGCCCGCATCCGGTGGCGGCGCGTCGCTGCGCTGCGCCGCCGGGCCCCGGTGCAGCCGCTGGCCGTCCCAGTGCACGCTGGCGTCCGGCGTGAGGATGGCCCAGCGCATCTGGGTGAAGCGGCGTGCGAAGAACGGCGCATTGGCCTCGGTGATCCAGTGGTCCGGCTCGAACCAGGCGATGTGCAGCGTGCCGCCGTCGGGCTCGGGCACGGGCCGGAACCGCACGAAGGCGCGCATCTTGTGCATGTCGCGCTTCACGGCCCGGTCCAGGTGCTGCAGCCGCAGGCGGTCGGGGTCCAGCGGGTCGTGGCGCAGGCCCGGCTCGTGCGCGAGCCGCCACAGCAGCCGGTACATCAGCGCGAAGCGGCCGGGGTCGCGGTGCAGCACCGCGCGCTCGCACCGCTGCAGGAACTCGCGTGGCACCCGCGGTGGGGAGGCGGGCGGCGGTGCATCGGGCGAAAAGGATGCGACCGGCGCGCGCGCGGCATCGTGCGCTGCCGCCGGGCCGGCCTCCCCGGACCCCTCGGCGAACAGGTCGCCCGCCGCGTCCGCGGCCGTGAACCATTGCACCTGCTGCGGCGGGCGGCCGCCTTGCAGCAGCGTGCGCGCCGCCGCGCGAAAGCCCGCCCAATCGGTGGCGTGGCCCAGAGTCACGGTGGTGACCGCACCGGTGGTTGTGGTGGTGGCGTCGCCCATCAGCCGAACAGCGAGGCCTGCACGGGCGGCGCGGGGGCGGCGGGTGCGCCCGCCTGCGGGACCGGCCGTGCCGGCGTGGCGAAGAACGCCTGCAGGTGTACCGAATCGAGCAGGCGCCCCGGCCGGTGGTCCACCGTCTCGACGAACGGCAGCACCTTCTTGAGCGGCACGCGCAGGCGCGACAGGTCGGCATGCCGCACGCGCCGCACCCGGCGCGAGGCCAGCAGCCGGTCCACCGAGCCCACGCCCAGACCGGGCACGCGCAGCAGCATCTCGCGCGGGGCGGTGTTGAGGTTGACCGGGAAGCGCTCCGGGTGCGCGATGGCCCAGGCGAGCTTGGGGTCCATGTCCAGCGACAGCATGCCGCCCTGGCGCGCGGGCACGATCTCCTCGTGCGCGAAGCCGTAAAAGCGCATCAGCCAGTCGGCCTGGTACAGCCGGTGCTCGCGCACCATGGGCGGGGCGGCCAGCGGCAGCGCGCGCGAGGCGTCCGGAATGGGGCTGAAGGCCGAGTAGTACACGCGCCGCAGGCGAAAGCCACCGTACAGCTGCGCGCTCGTGGCCAGGATGGTGCGGTCGTCCGCCGCGTCCGCGCCCACGATCATCTGCGTGCTCTGGCCCCCCGGGGCGAAATGCGGCGCGGCGGCCCGCCGCGTGCGCCCGGGCAGCGAGACGACCTGCGCGGCGCCCTGCTGCTCGCGCCGGGCCTGCCGGGCATCGGCGATGTGCCCGGCCATGCGCGCCATCGAGCGGCGGATGGCGGCGCCGTCCTTCTCGGGCGCCAGCGCCGCCAGGCCCTGCGGCGTGGGCAGTTCCACGTTGATGCTCAGGCGGTCGGCGTAGCGGCCGGCGCGCTGCATCAACTCGGGTGAGGCATCGGGGATGGTCTTGAGGTGGATGTAGCCGCGAAAGTCGTGCTCCTCGCGCAGCACGCGGGCCACCTCCACCACCAGCTCCATGGTGTAGTCGGGGCTCTGGATGATGCCGCTGGACAGGAACAGCCCCTCGATGCAGTTTCGCCGGTAGAAGTCAAGCGTGAGGTCCACCACCTCCTGCACCGTGAACCGCGCGCGCTGCACGTTGCTGCTCACGCGGTTCACGCAGTACAGGCAGTCGTACAGGCAGAAGTTGGTGAGCAGGATCTTGAGCAGCGAGATGCAGCGCCCGTCCGGCGCGTAGCTGTGGCAGATGCCCGAGCCCTCGGTGGAGCCGATGCCGCGCCCGCCCACGGAGTTGCGTGGCGCCGCGCCGCTGGAGGCGCACGAGGCGTCGTACTTGGCGGCGTCGGCGAGGATGGCGAGTTTGGCGTCGAGAATAACTGTATGAATTTACAGTGATGTGCGGCGGGCCGCAATGGAAATCTGCTGTGCTACTAAAAATATAGCACTATGCCCTAGCAACATATGCGCTGGAGGCCGGTCGGACCATGAACCCTGCAGGCTGGAAAGGCCTGCCGATCACAGGCCTTTTTCCACCATGTCCAGGAGCCGCTGGGCCACGCGGTCCATCTGCGGCCCCACCGCGCGGCCCAGGGGGCCGTCGATCACCAGCAGGGCCAGGCCGTGCACCGCCGACCAGGCCAGGAACTCCGCCCCGGGCCGCCGCTCGGCAGGCAGCACGCCGGCCGCCACCATGCGGTCCAGCGCGGCGCCCAGCAGTTGGAAGGGGTCGAGCCCGGTCGCGCCGCCCTTGTCGGCATGGTGCGGCGTTTCGGGGCCGATGTCGCCCGAAGCGGCGAAGGCGGCATGGAACAGACCCGTCTCTTCGCGTGCGAAGCGCAGGTAGCCGGTGCCCACCGCGCGCAGGCTGCGCCGGGCCTGATCCGGCAGCGCCAGGCCGGCGGGGATGGCGGCCAGCTCGGCTTCCATGGCCCGCGCCACGCGGGCCAGCGCGACGGCGCGCACGGCCTCCAGCAGGTCCTGGCGATTGGCGAAGTGGCGGTAGGCCGCGTTGGGCGCCACGCCCGCCCGGCGCGTGGCCTCGCGCAGCACCACGGCCTGCGGGCCGCCCTCGCGCGCCAGCGCCACGCCCGCGTCCAGCAGGGCGCGGCGCAAGTCCCCGTGGCGGTAGGTCTGGCGCGGCGGCGTGGCTTTGGGGGGCGGGTTCGGGGCCTGCGAGGCGGGTTCGGTCATGCGGGTTTGTCGATGTGGACGCTGTCCATTGTGTCTGCTAAGGTTTGTGAACGGCGTACACAAGCCCCGCCCTTTTTTTGGAGATGTCCATGGCCACCCAGATGTTCGTGAACCTGCCCATCCAGGACCTGCCCCGGTCCGTCGCGTTCTTCACCGCGCTGGGTTTTCGCTTCGACCCGCGCTTCACCAGCGACCAGGCCACCTGCATGATCGTGGGCGAGCACAGCTTCGTCATGCTGCTCACCCAGCCGTTCTTCCAGACCTTCACCGACAAGCCCGTGAGCGACGCGCACCGCGCCACCGAGGTGCTGATCTGCCTGTCGCGCGACAGCCGGGCGGCCGTGGACGAGATCGTGCGCCAGGCGATCGCCGCCGGCGGCAAGGCGCCGCGCGCGGCGCAGGACCACGGCTTCATGTACCAGCACGGCTTCGAGGATCCGGACGGGCACCTGTGGGAGGTCATGTTCATGGAGCCCGGCGCCATTCCCCCCACCGAGTCCTGACCCCTGCCCCGGAGGCCCTGCCATGCGATTCATGCTCTTGATGACTCCCCACGGCTACGAATCCGCTGCGCCCGGCACCGTGCCTGAGGCCGATGCCGTCGCGGCCATGATGGCCTACAACGAAAGCCTGCAGGCCGCCGGCGTGCTGCGGTCGCTGGAAGGCCTGCACCCACCGTCGGCGGGCGTGCGCATCACCTTCGAAGGCGGTACCCCCAAGGTGCAGCCCGGGCCGTTTCCCGGCGTGGCCGAGGTGCTGGGCGGGTTCTGGATCATCGAGGTGGCCTCCCGGGAGGAGGCGATCGCGTGGGCCTCGCGCTGCCCGGCGTCGGGCAACGAAACCATCGAGGTGCGGCAGATCCAGGAGATGTCGGACTTCCCGCCCGATGTGCAGGAGGCCGCCAAGGGCTTCGCCGCAATGCAGGGGCGCTGAGGGGCGCTCGGCAGCAGCCCCTCAGAACGCGCTGCCGGGCTCCTGCAGGAAGGCCGTCTCCTGCGGAGTCGAGGGGCGGCCCAGCACGGCGTTGCGGTGCGGAAAGCGGCCGAAGCGCACCACGATGTCCCGGTGACGCACCGCGAAGTCCAGGTTGTTGGTATTGCCGAGCTGCGTGAACAGCGCGACCGATCGCGCCTGCACCGCAGCGGACTCGCTGTGCATGTAAGGCATGTAGAGAAACGCGCGCCACGCGGGCGGCAAGGCGCCGTCGGCCTGGGCCGCCACCGCCTCCTGCGCGAGCACCAGGGCCATGCCGTCGTGCGCGAACGCCTGGGCGCTGTCGCGGTGCAGGTTGCGGGAGAACTGGTCCAGCACGATCACCTCCGCCAGCCGGCCCTGCGGCGTGGCGCGCCAGTCCCACAGCTCGGCTTGCGCCGCCTCGTGGTGCAGGCGGGCGAAGCGGTCGCGGATGGCAGCGTCGAACGCTGCGTCCTTGGCGAACCATTGCTGGGGCGTGGTGTCCTCGAACCAGAAGGTCAGCACATGGCGTGCGGCATCGGGCAAGTCAGGATGCATGGCGGATCGGATCCAGAAAGGGTGGGAGACGAAAGAAAGCCGCCGTGCCCGGCAGATGCAGGGAAACGGCGGCGGTCGGTGCGGGCGGTGGCCCGCCCACGGGTCGTTGGACTTTAACGGCCCTTGAGGTTGCCCTGGGCGTCGGCGATCACGATCTCGACGCGGCGGTTCATGGCGCGGCCTTCGGGCGAGCCGTTCTCGGCCACGGGGTAGGACTTGCCGTAGCCGCGTGCCGTGATGCGGCTGGTGTCCACGCCGCGCTGCACCAGCGCGTCACGCACGGCCTGGGCGCGGCGCTCCGACAGTTCCTGGTTGTAGCTGTCCGAGCCCACGCTGTCGGTGTAGCCCTCGATCAGCAGCTTGCGCTCGGGGAACTGCTTGAGGAAGTTGGCCAGCTTGTCCAGGCGCGGACCGGCCTGGGCCGACAGGTCGGCCTTGTTGAAGGCGAACAGCACATCGCCCAGCGTGACCAGCAGGCCGCGCTCGGTCTGCTGGCCTTCGATCTCGCGCAGTTGCGCTTCGAGCTGGCGCACGCGGTCCTGCGCGGCCCGGGCTTGCGCCTGCTGCTGCGCGGCGAGTTGCTCGGCCGTCATGGCACGGGCCTGGGCGACCTGCGCATTGCGGGCCGAGGCTTCGGCCTCGCGGGTGCGCGCTTCCAGACGCAGGCGGTCGGTCTCGCTGCCGGCCTGCTTGATCTCGGCGTCCAGCCGGCGGGCCTGGGCCGTGTTGGTGGCGATGGCGGCGCGCTGCGTGGCAAGGTAGGCCAGGTGGTTGGCTTCGGACTCGTCCTTCTCGTCGCGCAGCACATGGTCGGCGCGGGCCAGCGTGTCGGTGGCGGCCTTCAGTTCGAGCTGGGCATATTGGTTCACGGCCGGATCAGTGGCGGCACGGTTCACGGCGGAGCGGGCCTGCTCCACGGCCGGCAGGGGGCCGGGCGACGCGCAGGCGGCCAGCAGGCCGGCGGCGAGCAGGGCAGCGGCCAGGGTGGAGGTGCGGCGGAGGTTGGATGACTGCATGGTGGTGTCCTTCAAATCGGGGGATGGGCGGCCGCGCCGCGGTGGCGCGTGGGTGTGGGCGGCCGGTCAGGAAGGCGGGCCCGAAGGCCCGGCGCCTCAGCGGGCCGGAGGCACGGCACCGGGCATGGGTGCAGGCATGGGGGCGGCCATGGGCGCAGGAGGGGGTGGGGGTGGCATGGCGCCAGGGACGGGTGGCGCGCGGCGGGTGATTTCGTCCTGCAGCGACTGGATGCTGGTCTTGACTTGCTGCAGCGTGGCGGCGTTGTCCGTGGCTTCGGCTTTCGTCTCGGCCACGCGGGCGTCGGCTTCCGCTTCGGCGGCCAGGCGGCGGGCGCGCGTGTAGTCCTTGCTGTCCAGGGCCTGCTGGGCCTGGGTCCACTTGTCACGGGCGCTCTGCAGTTCCACGGGGGCGTTGGCGGCCACCTTGGGCGCGGTGGTCGCGCGGTCCACGGCAGTGCGGCTCACGGCCATCTGCTCGGTGGGCTTGGGGGTGGAGGAGCAGGCGGCAAGTGCGCCCAGCGCCAGCACGGCAGTGGCAGTTCGGATCAAGGTGAAGGTCGGCATGGTGTTTTTCTCCGGACAGGGATGGAATGGCGCTTCGGGGCGGGTCCCGGTGACGGGTGCCCCTGGCGACAGGGTTCCGATTGTTCGGGTTGGGCCTGCCCTCCGGCGTAGGCCCATCGCAGCAGGCCGCGTGGGCAATGTCCGACGAAACGTGAGCAATGCATCCGAAAGCAACGGTTGCGAGCGCGTTCCTGCCGATGCGATCCAGGTCCGTGCCGATGGGTGGTGGCAAAGCGGCGGGTGTCGGCTCGAAACCGCTTGCCCAAAGAAAAACGCGCCCGAAGGCGCGTTCCGATGGTCCGGCAAGCGGGCGCTGTCTCAGCGGGAAGACACCACGCGCACCATGTCCAGGCACTTGTTGGAGTAGCCCCATTCGTTGTCGTACCAGGACACGATCTTCACGAAGGTGTCGTCGAGGGCGATGCCGGCATCGGCATCGAACACGCTGGTGCAGCTTTCGCCGCGGAAGTCGGTCGCCACCACCTTGTCTTCGGTGTAGCCCAGGATGCCCTTGAGCGCGCCTTCCGACTGCGACTTCATTTCAGCGCAGATCTCGGCGTACGTGGCGGGCTTTTCCAGCTCGACGGTCAGGTCCACCACCGACACGTCGGAGGTGGGCACGCGGAACGACATGCCGGTGAGCTTCTTGTTGAGCGCCGGGATCACCACGCCCACGGCCTTGGCGGCGCCGGTGGAGCTGGGGATGATGTTTTCCAGGATGCCGCGGCCACCGCGCCAGTCCTTGTTGGACGGGCCGTCCACGGTCTTTTGCGTCGCGGTGGCGGCGTGCACGGTGGTCATCAGGCCGCGCTTGATGCCCCACTTGTCGTTCAGCACCTTGGCCACGGGGGCCAGGCAGTTGGTGGTGCACGAGGCGTTGGAGATGATGGGCTGGCCGGCGTAGGAATGGCAGTTCACGCCATGCACGAACATCGGCGTGTCGTCCTTGGACGGTGCCGACAGGATGACCTTCTTCGCGCCCGCGTCGATGTGCTTTTGCGCCGTTTCCTTGGTCAGGAACAGGCCCGTGGCTTCGATCACCACATCGGCGCCGACCTCGTTCCACTTGAGCTGCGCCGGGTCGCGTTCCTGCGTGAGGCGGATCTTCTTGCCGTTGACGACCAGGGTGTTCCCCTCCACCGCGATGGTGCCCTTGAAGCGGCCATGCACCGAATCGTACTGGAGCATGTACGCCAGGTAGTCGGGCTCCAGCAGGTCGTTGATGCCGACGACTTCGATGTCGGAGAAGTTCTGCACGGCGGCGCGGAACACCATGCGGCCGATGCGGCCGAAGCCATTGATGCCAATCTTGATTGTCATGGAATTACCCTTTATGAATGATGTTTATGAAATTTTTTGCTTTGGTCTCTTTGCGAGCTTAAAAGCGAATGGTTGTATTTTGCGCTCATCAAGAAATAGGTGGATTTTCGGTAAATGAATAGAAAACGACGGTTTTTAAAGTCGATTTTTATAAATTCGGTGTCCTGCCCACCCTCCTAGAATGGAGAGCAGGCAACATATTCCCAACGACAAAATGATGAGATCGCCTATGTCGTTATCATTTTTAATGTAGCGGGGGCCATACCAAGCGGCAAACGCATGAAACATGCCCCAATATGCCAAAAAGCCCGCAGCTATAGTCCCTGAAAGAATAAATAAAAAATGCCTCATGGGATATTCCAGAACATTGCCTCTTCTGCCTTCAAATAGTCAGACCAATAGCCATCTAGCGAAATGCCGAATTGGACACGAACCCAGGAACTAAGAGCCGTCATCCTAGAGCCATTCCATAGGTCGATATGATCTCCCTGCCGGCCAGGTCCCCAATAGTTTTTGAAAAAGAGGATGCCCGTTTTGCCATTGAGAATCTTGAAAACATCCTGCCCTGTCTGCTTGTCGGCAATCTGCTTGCCTGTGAACCTGATGGCTCTGCTAGGTAACTTGGATGCAGCCGTATCGAGCCATGAAACTAACTCTTCTGCTCGCAATGGGTATTTGACGGCATCTTTTTGCCAAGACCTTGTGCCTCTGAATGTACTGAGATCGTATCCAGAACGCATCAGCGCAGCGGCTACATTCACAGCACACTGATTTTCATACGTCGCCACGTTAAGCAGTGGCTTTTCTCTCGTTACGCCAGGATGGTTGTTCCATATCGTCTGGAAATTCGCCATTTTCTCTCCCGATTTAATTATTTCCGATGAAGCTAATAACTATGTCACTGCATTTCGAATTGTCCGCAATAAAAATTTGAATTGAAGAGAAATTCTGGCTGTCGCAAAATAAAATCAATAGACTCCCTGATTTGGATTCGGGTATCGAGGTTTCAATCTTGCATGAATGGCTTGCAAATGCTTGGCGATAAATTTTGAAAATATCAGTGGTTGGCGCCGAACTGCAGTAATTCAAAGAGCTGAATGGCACTCCCATTCCGTCGCGTCCCTTCCATCGATATTTTGGAGGTCTGCATTCTCCAATGATCTCCACATCGCGGAGATGTCCGGGAGCCGCCAATTGGTATGCCATTGAATGGCGGCCGGCCTCTGAAACATCAAAAGTAGACCAGGCAAAAATCAAGAACAGCAGAAAGGCAGCAATCAAGCCAAGGACGCCGAAAAGGAATATCTTGGCTCGCTTGCTGTACGTCATTCATTCAATCAATTAAACATGAGCGAAAAATGCGCTGTTCTTGAAAAACGATGGGTCAATCCGTACCGGTCGATGACTATCGTTTGAGCACCGCCTGCACCGTATCGGCCACGTTCTCTTCCGTGAAGCCGAAGTGCTTGAACAGCACCGGCGCCGGGGCCGATTCGCCGAAGGTGTCGATGCCGACCACGGCGGCGCAGCCGTATTTCCACCAGCCGTCCGTCACGCCCATCTCCACCGCGATGCGGGGGATGCCGGCGGGCAGCACGGATTGCTTGTACTTGGTGTCTTCGCGGTCGAAGGTCGTCGTGCTGGGCATGGACACCACGCGCACGGCGATCTTGCGCGTGGCCAGCAGTTGCTGCGCCTTGAGCGCCAGTTGCACTTCCGAACCCGTGGCGATGATGACGGCCTGGGCCTTCTTCTTGATGCCCACGTCGGCCGGCTCGGACAGCACGTACGCACCGCGGCTGATGTCGCCCAGGTCGCGCTTGGGGGCATAGGCGATGTTCTGGCGCGACAGCAGCAGGGCCGTGGGCTGGGTGCGGTTGGACAGGGCCACGCTCCATGCGACGGCGGTTTCGGTCGTATCGCCCGGGCGCCACACGTCCAGGTTCGGGATGAGGCGCAGGCTGGCGGCGTGCTCGATCGACTGGTGGGTCGGGCCGTCTTCGCCCAGGCCGATGGAGTCGTGGGTGAACACGTGCACCACGCGCAGCTTCATCAGCGCGGCCATGCGGATGGCGTTGCGGCTGTAGTCGCTGAACGTGAGGAAGGTGCCGCCGTAGGGGATGAAGCCGCCGTGCAGGGCGATGCCGTTCATGATCGCGGCCATGCCGAATTCGCGCACGCCGTAGTTGATGTGGCGCCCGCCGACGCGCACCGTCTCGGCGCCCACGTTCACTTCCACCTGCTGCACGTCGCCGTGTTCGTCGAAGCGCAGGGCCGGCGTGCTCTTGGTGTTGGTGAGGTTGGAGCCGGTCAGGTCGGCGCTGCCGCCCAGCAGCTCGGGCAGTTGCGCGGTGAAGGCTTCCAGGGTCAGCTGGCTGGCCTTGCGGCTGGCCACGGTCTCGCCCTTGGTGTGCATGCCGACCACGGTGTCCACGGCGGTCTGCGCGAAGTGCTTGGGCAGGTCGCCGGCCATGCGGCGGGTGAACTCGGCGGCCAGTTCGGGGAAGGCGGCGGCATAGGCGTCGAAGCGCTGCCGCCATTCGGCTTCAGCCTGGGCGCCGGTGTCCTTGGCGCTCCAGTCGGCATAGACCTCGGCCGGGATCTCGAAGGGCACGTGGCTCCAGCCGATGGCGTTGCGCGTAAGCGTGATCTCGTCGGCGCCCAGGGGCTCGCCGTGGGCCTTGGAGGTGTTCGCTCGGTTGGGCGAGCCCTTGCCGATGGCGGTCTTGCAGACGATGAGCGTGGGCTTGTCGGTGGAGGTCTTGGCGCTTTGCACCGCGGCCGCCACGGCCTCGACGTCGTGGCCGTCCACGGGGCCGATCACGTTCCAGCCGCAGGCGCGCAGGCGGGCGGGGGTGTCGTCCACGAACCAGGGGGCGACCTGGCCGTCGATGCTGATGCCGTTGTCGTCATACAGCGCGATCAGCTTGTTGAGTTTCCAGGCGCCGGCCAGCGACAGCGCTTCCTGGCTGATGCCTTCCATCAGGCAGCCGTCGCCCAGGAAGACATAGGTGTGATGGTCCACCACGGCATGGCCGTCGCGGTTGAATTCCTTGGCGAGCAGCTTCTCGGCCAGCGCGAAGCCCACGGCGTTGGTGATGCCCTGGCCCAGGGGGCCGGTGGTCGTCTCGACACCGGGCGTGATGCCGTATTCGGGGTGGCCGGCCGTCTTGCTGTGCAACTGGCGGAAGTGCTTCAGCTCCTGGATGGGCAGGTCGTAGCCCGTGAGGTGCAGCAGCGCGTACAGCAGCATGGAGCCGTGGCCGTTGGACAGCACGAAGCGGTCGCGGTCCAGCCAGTGCGGGTTGGCGGGGTTGTGCCGCAGATGGCGGCCCCACAGCGCGACGGCCATGTCGGCCATGCCCATCGGGGCGCCGGGGTGGCCGGAATTGGCCTGTTGAACTGCATCCATTGCGAGTGCGCGGATCGCATTCGCCATTTGTTGAGAATTGGCCATCAGGGGCGGCTCCGGAAGGGGGCGGTGGGGGGAAAACCCGGCATTTTACCGGGGCGGCTCCCGGGGCTCCGTCCCCGGGCCCCGATGCACTACAGTGCAGCCCCATGCAAGGCCTGCACCTCACCGCCGATCTCCAGCAATGCCGCTGCGCGCCGCACTGGCTGACCGATGCTGCCGCGCTGGGCCGCGCCTGCGCCGGCGCCGTGCAGGCGGCCGGGCTGCAGGCCGTGGGCCAGCTGTTCCACACCTTCCCGGCCACCGCGCAGGGGCCGGGCGGCGTGACGGCCACGCTGCTGCTGGCCGAGTCGCACCTGTGCGTGCACACCTGGCCCGAACTGGGCGCGGTCACGCTGGATGTGTACGTGTGCAATTTCGGCGGCGACCATTCGGCCAAGGCCGAGTCGCTGATGGCCGCGCTGCTGGCCTTGTTCGAACCGGCCCGGGCGCAGCGGCATGCGCTGCAGCGCGGCGCGCTGGCCCAGGGCGTTGCAGCATGACAGCGGCCGTGCAGACCCCATTGCCGGTCCAGGGAGGCGCGCAGATTCCCGCCATGGTGCTGGCCGCAGGCCGCGGCGAGCGCATGCGCCCGTTGACCGATGCGTGCCCGAAGCCGCTGCTGGCGGCTCAGGGCGTGCCGCTGTTGGAGTGGCACCTGCGTGCGTTGGTCCACGCGGGCGTGCCACGCGCCGTCATCAACACGGCGTGGCTGGGCGAGCAGATCAGCGCGCGGTTTGGGGGTCGTTTCGGCCTCCAGGGCAATGAATCCGCCGGCAACCTGCTATCGATTTCATACTCGCACGAAGGCCGCGACTTCGGTGGTGCACTGGAGACCGCCGGCGGCATCGCACGGGCGCTACCGCAGTTGGGGCCCGTCTTCTGGCTGGCGGCAGGCGACGTGTTCGCGCCCGATTTCGTGTTCGCGGCCGATGCCGCGCAGCGCTTTGCCGCCAGCACCGCGCTGGCCCACCTGTGGCTGGTGCCCAACCCGGAGCACCACCCGCGCGGGGACTTCGGTCGGTCGGACACGGGACTGGCGCTGAACCTGCCGGCCGACAGCACCGCGCCGCGCTACACCTACAGCACCCTCGCGCTGCTGCGGGCGGAGTTGTTCGGCGCGCCCTGGTGCGATGTGCCTGCCGGCAATCCGACGGGAACCAGCGCCGCGCTGGCACCGCTGCTGCGCCGGGCCATGGACGCAGGCCGCGTCACCGCATCGCTCTACACCGGCCGCTGGACCGACGTGGGCACGCCGCAGCGGCTGGCGCAGCTCAACCGCTGAGGCCTTGGGGCGGCCTTTTTCGGCGCTTTGCGATCACTGGGCCGGTGCGGTGCCGCTGTTTGCCGGCTGCACGGCAATGGGCGGCGCCGCCTCGCAGTTGCGGAACAGCCATTGGCTGGGCAGAAAACGCGCGGCGGGACCGTCCGGTGGCGGCTTGCCCACCTCTGCCGGCACGTCGTAGGGAATGTGCGGCACCTGGAACACGGCCATCTGGCCTTTCTTGCAGGCCAGCGCGGGCACCAGCTTGTTGGACATCCAGCCCTGGCTGGCCGCGTCGTAGCGGTAGAGCGGTCCGATGCGCTGGTCCTGCGCCAGCTCCACGCGCAGCGGGTTGATCTGCAGCGCGCTGGCCCAAACCCCGGCCACCAGCACCGGCTGCGAAAACCGCACCGCTTCCAGCCCATGCAGCGCCACGGGGCGCGAAGGCTCGCCCTTGTCGAACGGGTCCTGGCGGTTGACCAAGCTGCCGGCCGGGATCAGCAACTCGCCGTATTGGAAATCCTGCGCCAGCGCGAAGCGCTCGCGGCTGGCACGGTGCACGGCGCCGTCCTTCCATTCCTGCCGCTCGCTGTGCGACAGGTACAGGCGCAGCCCCAGCCATGCGTTGCACAGCAGCGCCACGCCGCACAGCACCAGCAGGGCCCGGCGCGACAGCACCAGCTTTTGCGGCACGTCGACTCACAGGGCATAGGCGCCGTAGCCCAGCAGGGCCACCGTCAGCCCCAGGCCCAGCAGCGGCAGGAAGGTCGTCAAAATGAACTGCAGCGGGGCAAAACCGGACATGCGCGATCCAGAGAGAGGGGGAGCCCGCCATTCTCGAATGCTTTGCGGGCACTGCCAGGCCGGCGCGCGCCTGCAGTGATTCGAAATGTAATTTGCCCGATGGAATTGCAAATGCCCCCCGGCCGATGCCCTGAGAATGCCTGCATGAGCCCACAGAACTCCCTCTACGCCCAGCGCCGCGCCCGCCTTGCTTCGATGCTCGGCGAAGGCGGCATCGCCATCGTGCCCACCGCCCCGGAGCGCCCGCGCAACCGCGACAGCGACTTCCTGTACCGGCACGACAGCTACTTCTACTACCTCACCGGCTTCACCGAGCCGGGCGCCTGCCTGGTGATCACGGCGCAGGGTCAGAGCACGCTGTTTTGCCAGCCCAAGGACCTGGAGCGCGAGATCTGGGACGGCTACCGCCTGGGCCCCGAGGCCGCCGTGGGCACGCTGGGCGTGGACGCCGCGCACTCGGCCGCCGTGCTGGAGTCGCAACTGCCCCGCCTGCTCGAAAACCGCACCCGGGTCTGGTACCCGTTCGCCATCCACACGGGCCTGGCCGCGCGCGTGGAGGGCTGGCTGAACCAGGTGCGCGCACGGGTGCGCTACGGCGCGCTGTGCCCGGCGCAGCAGGACGACCTGTGCACGTTGCTCGACGAAATGCGGCTGGTGAAGGACGCGCACGAGCAGGACACCATGCGCCGCGCCTCGGCCATCAGCGCCCAGGCCCACATCCGCGCCATGCAGCGCAGCGCGTGCATGCTGCGCGCGGGCGAGGACGTGCGGGAGTACCACCTGGACGCCGAACTGCTGCATGCCTTCCGCGAAGCCGGCTCCCAGTGCCCGGCCTACAACTCCATCGTCGCCGCCGGCGCCAATGCCTGCGTGCTGCACTACCGCGCCGACGCCGCCCCGGTGCGCGACGGCGAACTGGTGCTGATCGATGCGGGCTGCGAACTCGACGGCTACGCCAGCGACATCACGCGCACCTTTCCTGCCAACGGCCGCTTCACCGGGCCGCAGCGCGCGCTGTACGACTTGGTGCTGGCAAGCCAGGACGCGGCCATCGCGGCGACGAAGGCCGGCGCCCGCTTCAACGACCCGCACGACGCCACGGTGGCCGTGCTGGCGCAGGGCATGCTGGACCTGGGCCTGCTCGACAGGAACACGGTGGGCACGGCGCAGGACGTGATCGACAGCCGCGCCTACTTCCAGTTCTACATGCACCGCACCGGCCACTGGCTGGGCATGGACGTGCACGACTGCGGCAGCTACGTGGAGCCGTCCGAGGTCGGGCAGGTCAGCGAGCGCAAGGACCCGCTCTCGGGCGAGACCATCGCCAACCGCCCCAGCCGCATCCTGCGGCCCGGCATGGTGCTGACGATCGAGCCGGGCCTGTACGTGCGCCCGGCCCCGGGCGTGCCCGAGGCCTTCCATCATCTGGGCATCCGCATCGAGGACGACGCCATTGTCACCGACGGCGGCTGCGAGCTGATCACGCGCGGCGTGCCGGTGAAGGCGGACGAGATCGAGGCGTTGATGCGGGGCTGACGCCCCTCACCGCGCGCTACGGGGCCAGCACCCGGAAGGTCAGCGTGTAGTTGTGGCCGTACATCGGGGCCGCCGCGCCTTGCGGCGCGGGCGCACGGTGGCGCACCAGGGCCAGGTACACGCCGGGCTGTGGCGGCACGTAGTGGATGCGGCCTTGCGCATCGGTCTTCAGGCTCTCGGCGCTGTGCTGGCTGGCGAGGTCCATCGCCGAGCGGTAGAGGTCCACTTTCTGCCCGGCCAGCGGCTGGCCGTCGAACTGCACGGCGAAGTCGAAGGCTTCGTTGGCGAACAGATCGCTCGGGTGCGTGGCGGGCACGATCTCCAGCCCCTTGCCCGAGCCCGCCAGCGCGGCCCGCGTGGGGGGCCCCGCGGTCACATAGGCCTCGGAGATGGATAGCGACTGGTAGTGGCTCAGCAGCCTGGCGCCGGGCGGCATCGGCGTGGCGGGGTCGCGTGCCACCTCGACCTTGCCGCCGTGCTCCCAGCTGCGAAAGATCGCGCCCAGGCGCGGGCCGGTGCTGAGCCGGTACGTGCCCTGGGCGCCGGGCAGCTTCTGCTCGGCCACGGTGCGCGTCTTGAACTGGCGCACATCGCCGAACGGCAGCGTGCCGCCATCGGGCGTGGTGATGGCAAAGCGCGTGTCGCCGAACGCCACGTCAGGCAGGAAGAACTTCTCGGTGAAGCCGGCGTCCACGCTGACGGTGGAGCCGGGCTCGATGTCGAAGCTTGCGGGCAGCAGGTAGGGCGTGTGGGCGCGGGCCAGGCCGCAAAGGCCCAGGGCCAGCGCCAGGCCGGCGCGCCGCAGCCGCGGCAAGAAAGGGGCGGTGTGCATGGCAGGCATGGATGGCGGCCTCAAGGCTTCTTGGCGTCGGCGGCATTGACCACGCCGTCGCCGTTGGTGTCCGCGCCTTTGAAGGTCCGGTCGGCGATGGCGAGTTCTTCGTCCTCGGTCAGGCGGCCATCCTTGTTCTTGTCCAGGATGCCAAAGCGCACATGGGCCTGCTGGATCGACGCGGCGTGGGCCGCGTCGGGCGGGCGCTTCTGGGCGGCGTACTGCTGCTGCAGGCGCCCCTCGAACTCGGCCACGTATTCGGCTTCGCTGAGCCAGCCGTCCCGGTTGGTGTCGGCAGCCGCGAAGCGCTGCTTGCGCACCGTGTCGTATTCGGCGCGGGTGACCTGGCCGTCCTGATTGGCGTCGTAGCCACCGATGAAGGCGGCATTGCCGTGGCCGCCCGCCGGCCGCGCCGGGCCGTCGCCGGCAGGGGCCGATGGGGCCGCGCAGGCCGCGAGCAGTGCCGCCACGCTGGCGGCGGTGGCGATGCCGGTCCGGCGGATGGCGCGAGGACGGTGGGAAAAGAGGGACAGTGGGTGTGGCATGGGAAGACTCCTGTGGAATGGGGAAAAAGAAGGCCGGCTGAGGCCGGCGCGGGCGGATCAGAACGCGACGGACATCGACACCGCCACCGTGCGGCCGGCATGGGTGAGCAGTTCGATGTCGCGCTGGTCGCGCGCCACCGAAGGCTGCAGGCTGCGGGCGCTGGCGTAGTCCCAGTAGCGCTTGTCGGTCAGGTTGTAGATGCCGGCCTGCAGGCGCACGCTCTTGTTCACCTGCCAGTAGCCGCTCAGGTCGAACACGGAATAGCCGGGCACGCGGAACAGCTGGGTGGTGGCGTCGGTGAGCGCCGCGCCCGCGTTGGTGTAGCTGTCGCGGTTGGTGGCCTCTGCCCGCTTGGCGGCCACGAAGGTGCCGGTGAAGTTCACGCCCCATTGCTTCATGGGTGCGTCGTAGCCCACGCCGACGATGGCCTTGCGTGGCAGCACGGAGTCGAGCGCCACATCCTTGTCGCCGGCGTAGTGCGACCGCGACGTGCCCTTGCTCAGGCCCACCGCCCAGGTGGTGTACAGGCCGCGGGCCGCCGGGCTCCACTGGCCGTGTTCCAGGCGTGCGCTCAATTCGAGGCCGTAGATGGTGGCTTCGTCGCGGTTCTCGGCCTGGTAGATGGTGCCGATGTGCGCAGGCACGTTCGTGAACAGGCTGGGCGCGCTGGCGCGCGTGTAGCGGGTGTAGGCGATGAAATCGCGGTAGCGCGTGTAGAAGACCGAGCTGTTGAGCGTCACGCCGTCGGCCGGCGATCCCTTGACGCCCACCTCGAACGCGTTGCTCGACTCTTCCTTCAGGTCGCGGTTGCCGATCAGCGCGTACTGGTTGCCCGTGGCGTAGTTGCTGGCCATGTTCCACGAGCCGAAGATCTCGCCCGGCGACGGCGCGCGGCCGCTGCGCTTGTACTGCGCATAGGTGATAAAGCGCGGCGCGAGGTCATAGGTCAGGCCCAGGCTGGGGCTCCAGAGGGTGGTGGAGGGCGCATTGCCGTACAGGCGCCTCACGTCCTGCTCGGTGAGCACGCCGGAGACGAAGTTGCCGAGGTTGCGGGTCTGGATGTCGATGCGGTCCACGCGCAGGGCGGGAATCACGGCAAGCCGCTTGCCGCCCGCATCGAAGGCGATGTCGTCCTGGAGAAAGGCGCCCAGGCGCCGGGTGGTGGTGTCGGGCTGGGGCTTCATGTAGCCCGCCACGTTCCAGGGGCGGTCCACGTCCTGGGTGGAGGCGTTGGCGCCGAAGCTCAGCTGGTGCCGGCCGATGCGTTTGTCCGCCGTGGTGGATGCCCCCCAGGTGCGGGTCTGGTTCTCGGAAAGATTGCGCACCAGGGCGCCGGTGGCCAGCGTGGTGGTGTCGGTCACGTCCGTGGTGCCCGTGTCCTGGAAGTACAGGCGGGTGTCCGCGTGGTCCACCCAGGCATTGCGCGGCGTCCACTGGTGGGTCAGCTGCAGCGTGTTGCGCTCCGTGTCGCTGGCCTGGCGGGACTGCTCGGTGATGGCCGTGTTGGTGGTGTTCCACCCGTGGAAGAAGGTGTCATTCTTGCGGCGGTACAGGTCGGCCGAGAGTTCCAGCCGATTGCTGCCGTCCACGCGCAGGCCGCCCTTGAGCAGCAGGGCGTCCGAGTGCCAGTCGTCGGGGTAGCTGTTCACCACGTCGCTGTGGTTGCGCGCCGCGTGGCCGTCCCGGCGCGAATAGGCGATCAGGCCATCGAGGTCGCCGCTGCGGGCGGCGCCGGTGAAGCTCTCGTTCCATGCTCGGTCGGCCGAGTCGTAGCCGATCTTGGCGCCCAGGTACGAGGTCCGGTCGCCCCGCAGGTAGTCGCTCGCCGATTTGGTCTTGAAGCTCACGGCGCCCCCGATGCCGCCGGCGGAGCGCCTGGCGGAGGTGGTGCCGGACAGGATGTTGACCGAGGAAAACATCTCGGGGTCGATGAAGTCGCGCCCGATGCCGAAGGTGTTCGCGCCCACGCGGCTCACGTAGGGGCGGGTGGTGGCGTCGGGCATTTCCACGCCGTCCACGTCCATGCCCACTCGGTTGCCTTCGATCCCGCGGATGTTGTAGCCCGTCGTGCCGGAGCGGTCGAAGCTGCTGCGATTGCGGGTGGTGCCCGCAGCGGTGCCCGGGGCCGAGACCAGCGGCTGGTTGCGCACCACGTCCTTCATGCTGCCAGCCTGCTCCAGTGCCTCGCCGCTGACGACGGTGGAGGTGCCTGGACTGCGTTCGGCCTCGTCCACCACGTCCACCTGCGGCAGCAGTGCCGTCCTCACGGCGCCTGGGGTGCCGGTGCCGGAGCCCTGTCCCCACGCCGGCGCGGCAGGGGCGGCGAGGACTGCCAGGAGCGCAGCACCCGCCAGCGGGCGAAGGGCATGCGGAATGGGGGCGAAGCGCAGGGCGCCGTGCGCAAGAGAAACAGGCCGGAGGTGCAGGCAGTGAACCATGGAGTGCGTCGAAAAGGGTTGTCTGCTGGATACCCTCTCGCGCGGTCTGAACACTGCCGATCGCGGCACCGTCGTCCCTGCAGGTTGTCTGGCTCACGGCGCACATTGTCACACAAATGAGAATATTTCTCATTTGCGTTAGTGCATTGAATGGAAGGATTCCACGCTGCGCGATGCACCTTGCGGCCTGATGGAATCGACCGCTCGGCGGGGGGCCATGATCCGGCGCGCCTGCCAAGGTTCAATGTCGCGCGTTCCTGTCAACTTTGTTTTTCGCAACCCGGCCAATCGCTTCGCTTGTCGAGGCATGTGGCGCCTTCGCACATTCAACGATGGAACGGCCGGCACATTTTCAGAGACGACTGCCGGCTGGTGTAAAGGGCACCAAATCCGCATGTCGCGCGGAAATATATAAGCGATAACGGTTGAAAGAACGACGATGAAAAACGCAAAACCGAAGCCACCCGTGCGTGGCCCCGCACTGTCATCCCGGCGCAAGGCCTGTGCCAGGGACGCAGCCCTGCAACTGGGGGCCGACGAGGCCACTGCCCGGATTTTTGGAGAAACGGGCGAAGCGAAAGTGGGGCCGTTCACGCTGCGCGTGGCACCCCTGAGCCATCGGGACAATGGCCCATGGGCCGCCATTGCCACGATGGCCCGGCCCGAGCATGTTCCGGCGCAAACCTGGACCGACGCGCTGCTGGTCGCCAACGGGCAGTCGATGCTCAGCTCCGACTGGGGCTATGGCATGGAAGACAACGGCGATGCCGTGCTGGTGCGCCGCCTGGAGACGCAGCAGGAAAACGAGCAGCTTCTTGCCGCGCAGCTTGGCGGTTTGCTGGCCATGTGCCAAGCCACCCGGGAGGGGGTGCTGGCACTGGGCGCAGCCTCGCCGCGCAAAGGAGGTGTGCAATGAGCGCCGTTCTCGCACCCCGCCCGCAGCCACCCGCCCCTGTGCAGGAGTTCGAAGCGTCATCCCGCGTTCTGGCGCTGGTCAGGGACACGGCCTTGTTCCTGGGCGCATCGCAGGAGCAGGCAAAGGATGCCTCGCGCACCGGAACCATCGCCCTGGAAAGCCGCACCATTGCCTTGGTGCCCGACGTGGACGAGGAGGCGCTGATCATGACAGCGCCCTTGCTCGCAGACTGCCTGGACGATCCGGCCCGGCGCGTGGCCGCGCTGCAGGCATCCACGCAGCTGATGCTCAGCCTTGGAGCCGTTTTTGCCCGCGGTTTCGCGGGGCCGCAACTGCTGTGCCGGTGTCCACTGGGCAACGCCTCGGCGGAGGTCGTCGCTCGGCACATTCTGCAACTGGCTGCGCTGGCCAATGCCGTGCAGGCGGGCGTTCCCTGCGCGGCACCCGAAGCCTCCGGCGGCCACAAGGAGCGTACCCATGCTCAATAAAACGAACGCGTCCGGTTCGACCACACCGATCCGCCCCACACTTTCCCCTGAACCTCAGATGCCCCAGGCCCGCTCCTCGGGCGCCAGCATTTCCGGACGCCTTCAGCACGAGTCGCTGACCGGCCGGCGAGGCCTGTCCCATGCGCATCCGCAGACGATGCCGCCGCGCCAGGCGCTTAAAGAAGGGGATTCGTTCTCCCTGCTGTCCAGTCCTACGCGTTCCGAATCCTTCCATACCCCCCTATCCGGAGGCAGCCGTCGCTGGATTAGCAGCGAACCCGTTACTCCGAACGCCGGTGGTTTCGGTGAGGGAACGGCGATGACCGAGGTTTCAAACGCCAATGCGTCGTTCTCGGCCATGGGCCAGTTGCCGGCGCTGGAAGAGCTCGTTGATATCCCGCTGGACCGGTTCCTGCGCGCCAGTCGCCGGGTCGATATGCCAGAGCTGCAGGAACACGAGGAGCCGGCGGTGCCTGAGCCGCAGAGCTGGAACGCGATGCTGCGGCAATTGGGCATCGGCGCGATGGAAACCGGAGGGGCGGCCTTGCACCGGCTCGGGGAGGCGGCCACTGCGGCCCGCACCGCGGTCTCGGAGTCCACCACCGTGCAGGCCGTGGGTTCGATGCTGCCCAGCCAGCGCATCATGGGCGCGGTACTGGGCCATGGCATCCACCAGGCGGCTTCGGTCTTCGTGCCCACCTTTCTGCGCGAGATGATGGGGGAGTCCATGAAGGTCGCGTTTCGCGCCACACCGCCCAACATGGTCCTGGGCATGCAGGTGGGCGTGGGGCTGCTCAACATCGGCATGGCCGTGATGCGGGAACGGCGCGAGGCACGCGATCCGGACACGGCCGCGCGGGGTTTTCATGCGATGACCGCGGAGCAATGGGCCGAATGTTCGGACCATCAGCGCGCGTCAATGCGCCAGACGCAGCAGCTCATGTCGCGCATCGTGACGCTGGAGCAGATCGGTGCGTCCATGGCCTCAATCGGGCTGTCGCTGCATGGCACGCTCACCGGCAACGTGGGCATGGCCACCGATGTGCTTGCAGGGGACATCAAGACCGTTGCGTATTCCTTCGCACGCGACTTCATTCAGGCGTCCTTCAGCATGGTCGGCACGCAGGAGGAAACGTCCGGCGGCGTGAGCGGCAGCCACCTCAACTCGGCCAGCCTGTTCTATGGACTGGCCAACGTCGTGGGCAACAACGCGTGGTCCCAGCTTCCGATTCTGGGAGGGGATACTGCTGCCGCCCGCGCCGTGCTGCTGGATGGGGCCAGCAGCAGTGGCGCCCGAAGCGATGCGTGGGGCGACATTGCAGGGGTGTCCGCCATCAAGGCCGCCATCAACTGGGCGGTGGAGACCGCGGACTGGATATCCGTCACCCAGCAGGAGGCGCTGCAGTCCGGTACGGTGCAGCAATGGAATCCTCGCGTCACGGGAACGGACTATGGCCGTTTGCTGGACCAGACGCCTGCGCGCATCACCGCCATCTCGGCGGGGAATGCCGTCTTCAACATCCTCGGGAATGTGAACCGCGGGGGGACGCTAAGTCAGCAGGACTTGTTGAGCAATTCCCTCGCCGGCATGTTGGCGGGGTTGGGGTACGCGGCCATCGGAGGAAGCTGGCAGGCAGAGGGCGCGGTGCGTGCGGTCCGCCGGGAGGCCGAAGCCGAGGCCCTTGCCGCTGGCGGCGCGCCCCAGCAGGGACTGCGCCGGCGCCGCCCCCACCCAGAAGGCGACGCACAAGCCTGAGGCTTCGATGCCCGGGTGGGTGGTCCGCTCGGGCATCGTGGGCGGACCCCCAGGTCCGTGCCGCAGCGGGGTGCCCGCTGCAGTCCCTGCCAGCGCAGACCTGCTTTGGCCATGGCGCGCAGTCGGGGTCTGCCTGAAGGTGATGTAACCTCTTTTCATGCAAAATTGAAACCCGATTACATCCATGCAGAGAGACCGAACCGCCATGCAGATCCGCCGCGCCACCAAGATCGTTGCCACCCTCGGGCCCGCTTCCAGCGACCCGCAACTGCTGGAGCAGATGATCCGTGCCGGGGTCAATGTGGTGCGGCTGAACTTCAGCCACGGCAAGGCGCAGGACCACATCGATCGCGCCATCGCCGTGCGCGAGGCCGCACAGCGCGCGGGCCGCGAGGTGGCCATCATGGCCGACCTGCAGGGCCCCAAGATCCGCGTGGGCAAGTTCGCCGAAGGCCGCGTGCAGCTGCAGCAGGGCCAGTCCTTCATCCTCGACGCGTCGCGCACCATTCCGGGCGACGACAACGGCGTGGGCCTCGATTACAAGGAACTGCCGCGCGATGTGAAGGCCGGCGACGTGCTGCTGCTCAACGACGGCCTGATCGTGCTGGTGGTGAACGCCGTGCGCGGTGAGGAAGTGCACACCACCGTCAAGATCGGTGGCGAGCTGTCCAACAACAAGGGCATCAACAAGCAGGGAGGCGGCCTCACCGCACCGGCCCTCACCGCCAAGGACATGGAAGACATCCGCACCGCGATGAGCTTCCAGGCCGACTACGTGGCCGTGAGTTTCCCCAAGAACGCCACCGACATGGAAATGGCGCGCCAGCTGTGCAATGTGGCTGCAGCCGAGTACCGGCACAAGCCGGGCCTGATCGCCAAGATCGAGCGGGCCGAGGCCGTGCCGCGCCTGGAGGAGATCCTGCGCGTGTCCGACGGCATCATGGTGGCGCGGGGCGACCTGGCCGTGGAGGTGGGCAACGCGGCCGTTCCGGCGCTGCAAAAGAAGATGATCCGCATGGCGCGCGACATGGACAAGGTCGTCATCACCGCCACGCAGATGATGGAAAGCATGATCACCAATCCCGTGCCCACGCGCGCCGAGGTGAGCGACGTGGCCAACGCCGTGCTGGACGGCACCGACGCCGTGATGCTGAGCGCCGAGACCGCTGCGGGCAAATACCCGCTGGAGACGGTCGAGGAGATGGCCAAGATCTGCGCCGCCGCCGAGGCGGCGGAAGACCCCGAGCGCGATTCCGACTTCACCGGCCAGACCCTGGGCCGCATCGACCAGTCCATCGCCATGGGCGCGCTCTTCACGGCCCACCACCTGGGGGCCAAGGCCATTGTGGCCATGACGGAGAGCGGCTCCACCGCGCTGTGGATGAGCCGCCACCGCATCCACATTCCCATCTACGCGCTCACCCCCAAGGTGGCCACGCAGCGCAAGATGGCCATGTACCGCAACGTGCGCCCGCTGCTCATGGACACCAGCGCCGACCGCGACACCGCGCTGGAACAGGCCGAAGGCCACCTCAAGAGCCGCAACATCGTGCAGCAGGGCGACCTGTACGCGATCACGTGCGGCGAGCCGATGGGCGCGCCGGGCGGAACCAATATGCTGAAGATCTGCCGCGCCAGCTGAGCGCGTGCCGCAGCAGGGCCCTGGCGAACAGGGCGCTCGCGCAGCCGGTCAGTGCGCCCGCCAGCACGTCCGCGGGAAAGTGCACGCCCAGGCAGACACGGCTCCACGCCACGGCCGCCGCCAGTCCGAAGGCCAGCCATTGCCAGGGCGCGTGGCGCCGGTGCAGCCCCAGGGCCAACCCCTGGGCCAGCGCGAACGCGCCGGTGGCATGCATGCTGGGAAAGCCCGCGCGGACGCCGTGCTCGATCCACTGCACGCCGAGGCCCAGCTGCCCCGGGCGGGGCATGGGAAACCATGCGCGGATGCCGTGCGCGGCGCACCAGGCGACTACTACGGCCACCAGGCTCAGCATGAGGGCCTGGCGCAGCCGGGGGCTGCCAAAGGCCAGGCCCGCGGCCACCAGCAGCCCTGCAAGGATGGGGAACCCCTGCGACAGCCAGCGCGCGGCGGTCACGATGCCGGCCGGGGTCGCTGCCGTGGCGTTCACGGCCGTGAACAGCGCCAGTTCAATGGACAGCATGGGCGTCGGCTTCGGCGGTCAGGTGGCTGTCCAGTTCCGGGAAATGCCGGCGCATCCACTGTCCCCCGAGGTCGCACAGCCAGCCCGTCATCCAGCAGAACCAGCCGGTCCACAGCGTGTGGCTGGTGAAGTGGGCGCCGCGTGCCTGCTGCGCCAGTCCGAGGATGACACCGGCGGCCAGGGCGCCGGCCAGCCACCAGCGCGCGGCGCGTGGCGCCTTGTGGCGCAGGGCGAAATAGCCACCGAGGAACGCGAAGCCGGCCGAGGCATGCCCTGCGGGAAAGCAGTGGCCGCCGCCGCCGTCCATCACGCCCAGGGCCCAATGCGAGGCGTAGCGCGCCACGCCACCGAACTCCGACAGATCCCAGGGGCAACTGGTGGTGCTGCCCTGCTTGAGCAGCGCAATCACCCCCAGCGACAGCAGGGCGCTGATCGCCATCTGCACCCGCTCGCCATGGTCCAGCCGGCGCAGCACGCCCACCGGCCACCACACGCCGACAGCGAGCACCAGCACCAGCACCCAGCCCAGCCGCCGCGCGCCTTCGTGCAGGACGTGCACGAAAAGCCAATGGTCGCGCAAGGGAAAGCCATGGGCCGAGCCGAACAGGCGGGCCAGATCGAGGTCCAGGCCCGAGGTGTCCCAGGCCATGAGTGCGACCAGAATGGCCAGCGCCCAGGCCAGCGGTTGAAGCGGAGGGGCGGAGCGGGGCGCGGCAGTTGCGGCGCCGGGGGAGGCGGAAATCGGCATGGGGGCGGACGATAGGCAGCCGCTCTTAACGCCGTCTTAACGGGTCCGGACGGCTGGGGTCATGGAACGCCGCGCATCGCGGTGACAATCGCCCCCATGCGAATCCTCGTGGTCGAAGACGATGCAGGCATTGCCGACGGCCTGCGCACCAACCTGCACCAGCGCGGCTATGCGGTGGACGTGTGTTCCAGCGTGGCGGCCGCCTGGAGCGCCCTGCGCATGGAGCGGTTCGATGCCGTGCTGCTGGACCTGGGCCTGCCCGATGGCGATGGCGCCCAGCTGCTGCGCCGGTTGCGCCACAGCCCGCCCGGTGCCCCGGGCGCGCCCGCGCTGCCCGATCCGGCCCTGCCGGTGCTGATCCTCACCGCCCGGGACCAGGTCCACCAGCGCATCGCGGGCCTGGATGAAGGGGCCGACGACTACCTGGCCAAGCCGTTCGACGTGGACGAGCTGGAAGCGCGCCTGCGCGCCCTGCTGCGCCGGGCTGCGGGCCGGGCATCGCCCACCATCCGCCATGGCGATCTGGAGGTGGACCCCGCCGCGCGCACGGTACGCCGCGCCGGACAGCAGGTGGACATGTCCCCACGCGAGTTTTCGGTGCTGCTGGTGCTGCTGGAGTCGCGCGGCCGGGTGCTGTCGCGCCAGCAGATCGAGGAAAGCCTCTACAGCTGGCAGAGCGCGGTGGAGAGCAATGCGGTGGAAGTGCACATCCACCATCTGCGCCGCAAGCTCGGCAGCGGGCGCATCCAGACCATGCGCGGCGTGGGCTACTTCATGCCGCTGGAGGACACGCCATGAGCCGCGTCCTTCCGACCGACCCACCGATCCCCGAGCCCGCCGACATCGCCGCGGCGCCCGTGCCACCTGTGCCACCTGTGCCACCTGTGCGCAGGGGCTCGCTCATGCGGCGCCTGCTGCTGTGGACGTTGGGCGCGCTGGTGGTCGTGTGGGGCACCTTCGTCGGGCTGGGCTACCAGACCGGGGTGCACGAGGCCGACGAACTGACCGACGGGCACCTGGCCAGCGTCGCCGCGCTGCTGCTCAATTTGCGCGCCTCCGACGGGGTCGAGCCGTCACTGGCCACGCGACGCGCCCCCACGCCCTGGCTCAAGGCGCATGACTACCAGCAATCGCTGAGCGTGGTGTTGTGGGGAGCGAACGGCCAGTTGCTGTCGCGCACGGGCAGCGCGCCGCTGCCGGCGTTCGACCTGCCGGACGGCTTCGCCGACCTGGAGCTGGGCGAGCCGCCGGTGTCCTGGCGCGGGTTCTCGCAGTGGGATGCGGCCCACGAACGCAAGATCATGGTGCTGCTCAACCTGGACGAGCGCGACGACCTGGCCGACGACATCGCCGGCCAGATCATCGAGCCCGGGCTGTGGCTGCTGCCGGTGGTGGCGCTGGCGCTGGGCCTGGCGGTGCGGCGCGGGCTGCGGCCGCTGTACTCGCTGTCGGACGCCGTGGCCCGGCTGGACGTGGTGCGGGCCGAGCGGCTGGACGCCGGCAACGCCCCGCGCGAACTCGACCCGATGGTCGTGTCCATCAACACCCTGCTGGACCGCCAGCAGGCGGCGCTGGCGCGCGAGCGGCGGCTGGCCAACGAGGTGGCGCACGAGCTGCGCACGCCGCTGTCGTCCATCGTGCTGCAGGCGCGGGCGCTGGACGGGGGGCTGTCGGCGCAGGAGCAGGCCCAGGCGCTGGCCCGGATCGGGCAGGATGCGCTGCGCGCCGGGCACGTGCTCAACCAGCTGCTCGCCCTGGCACGCGCCAGCCGCACCCAGCTGCACGAGGCGGCCGCGCCCGTCGATCTGGCCGAACTGGCGCGCGGCGTGAGCGCCGACTACGCCCAGGCGGCCTGGGCGCGCGAGGACAGCATCGCCGTCGCGGCGCCCGGCGCCTTGGTCTGGCACGGCAACGCGGTGCTGCTGGAGATCGCCCTGCGCAACCTGCTGGAGAACGCCCTCAAGCACACGCCGCACGGCACCCGCATCGAGGTGCAGCTGGGGCAGGCCGAGCACGGCGGCCCCTGGCTGCAGGTGGTGGACGACGGCGCCCGGCACCATGCCCAGGGCGCTGCGCCCGCACCGGTGGACAGCCTGCACCTGGGACACGAGATTGTCGCGCGCGTGGCGGAGGCGCACGGCGCGCGCTTCGGCCCGGGCGCCGTGCCGCCGCCATTCACCACCTGCTACCGTCTGGAATTCATGAATTCCCCGGCGGGGCCGACCGGATAAAATCGCCGGTTACGAAGCGGTTACCACCGCGGCCGACGGCCCTTCAGGGCCTGCGTGCCTTCCCCACTGCCCACCATTGAACGGACCCATCCCATGCCTCTCGTCTCGATGCGCGAACTGCTCGACCATGCCGCCGAAAACCGCTACGGCATTCCCGCCTTCAACGTGAACAACCTGGAACAGGTCCAGGCCGTCATGGCCGCCGCCGACGAGACGGGCGCCCCGGTCATCCTGCAGGCCAGCGCCGGCGCCCGCAAGTACGCCGGCGAAGCCTTCATCAAGCACCTGATCCAGGCCGCCGTCGAGGCCTACCCCCACATTCCCCTGGTCATGCACCAGGACCACGGCCAAAACCCCGCCGTGTGCCAGGGCGCGATCGACCTGGGCTTTTCGTCCGTGATGATGGACGGCTCGCTCGAGGCCGACGGCAAGACCATCGCCAGCTACGAATACAACGTGGACGTGACGCGCAAGGTCGTGGACATGGCGCACAAGGTCGGCGTCACGGTCGAGGGCGAACTGGGCTGCCTGGGCTCGCTGGAGACCATGAAAGGCGACAAGGAAGACGGCCACGGCACCGACGCCACCATGACGCGCGAGCAACTGCTGACCGACCCCGAGCAGGCCGCCGACTTCGTCAAGCGCACGCAGCTCGACGCGCTGGCCATCGCCATCGGCACCAGCCACGGCGCCTACAAGTTCACGCGCAAGCCCACGGGCGACATCCTGGCCATCGACCGCATCCAGGAAATCCACCGCCGCATCCCCAACACCCACCTGGTCATGCATGGCAGCTCCAGCGTGCCGCAGGAGTTGCTGGAGATCATTCGCCAGTACGGCGGCAACATGAAGGAAACCTATGGCGTGCCCGTCGAGGAAATCCAGAAGGCCATCCAGATCGGCGTGCGCAAGATCAACATCGACACCGACATCCGCCTGGCCATGACGGGCGCCGTGCGCAAGTTTCTGGCCGAGAACCCCGAAAAGTTCGACGCCCGCGAATGGCTCAAGCCCGCGCGCGAGGCCGCCAAGGCCATCTGCAAGCAGCGCTACATCGAGTTCGGCTGCGAAGGCCAGGCACCCAAGATCAAGGGCCACAGCCTGCAGGTCGTGGCCGGCCAGTACGCCGCGGGCGCGCTGGCCCAGGTGGTGAACTGACCCCCTGCGCCGCGCGGGGGCGCTGGCGCCCCCGCACGCCAAGGCCCGGCGCATTCGCGTGCGCCGGGCCTTCGTCATGGGGGCGTGCCGATGCCGCGGAGCGCATCGGGTAAGCTCGGGCCCAGTGAGCGGAGATCGCCGAGCACACGCCAGCCGGGAGACAGACAACATGCAGATAGGTGTACCAGCCGAGTCCATGGTTGGAGAAACCCGGGTCGCCGCGACCCCGGAGACGGTCAAGAAGCTCAAGGCCCAGGGCCATGCGGTGCGCATCCAGGCGGGTGCCGGCGTGGCCGCCAGCGTGCCGGATGCCGCCTATGCCGCGGCCGGCGCCGAGATCGTGGACGCCGCCAGCGCCTGGGGCGCCGACCTCGTGCTCAAGGTCCGCTGCCCCACCGAATCCGAAACGCCCCTGCTGCGCCCCGGCGCCACGCTGGTCGGCATGCTCAACCCCTTCGATGCGGCCGGCCTGCAGCGGCTGGCGCAGGCGGGCGTCACCGCCTATGCGCTGGAGGCCGCGCCCCGCACCACGCGCGCCCAGAGCATGGACGTGCTGTCTTCCCAGGCCAACATCGCCGGCTACAAGGCCGTGATGATCGCGGCCGACCGTTACCAGCGCTTCTTCCCCATGCTCATGACCGCCGCCGGCACGGTGAAGGCCGCGCGCGTGGTGGTGCTGGGCGTGGGCGTGGCCGGCCTGCAGGCCATCGCCACGGCCAAGCGGCTGGGCGCGGTGATCGAAGCCTCCGACTTGCGGCCCTCGGTCAAGGACCAGGTCGAATCGCTGGGCGCGAAGTTCATCGACGTGCCCTTCGAAACCGACGAAGAGAAAGAGGCCGCCCAGGGCTCCGGCGGCTATGCGCGCGCCATGCCGGCCAGCTGGCTGGAACGCCAGAAGGTGGAGGTGGCCAAGCGCGTGGCCCAGGCCGACGTGGTCATCACCACCGCCCTCATTCCCGGCCGGCCCGCACCGGTGCTGGTGACCGAGGCGATGGTGCAGTCCATGAAGCCGGGCTCGGTGATCGTCGACATCGCCGCTCCCCAGGGCGGCAACTGCCCGCTGACCGAAGCCGGCCAGACCGTGGTGCGCCATGGCGTGACGCTGGTCGGCGAAACCAACCTGCCCGCGCTGGTGGCGGCCGATGCCTCGGCACTCTACGCGCGCAACGTGCTCGATTTCCTCAAGCTCATCATCCACCCCGAAGGGGCCCTGCACGTGGACCGGCAAGACGACATCGTCGCCGCCTGCCTCGTGGCCCATGAAGGCGCGGTCACCCGCGCATGACAAGACAAGCATTCCTGTGAAGACCCGGCTTTCATCCCTGCTCCCCCTGTCCCCCCGCCTTGGCGGCCCGCTGCTCGCCATCGCCTCGCTGCTCACCCTGGCCGCCTGCGCGCCCGTGCAGCCCGCGCTGCCGCACGTGGGCCGTGCGCAGCTGGAACTGCCGCCGGGCGACTGGGAGGTGCTCGGCCGCCGCGACGAGGTGATCGACGTGCTGCCCGACGACACCTCCGCCGACCTGCCCACGCAGATGACCGCCATGGGCCTGCGCGGTCCGGGCAAGGACCGGCCGCTGCTGGCCGTGCTGCTGGTGCAGACCAACAGCACCAACTACCCGCGCGACACCACGCTGTGGACGGCCCCGTGCCCCCAGCAGCAGGGCGTGTTCGTCGAGGACAAGGCCCAGGGCAGCCCCGCGCGCATCGACTGCCTGCGCTACAAGCGCCGCGCCGATACCGAGGACTACCTGGCCAAGAACCGCCCCGCCGTGGCGCAGTGGCTGTCCATGAACCAGGCGGCGCCCGCCAAGCCGTACTCGCACGTGTTCTTCCGCTATGCCACCAACGGCGGCGCCATCGTCACCATCGATGCACTGGTCGATCAGCGCCTGCTGCGCCCGCCCACGCGCGACAACGAGGCCTTCCTGCGCGCCGGCCGCCCCGCGCTGGAGTGGGGCGACAAGATGGCGCAGGCCGCGCGGTTGAGCACCGCGATGATGGACGGCCGGCTGATCGTGCCGCCGTTCCCGGTCGCCCCGCCGCAGTAGCCATTCCGTCGTTCCGCCGTTCCGCCAGTCGTCCGTTCCTTCGCCCCGTTCGCCCCTTCACCTTCAAGGAGTGCTGCCATGGATGCCGTTTCTCCCACGCTGATCAACCTGATCATCTTCGTGCTGGCCATCTATGTCGGCTACCACGTGGTGTGGACCGTGACCCCGGCGCTGCACACGCCGCTGATGGCGGTGACGAATGCGATCTCGGCCATCGTGATCGTCGGCGCCATGCTGGCCGCGGCCCTCACCGAGACCACCCTGGGCAAGACCATGGGCGTGCTCGCAGTGGCGCTGGCCGCGGTGAACGTGTTCGGGGGCTTCCTCGTCACGCGGCGCATGCTGGAGATGTTCCGCAAGAAGGAGCGCAAGCCCGCGGCCTCCGCTGCCGCCGGCGCCGCTTCCGACAAGGCCGCGCCATGAGAATGAACCTCGTCACACTGCTGTACCTGGTGGCCAGCGTCTGCTTCATCCAGGCGCTCAAGGGGCTCTCGCATCCCACCACCTCGATCCGGGGCAACCTGTTCGGCATGGCCGGCATGGCGATCGCCGTGCTCACCACCGCCGCGTTGATCTGGAGCGTCACGCGCGGCGCGCCCATGGGCCTGGCCTGGGTGCTGCTCGGGTTGCTCGTCGGGGGCGCTGCCGGCACGGTGATGGCCCAGCGGGTGGAGATGACCAAGATGCCCGAACTGGTCGCCTTCATGCACAGCATGATCGGCCTGGCGGCCGTGTTCATCGCCGTTGCCGCGGTGGCCGAGCCCTGGGCCTTCGGCATCGTGCCGCCCCCCGTTCCGGCCCTGGCCAGCGCCGCCACACCCCAGGGCACCGTGCTGGTGGAAGGCTTCGCGCGGCTGCCGATCCCGTTCGGCAACCGGCTGGAGCTGTTCCTGGGCGCGGCCATCGGCGCCATCACCTTCAGCGGCTCGGTGATCGCCTTCGGCAAGCTGTCGGGCAAATACAAGTTCCGCTGGTTCCAGGGCGCGCCGGTGCAGTTCAAGGGCCAGCACCTGCTCAACCTCGTGCTGGGCCTGGCGACCATCGGGCTCGGGCTGGTCTACATGGCCACCGAGAGCTGGACCGCCTTCTTCGCCATGCTGGCGCTGGCGTTCGTGATGGGCGTGCTCATCATCATTCCCATCGGCGGCGCGGACATGCCGGTGGTAGTCTCGATGCTCAACAGCTACTCGGGCTGGGCGGCGGCGGGCATCGGCTTCAGCCTGAACAACAGCATGCTCATCATCGCCGGATCGCTGGTGGGCAGCTCGGGCGCCATCCTGTCCTACATCATGTGCAAGGCGATGAACCGCTCGTTCTTCAACGTGATCCTGGGTGGGTTCGGCGGCGATGCGGCGGCGGCTTCGGCCGGCGGCGCGCAGGCGCAGCGCAGCGTCAAGAGCGGCAGCGCCGACGACGCCGCCTTCGTGCTGGGCAACGCCGAGACCGTGGTGATCGTGCCCGGCTACGGCCTGGCCGTGGCGCGCGCCCAGCATGCGGTCAAGGAGCTGGCCGCCAAGCTGGCCGAGAAGGGCATCACCGTCAAATACGCCATCCACCCGGTGGCCGGGCGCATGCCCGGCCACATGAACGTGCTGCTCGCCGAGGCTGAGGTGCCCTACGACCAGGTGTTCGAGATGGAAGACATCAACGGCGAATTCGGACAGGTGGACGTGGCGATCATCCTCGGCGCCAACGACGTGGTGAACCCCGCCGCGCACACCAAGGGCAGCCCCATCTACGGCATGCCCATCCTGGAGGCCTACAAGGCCAAGACCGTGATCGTGAACAAGCGCTCCATGGCGGCGGGCTATGCCGGCCTGGACAACGAACTGTTCTACATGGACAAGACCATGATGGTCTTCGGCGACGCCAAGAAGGTCGTGGAGGACATCGGCAAGGCCATCGAATAGGCCCGCGCGCCCTCCGGCGCCGCCCGCTGGCGGCCGCTGCGGCAGGGGCAGCACGGTTTAGGGAAACTACAGGCCCCTGGCGCCTTCGCCCGCGACGACAATGCGGGCTCCTTTTTGTAACAGCAGGTTTGGAGACACACAGCATGAATGACCGCCCGTGGCTTGCCGCCTACCCACCCGGGGTGCCGGCCGACATCGACCCGGCGCAGTACCCCTCGCTCATCGCCCTGATGGAAGAGGGCTTCGGCAAATACGCCGACCGCGTGGCCTACAGCTACATGGGCAAGGATGTGAGCTTCGGCGAGACGGACGTGCAAAGCCGCCACATTGCGGCCTATCTCCAGGGCCTGGGGCTGGCCAAGGGCGACCGCGTCGCGGTGATGATGCCCAACGTGCCGCAGTACCCCGTGGCCGTGGCCGCCATCCTGCGCGCGGGCTTCGTGGTGGTGAACGTGAACCCGCTGTACACCCCGCGCGAGCTGGAGCACCAGCTCAAGGACTCGGGCGCCAAGGCCATCGTCATCATCGAGAACTTCGCCGCCACGCTGCAGGCGTGCATCGGCGCCACGCAGGTCAAGCACGTCGTGCTGTGCGCCATGGGCGACCGACTGGGCTTCCCCAAGGGTTTGATCGTCAATTACGTGGTGCGCAGCGTGAAGAAGCTCGTGCCGCCGTTCAACCTGCCCGGCGCGGTGCGCTTCAACGACGCGCTGTCGCAGGGCGCGCGCGGCACGCTCAAGGTTCCCGACCTGCGCCCCGACGACGTGGCCCTGCTGCAGTACACGGGCGGCACCACGGGCGTGAGCAAGGGCGCCGTGCTCCTGCACCGCAACATCATCGCCAACGTGCTGCAGGCCGAAGCCTGGAACCTGCCCGTGATGCAGACCGTGCCGGCCAACGAGCAGCCCACCACCGTGTGCGCGCTGCCGCTCTATCACATCTTCGCCTTCACGGTGAACATGATGATGAGCATGCGCACGGGCGCCAAGAACATCCTGCTGCCCAACCCCCGCGACCTGGCGGCGGTGCTCAAGGAGCTTTCGCGGCACACCTTCCACAGCTTCCCGGCCGTGAACACACTGTTCAACGGTCTGGCCCACCACCCCGATTTCAACACCGTGAACTGGAAGAACCTCAAGGTGTCGGTGGGCGGCGGCATGGCCGTGCAGGGCGCGGTGGCCAAGCTCTGGCTGGAAAAGACCGGTTGCCCCATCTGCGAAGGCTACGGCCTGTCGGAGACCAGCCCCACGGTCGCCTGCAATCCGGCCACGGAAAAGGCGTTCACCGGCACCATCGGCGTGCCGATCTCCAGCACCTACATGAAGCTCATCGACGACGATGGCCGCGACGTGACCGAGCCGGGCGCGCGCGGCGAGATCGCCATCAAGGGCCCGCAGGTCATGGCCGGCTACTGGCAGCGGCCCGACGAGACCGCCAAGGTCATGACGGACGACGGCTACTTCAAGTCCGGCGACATCGGCGTGATCGATGAGCGCGGCTACTTCAAGATCGTGGACCGCAAGAAGGACATGGTGCTGGTGAGCGGCTTCAACGTCTACCCGAACGAGGTCGAGGACGTGGTGGCCACGCTGCCCGGCGTGCTCGAATGCGCGGTGGTGGGCGTGCCCGACGAGAAGACGGGCGAAGCCGTCAAGCTGGTCATCGTCAAGCGCGGCACCGACCTCACCGAGGCGCAGGTGCGCGAGTTCTGCAAGGCCAACCTCACCGGCTACAAGCAGCCCCGCGTGATCGAGTTCCGCGAATCGCTGCCCAAGACCCCGGTGGGCAAGATCCTGCGCCGCGAGCTGCGCGACAAGCGCTAGTGCGGCCCGTCCCGTCCTGGCCCCGGGCCACCCCGGCGCGGGCACAACCGCTGGGGGCGTTGCGGCCGTGACGACCGCCATCCTCAGCGCCCTGGCCGAAGAGCAGCAGGGCCTCATCGACGCGCTCTCCCGGGGGCGCCGCACCCTGCATGCCGGCCGCACGTTCTGGAGCGGCAGCCTGCACGGGTGCGAGGTCGTGCTGGCGCTCTCGGGCATCGGCAAGGTCGCGGCAGCCACCACCGCCACCGCGCTGATCGAGCGCTTCGGCGCGGCACGCGTGGTGTTCACCGGTGTGGCCGGCGGCCTGGGCGCGGACGTGCAGGTGGGCGACGTCGTCGTGGCGCACGACTTCCTGCAGCACGACATGGACGCCTCGCCCCTGTTTCCCCGCTGGGAGCTGCCCGGCTACGGCCGCACCCGGCTGCCGTGCGATGACGCGCTGGCTGGCCGGCTGGCCGATGCCGCCGGCGAATGCCTGGCCGGCGGCGCGGCCGCGCTGCTGGACGGCGCCGGACTGCCCCCGCCCCTGCGCGCGCCGCGCGTGCACCGGGGCCTGATCGCAAGCGGCGACCGCTTCGTGTCGACCGTGCAGGAATCGCAGGCGCTGCGCGACGCGTTCACCGCCGCCGGCCATGCGGTGCTGGCGGTGGAGATGGAGGGCGCCGCCGTGGCCCAGGTCTGCAGCGACTACGGCGTGCCCTTCGCCGCCGTGCGCACGGTCTCCGACCGCGCGGACGACGCCGCGCACGTGGACTTCCCCCGCTTCGTGCAGGCCGTGGCCAGCCAGTATGCCGATGGCATCATCGGGCGGTTTCTCAGGATGCTATAAAAATAATAGCTACATGCCCTAGTGACCATTGTGCTGGAGGGTCGTTTGGCTCTCAATGGGCACTTGGAGCAGGGCGCGTGCTTGAGGGCCCGCAGACGCCGCGCGGCGTGCTCCTGGCATTCGATTGCTACGAAATAAATAGCAGAATGCCATAGTACTGATTGCGCTGGGGGTCGATTCGACGCTAGACCGCCGCTTCTCGGCAGCGCGCCTGCCTTCAAGCCAGCAGACGCCGTGGAACCGGCTCCGCCGGGCCACTGGCGTCGTCCCCCTGGGGGGAAGCCGCGCAGCGGCTCAGGGCTCTTGATGCACTATGAAATTCATAGCTAAACGCCCTAGGGTTGGTTGCGCTGGGGGTCGATTCGACGCTAGACCGACGCTTCTCAGCAGCGAGCGTGCCTTCAAGCCAGCAGACGCCGTGGAACCGGCTCCGCCGGGCCACTGGCGTCGTCCCCCTGGGGGGAAGCCGCGCAGCGGCTCAGGGGGGGTCACTTCAACCAGCCGCGCTTTCGGAAGTACCACATGGGGCCCAGGGCGCTGGCCACCATCAGCGCCAGCGCGTAGGGATAGCCCAGCGACCAGTCCAGCTCGGGCATGAACTTGAAGTTCATTCCGTAGACGCTGGCGATCAGCGTCGGCGGCAGCAGGGCGACGCTGGCCACCGAGAAGATCTTGATGATCTTGTTCTGGTTGATGTTGATGAAGCCGACCGTGGCGTCCATCAGGAAGTTGATCTTGTCGAACAGGAACGCCGTGTGGTTATCGAGCGATTCGATGTCGCGCAGGATCTGGCGCGCCTCCTCGAACTGCTCGGCGTTGAGCATCTTGCTGCGCATCATGAAGCTCACGGCGCGGCGCGTGTCCATCACGTTGCGGCGGATGCGGCCGTTCAGGTCCTCCTGGCGCGCGATGGCGGCCAGCACCTCGCCGGCGCGGGCATCGGTCACGTCGCCGGCCAACACCTGCACGCTGACCTTCTTCAGGTCGTCGTAGATGCCTTCGAGGGTATCGGCGGAGTATTCGGCGTCGGCGTCGAAGAGCTTGAGCAGCACCTCCTTCGCATCCTCGATCAGGCCCGGCGCACGGCGCGCGCGCATGCGCAGCAGGCGGAAGACGGGCACGTCTTCGTCGTGGATGGAAAAGAGCACGCCCTTGCTCTTGAGCGTGTCGTTGACGAGGTTCAGGATGAAGGCCACGCGCACCGAGCGCGGGTCGTCTTCGTCGTCGATGAGAAAGTCGCTGCGGATGTGCAGCTCGCCGTTGTCTTCTTCATAGAAGCGGGCGGATTCCTCGATGTCCTCGTCCATGGCGTCTTCGGGGATGAAGAGGCCGTAGTGCTGCTTGACCCAGCGTTTTTCTTCGAGGGTGGGCGACTCCAGGTCGACCCAGATGGGCTGGAACTGCGCCAGCTCTTCCAGGGATTCGATTTCTTCCTGGACGAGCCGGCCGTTGGCGAGCGTGAAAATGTTGAGCATGTGGGCTCACTCCCGGTGTGTGGTGGGCTTTTTCTGCGAGGGATGGGGCGGCTTTCAACCCTCGGCAGGCCGGGAGCTGAAAGCTACCAACTGGGGTAGGTTTCCACGGAGGAATCTCCAAAAATGCAAGCCGCGGATTATGGCATTGCGCTGCGTCAATCCCATGACACCCGCCGAGGGCCGGCGGGGCCTGGCAGCCCGTGCGCGCAGTAGCGGTAGGGCTTTTTTTCCGTCAGCCCGCCTCGGGCGCGGGGGTGCCCGCCGCCCGCACCGTGGCGAGGGCGCGGCACAGGTCGGCCCAGGCGGCGGCCTTGGCCTCGGGGGCGCGCAGCAGGTAGGCCGGGTCGTAGGTGACGATGGCCGGCGTGCCGCCGGGCAGGGCGTGCAGGCCGGCGCGCAGCCGGCCCAGGGGTTCGCGGCTCTCCAGCACGGCGCGGGCCGCACCCAGGCCGAGCACCAGCACCATCGCCGGGCGCAGGGTGGCCAGCGCCTCCTGCAGGGCGTGCGCGATGCCGGCATCGCCGGGGCCCGCCGCGCCGGTGCGCTGCACGGCGGCGAAGAACACGCGGGGATGGCGGTGCAGGCGCATGGCGCGCAGCATGTTGTCCAGCAGCTTGCCGGCGTCGCCGGTCAGCGGGGCGTCGGGCGTGGCGCTTTCGGCCAGCACCAGCCAGCCCGAGCCGAGGTCCACCGGCGTGGCCGACGGGTCGGCCTGCGGGTACAGCGGCAGCGGCGCCTGCAGGGCCGCGGCGGTGCCCGCGGCCTCGTCTCGCGCCGGTGGCACCGCCGCGGGCGCAGGCATGGGCACCGGGGCCGGGCGGGCCATGGCGGGAGTCGGGGCCTGCGGTGCTGGCGCCAATCGGGGCGCGGCCGGCACGGCGGAGGAGGGGGGGGCATCCGTGGATTCGGCCGCCGGAGTCTTGGCCACGGCCGGCTCCTGCACCGCCACGGAGGCCGCAGCCGGCGCCCACACGGTGATGCCCATCTCGGCCAGCATGGCGCGCTGGCGTGCGTCCAGGTCCAGGCTCATAGTGGCAGGCTCATCACGACGGCATCCTCGCGTTCGCCGCCGTGGGCGGGGTAGTAGCGCTTGCGTTCGCCCACGAAGCGAAAGCCCCGGGCTTCGTAGATCGACCGTGCCCGCGCATTGCTCACGCGCACTTCCAGCCACAGCCATTGCGCGTTGCAGCCGCGCGCCCACAGGGCCAGCGCATCCAGCAGCAGCCGGGCCCAGCCCTGGCGCTGGTGGGCGGGTGCCACGGTCAGGTTGAGCAGGTGCACTTCGTCCACGCCTTTCATGGCCACGAAGTAGCCGATCAGTTCATCGCCGGCCATCAGCAGCTGGGTTTCGTAGCCGGCCGCCATGGCATCGATGAAGTTGCCGCGCGTCCAGGGGTGCGTGTAGGCGACCTGTTCGATCGCCAGCAGCGCATCCAGCCGCGCGAGCGTGAGCGGCTCGAACCGGGCTTCTTCGGGGGTGTGGGGAACGGCGCTCATGGGGCACTCAGAATGGGAGGCAGGGCGGCTGCGGCCGCCTGCCTGGCCGCCAAGCGCTCCGCCGTGGTTTGCGCCACTTTATCGCGCACATACAGCGGCAGGGCTTCGCTGGCCGGTTGCGCGCCCCCCGCAGCGATGCGCGCGGGGGCCAGGTGCAGCAGGGCCAGAGCGGTCGGCAGGGCGAACACGTGGGGGGCGTCGGGTGCGAGCCGCTCGCCATAGGCCGCGCGGGCATTGCCGGCCACGGTGTAGCCGGGCGGCACTGCCACGGACTGCGGCGCGCACAGGCCGAAATCGTCGCCTCCGCGCCATGTGCCGTCGGCCTGGAATTCGAAGGGCGCGGTGTAGACCTCGTCCATGCGGGCGTCGAGCACCGCCACCACGCGCGTGCAGCCGTGGGCATGGCGGGCCGCCTCGGCCACGGCCAGCAGGGTGTCGATCGGCAGCACCGGCACGCCCGCACCGCCGCGCGCACCGAACGCCAGTCCCTGCGCCACCGAGCACGCCGTGCGCAGGCCGGTGAACGAACCCGGGCCGCGCCCGAAGACCACGGCATCCAGGGTGTCGAACGACAGGCCGGCCTCGGCCAGCAGCGCCCGGATCGCCGGCAGCAGCGTGGCAGATGCCTGCGCGCCGCCGGGCCCGCTGTGCTCCCAGGTCGCATCGGCGCGCTGTACGGCGATGGACAGGGTGTCGGTACTGGTATCGAAGGCGAGCAGGTTCATGGGGTGAGGGTGGGTGGCCCGCCCGAAGCGCCGGGTCTGCGAAACCGCAGCCGTGCGCCGCACCCGGTGCTGGGGAGCCAGTGCGCATTATCGGCGCCCCGGCCGGCGGCTGCCTTCCCGCCGCGCGCAACCCCAGCGCGCGGTGATGGCGTCAGGCGGCCGCGGCTTCCAGCGCCGCCGGCTGGGCGAGGGCATCGCCCTCGCCGGCCAGCAGGCCCAGGGGGGCGTCGGGGGCGGGCTTGTCGCACGGCTGGGCGGCCACGCGGGTGGCGATGTCGCGCGCCGCGGGCGAAAAATACAGCCAGAGGTTGTCGCTGGCGAGGTCGTAGCTGGAGAAAAGGGCGCGTCCCGATCCGGGAGGCGTCATCAGGAACTTCGCCATGAAGATCTGCTGGATCTGGCGCGCGGGCTCGAACGCGTCCTGGTCATTGCCGAGAGCCAATTTGTACCAAGTGCTCACAGTTGCCTTTCTCCCCGGAGGCCGGGACTTCAAGATTGGAGGCCATCCTAGGGTGAACCCGAAGGCCGCCGGACCTCCCCGCGAGCGCATCGATCTGTAGGACGAAGGCCGATCCTCGGCCGCTGGCAGCGCGCCAGGGCAATGGCGCCAGCGTGCATCGCTAGACTCGTCCGCCATGTTGCAAGTCTTTTCATGGCGCCGGCGTCTGGCCGTGCGCGCGGCCACGCTCGTGGCATTCGCGGGGGCGGCGCTGCCGGCCCTGGCCCAGTCTCCCGCCACGCCCGAGGCCGCCGCCCTGCCGCCCGCGGTCGAGGCCGCCCTGCAGCGCGCCAAGCTGCCGCGCGAGGCCCTGTCGGTGCTGGTGGTGGATGCGGAGGGCCGGCAGGCGCCCCGGCTCGCCTACCGCGCGCAGGTGCCGGTCAATCCCGCCTCGGTCATGAAGCTGGTCACCACCTATGCCGCGCTGGACCAACTGGGGCCGGCCTTCACCTGGGACACGCCGGTGTACCTGGACGCCCGCCCCCGGTCGGGCAGCCTGCAGGGCAACGTGTACATCAAGGGGCAGGGCGACCCCAAGCTCGTGGTGGAGCGCCTGTGGCTGCTGATGCGGCGCCTGCAGGCGCAGGGCATCCAGGTGATCGTCGGCGACATCGTGCTGGACCGCAGCGCCTTCGACGTGCCCGAGCACGATGCCGCGCGCTTCGACGGCGAGCCCCTGCGCCCCTACAACGCCGCGCCGGACGCGCTGCTGGTCAACTACAAGTCGATCGCCATGACCTTCGTGCCCGATGGCCCGGCCGGGCTGGCGCGCGTGCAGTACGAACCGCCGCTGGCCGGCGTGCAGTGGCCCGCCACCGTGCCGCTCGCGGCGGCGGGCGCGGAGTGCGGCGACTGGCGCACGGCCCTCAAGGCCGAGCTGGCCGACCCCGTCCGCATCGCCTTCCAGGGCGTGTACCCGGCGGCCTGCGGCGAGCGCACCTGGGCGGTGGCGCCGGCCGATCCCGCCGGCTACGCGGCGCGCGCCATCGAAGGCATGTGGCGCGACCTGGGCGGCAAGCTCACCGGCAGCGTGCGCGACGGGCGGGTGCCCGCCGGCCTGGCCCCGGCCTTCAGCACGTCCTCGCCCGCGCTGGCCGAGGTGGTGCGCGACATCAACAAGTACAGCAACAACGTGATGACGCAGCAGGTGTTCCTCACGCTGGCGCTGCAAAAGAACGGCCGCGGCACCTTCGACGGTGCGCGCGCCGTGGTCGGGCAGTGGTGGCGCCAGCGCTTTCCCGGCACGGAGGCGCCCGTGCTGGACAACGGCGCGGGCCTGAGCCGCGAGGCGCGCATCAGCGCCCAGGCCCTGGCGCGCATGCTGCAGGCGGCATGGCTCTCGCCTGTCATGCCCGAGCTGGTGTCGTCGCTGCCGATCACCGGCGTGGACGGCACCCTGCGCCGGGCCCAGGGACGCTCGGTGGGCGCGGCCCACCTCAAGACCGGCAGCCTGCGCGACGTCTCGGCCATGGCCGGCTACGTGCACGCCGCCAGCGGCCGCCGCTACGTGATGGTGGCCATCGCCAACCACCCGAACGCGGCCGCGGCGCGCCCGGCCATCGAGGCCCTGGTCGATTGGGTGGCCCATGACCGCTGAAGCGCCCCGGACGGGCGCCTGCGCGCGGCGCGGCTATCGGTAGTTCCCCTGTGCGGCCCCGGGCGGTGCGGGTTTACGATGGGCCTCAGTAAAACGCACGACCGTGCTATTTTCAACCTGACGGAGAACACCTTGATCTCGAAAACCACTAAAAACAGAGCTTCCTGGGCGGTGACGGCATTGGCGGCAGCCGCTTTGCTGGCGGCCTGCGGGGGCGGCGGCTCGGACACGACGCCCGCCGTGAGCGTGAAGTCCGTGAAGGTCATGGGCGACAGCCTGGCCGACAGCGGCACGTTCGGCTTCAAGTTCACCGTGCAGGGCACGGCGGCCACGGGCGCCGGCTCCAGTTCCGTCTGGCCCGAGCGCGTCGCCACGAGCTACGGGCAGACGCTGTGCGCGCACTACCAGTCGACCGGCACCACGTTCGGCACGCGGGCGGAATGCACCAACTACGCCGTGGGCGGCGGGCGCATCAACAACTTCACCGCGCCCACCTCGCCGGTCTCCATCACCAAGCAGATCCAGGATGCCGGCGCGGCCGGATTCACCGACACCGACCTGGTGCTGATCGACGGCGGTGCCAACGACGCGGCCGACCTGATCGGCGCCTACCTGCGCGCCTCGAGCGACGGCGGCGCCACCTACCGCGCCGTGCTGGGCACGCTGCTGGACGCCAACACCGTGAACACCGCCCTGGCCGGCGGCGCGACCGGCATGGCGCAGGTGGGCGGGCTGTACATGCAGACGCTGGCCACGCGTTTCGCGGCCACCATCAAGACCAACACGCTGGACAAGGGCGCCAAGCGCGTCGCGGTGCTCAACGCCCCGGGCATCACCCTCACCCCGCGGTTCCGACTGGTGGTGGCTTCCATCGCGGCCGCCAACGGCGCGGCCGCCGCCGCCCAGGCCGAAGCCCTGTTCGACGGCTGGATCCAGGCCTACAATGCCCGCCTGGCCACCAGCCTGGGGACCGACAGCCGCCTGGCCCTGGTGGACTTCTACAGCTCGTTCAAGGACCAGGCCACCAACCCGGCCCAGTACCAGCTGACCAACGTCTCGACCGCTGCCTGCCCAGCCACCGGCGTGGGCAGCGATGGCCTGCCGACCTACTCCTTCCCGACCTGCACGTCGGCCGCCCTGTCGGCCCGCACGCCCCCTGCAGGCGCCACGGGCGGTGCCGACTGGTGGAAGTCCTACGGCTTTGCCGACAGCTTCCACCCCACGCCGTACGGCCACCAGCTGGTCGCCCAACTGGTGTCGCGTTCCCTGTCCACCGCCGGCTGGCTCTGATTGCCCAGGCCCCATTCCCTTCGAGGAGTTTTCATGAAGCCATTTTCCTGGGCCTGCGTGGCGATCGCCGCGGCCGCCGCCTGCGGCACGGCCAGCGCACAAGTCGCCGGCACGCTGAGCCTGCGCGCCGGCGTGACCCAAATCTCGCCCCAAGTCAAAAGCGGCAACCTGAGCGCGCCGAGCTTTCCCGGCACCCGCGTGGACGTGCATTCCGCCACGGCCCTGACCGGCGGCCTGAACTACATGTTGACCGACCACTGGGCGGTGGACGTGCCCATCGGCCTGCCGTTCAAGCACTCGTTCTACGGTGACGGCGCCATCGGCGGCGTGGGCAAGGTGGGCGAGACCAAGGTGGTGCCCGCCACGGTGTTCGCGCAGTACCGTTTCCAGGAGGCCAACGCGGCCTTCCGGCCGTATGCCGGGCTGGGCGTGACCTACGCCAAGTTCTTCAAGGAGCGCACCACCGCCACGCTGAACGGGCTGACGGGTGGCACACCGACCAATCCCACCACCGCGTCGATCGACGACAAGTGGGGCGTCACCGCGCAGGTCGGCTTCGTATGGCAGTTCAACGAGCGCTGGTTCCTGGACGCGGCCTATTACAAAGGCTTCCTCAAGACCACCACGCGCCTGTCGAGCGGGCAGAACATCGACATCAAGCTCAACCCCAACGTGTTCGCGGTCGGGATCGGCTACCGGTTCTGAGGCCCCCCGCCGGGCCCCGTGCCGCACGGAGCCCGCGGCACCATCAAAAAAGCCGACCCGAGGGTCGGCTTTTTCGCGTGGGCTGCGAGGCGCTTACCAGCGGGCGCGCAGGCGGTCGTACGCGTAGGTGCCGAACTGGCGCTGGGCCGAGGGCGTGAAGTACACGCGGTCGGCGAACACGTACTTGTCCTGGGCGGCGCCCGTCAGCAGCGTGGAGGCGTTGCACAGCAGCGAGTTGACCTGGCCTGCGCCGATGCCGATGCCGTTGTTGGGGTCCACCGAGGTGCAGACGGCGTTGTCCTTGTCGGTGAAGCCGTAGCCCGAAGGCGAGCCCACGAACACGTTGCCGTAGTAGGCCAGATCGACATACAGCACCGTGGTGCCGAGGTCTTCGATGTTCACCAGCAGGGCCTGGTTGAACTGCGTGCTGGCGTTGCTCAGCAGCGTGGTCTGGTTGATGCCCACGGCCCAGGGGCTCTTGCCCAGGTCGTAGGTGCCGGTCACCACCACGTGCTTGGCACCCGCGTTGGACAGGCGGCGCACCTGCGCGGCCAGTTCCTTGCCGGCCGTGGCCGCGTTGGTGAGGAACTGCGCGCTGGTCTGCGTGCCCGCGTTCACTGCGGCCATGCCGGCGATCACGTCGCTGATGCCGCCGTTGATCAGCACCAGGTCGTTGTCGGCGAAGCCGCCCTTGGACAGGAAGGTGTCGATCTGCTGGGTGACGGACGGGGTGGTGGTCCGGCCGGCGGCGTCGGTGGTGGCCGTCACGCGGGCGTTGCCCTGCGCGTAGCCCGTGCCGCCCGCCGCGGCGGCGGTGAAGCTCTTGCCGTAGTTGTTGGCGATCTGCTGGGCCCAGTTGTTGATGCTGCCGTCGTTGACCGTGTAGCGGGCCCCGTTCTGGCCGATGTCGGTGAAGCCGTCACCGAACGTGATGAACCGGTCGGGCGTGATGGCCGACTCGGTTGTGCTCGAACCGCAAGCCGCGAGCAACGTGGCCGTTGCACAAGCGGCGACCACGAGGGTGCGGCGCATCCAATTTGCTGCCATGGGTTTTTCTCCAGAAAATGTGGCGAGAGTTTAACGACTGGCGCGGCACGGCCTGCAACAGGGCGTGCCGCGGGACATGCAATCCGGGTTATGCGGCCGCGGCACGCTGCAGGCGGTCTCGCACGCCTTCCCATTCGGGGGTGGCGGGCGGGGCTTCGATCCAGATCAGCTTCACACCGTCGTCATCGAAGGCGCGCAGCACGGCAAAGAGCTGCTGGGCGGTGGCCGTGGCGTCGTCGGGCATGCGCCGCACCTGGACTTTGGCCGAGCGCGAGCGCAGCGGGGTGCGCGCATAGACGGCCAGGTGCGCGGCATCGGCGCCCAGCAGGTCCAGCCCGGTCTGCAGCGCCTTGGCCTCCATCAGCCGCACCTTGGCGGCCGGGGCGTAATGGGCCTCCAGGGTGCCCGACGCGCGCGGGGTGTGCGCGGGCAGGTCGTCTTTCGACAGCGGCGCCAGGCCGCACGCCTGGGCGATCTGCGCGCGGGTGATGGCGCCGGGCCGCAGCAGCACCGGCACGCCGCGCGTGCAATCGATGATGGTCGATTCGATGCCCACGCCGCAGGGCCCGCCGTCCAGCACCAGCAGCGCCTCGCCCAGCTCGTCCTGCACGTGCAGGGCGGTGGTGGGGCTCACGCGGCCGAAGCGGTTGGCGCTGGGCGCGGCCACGCCCCACACGGGGCGGCCCTCCAGCGCCGGGTCGTCCGATGCGCCGGCGCGCAGCACGGCCTGGGCGACGGGGTGGGCGGGGCAGCGCAGGCCCACGCTGTCCTGGCCGCCCGTGGCGGCCGTGGCCACGCCGGGCCGGCGCGGCAGGATGAGGGTGAGCGGGCCGGGCCAGAACGCATCGACCAGCGCCTGCGCGAACGCCGGCACTTCGCTGGCGAAGTGGGCAATGCCGCCGGCATCGGCCACGTGCACGATCAGCGGGTGGTCGCTCGGCCGGCCCTTGGCGGCGAAGATCTGCGCCACGGCGGCATCGCTGGCCGCGTCGGCGGCCAGGCCGTACACCGTCTCGGTGGGCAGGCCCAGCAGCGCGCCCGTGCGCAGGGCGCGCGCGGCGGCGGCGATGGATTCGGGGCGTTGGCCGTCGAGGATCATGTCGTGTGCGGGCCCCGGGTTCAGAAGGCTTCGATGCCCAGCAGCGCCGCCGCCTGCAGCGCCGTGGCGCGCGCGGCCTCGGCGCTCGGGGCCGTCACGTTCAGGTGGCCCATCTTGCGGCCGGGCTTGGCGTCGGCCTTGCCGTAAAGGTGCAAGTGCGTGCCCGGCAGCGCCAGCACCGCGTCCCATGCGGGCGTGCGGGCGTGCGGGCCGTGCGTGAACCACAGGTCGCCCAGCAGGTTGAGCATGACGGCGGGGCTGTGCTGGCGCGGCTGCGTGAGCGGCAGGCCAGCCATGGTGCGCACCTGCAATTCGAACTGCGAGACGTCGCATGCGTTCTGGCTGTAGTGGCCGCTGTTGTGCGGGCGCGGGGCGATCTCGTTGACCACCAGTTCGCCGCCGTCGAGCACGAAGAACTCCACGCACAGCACACCCACGTAATTCAGGCCGTTTGCTATCGATTTGGAAGCGTCGACGGCATGTTTCACTAGGGCATGAGGCACATTTCCCTCGTAAACCTCGGTGACCGCCAGAATGCCGTCCCGGTGCAGGTTGCGCTGCACGGGCAGGTGCACGCAGGTGCCGTCGGCGCCGCGCGCCACGATCACCGAGCATTCGAGGGCCAGGGGCAGCATCTTTTCCAGCACGCAGGGCACGCCGCCCATGGCCTGCCACGCGGCGGCGAGTTCGGCCGGCGTCTTCACGCGGGACTGGCCCTTGCCGTCGTAGCCCATGCGCGCCGTCTTCAGGATGCCGGGCAGAAGATCGGGCGCCACGGCCGCCAGATCGGCGGCGGTCTCGATCACCGCGTAGGGCGCGCAGGGCACGCCGCAGCGCACGAAATGGGCTTTCTCCTGGGCGCGGTCCTGCGCAATGGCCACGGCGCTCGCCGCCGGTGCCACCGGGCGCTCGGCGCCCAGCGTGCGCAGCGCCTGGGCCGGCACGTTCTCGAATTCGGTCGTGATGGCATCGCACAGGCCGGCCAGCCGGGCGAGGCCGTCCGGGTCCTCGTAGGCGGTGCGGATGTGGTGGTGGCTCACCCGGCCGGCGGGGCTGTCCGCGTCGGCATCCAGCACGGCCGTGAAGTAGCCCATGGCCTGCGCCGCGTGCATGAACATGCGGCCGAGCTGGCCGCCGCCCACCACGCCGAGCGTGCTGCCGGGCAGCAGCGGGGGCGTAGGCTGCGCGCTCATGCGGACACCGGCGGCAGGGCCATGGCGCGCGCCGCGGCGGTCTGCTCGGCGCGGAAGGCCTCGAGCCGCTCGCGCAGGGCGGGGTCCTCGGTGGCCAGCAGGGCCACGGCGAACAGCGCCGCATTGGCCGCACCCGCCGTGCCGATGGCGAACGTCGCCACCGGAATGCCCTTGGGCATCTGCACGATGCTGTGCAGCGAATCGACGCCCTGCAGGTGGCGGCTGGCCACCGGCACGCCGAGCACCGGCACGGTGGTCTTGGCGGCGATCATGCCCGGCAGGTGGGCCGCGCCCCCGGCACCGGCGATGATGGCCTTGAGCCCCGCGCCGGCCGCTGCCTCGGCATAGGCGAACATGTCGTCCGGCATGCGGTGGGCCGAGACCACGCGGGCTTCGTGGGCGATGCCGAATTGCTGGAGAATCTGCACTGCGTGCTGCATGGTCTCCCAGTCGCTGCTGGAGCCCATGACCACACCGATCTGGATGGGTTTCATGTGAGTGGGGCGCTGGCCGAACCGGCCGCCCGCCGAAGTGGAACCCGCGATTTTACTTTTTGTGTGCCGAGCGCACCCACCGGGCCTGAACACATGATCGACGTCACCGTAGAAAATTTTGAAACCGAAGTCATCGCCGCCTCGATGGACGTGCCCGTGCTGGTGGACTTCTGGGCGCCCTGGTGCGGCCCGTGCAAGTCGCTCGGGCCCATCCTGGAGAAGCTGGAGACCGAGTACGAGGGCCGCTTCAAGCTCGTGAAGATCGACTCCGACCAGGAGCAGCAGATCGCCGGCATGTTCGGCATCCGCAGCATTCCCACCTGCGTGCTGCTGATGAACGGCCAGCCCGTCGATGGCTTCATGGGCGCCCAGCCCGAGGGGCAGGTGCGGGCCTTCCTCGATAAGCACGTGCCCACCGCCGAGTCGGCCCTGGCCGAGCAGGAGGAGGAGCTGGCGCAGGACGCGCTGGCCGACGGCGATACCGACACCGCGCTGGAAAAGCTGCAGCACGCCGTCGCCACCGACCCCGCCAACGACGACGCCCGCTTCGACTACGTGAAGCTGCTGCTGCAGCTGGGCCGCGAGGACGACGCCAAGGTCGCCTTCGCCCCCGTGATCGCCAAGGCCCCGGCATCGCGCAAGCTGGGTGCGCTCAAGGCCTGGATGGATGCGATCGATTTCGTGGCCAGGGAGGCGAACGGCCCTTCGGCATTGGCCGATTTCGATGCCGGGATTGCCGCCAACCGCCGCGATTTCGACGCCCGCTTCGGCCGGGCGCGCTGGTTCATCGCGCACCAGCGCTGGACCGAGGCCATGGACGAACTGCTGGAAATCCTCATGCGCGACAAGGCCTGGAGCGACGAGGCCGCGCGCAAGACCTATGTGGCCGTGCTCGAGATCATCGAGCCGCCCCGGGTGAAGGTGGCCGAAGGCCAGATCCCACCGGAAGACCCGACGGTCGCCACCTACCGCCGCCGCCTGTCCAGCGTGGTGCTGAGCTGACCGGCGCCCCAGCCACCGAAGCCGCCCGGTCCATGGGCGCTGAACGGGCCCGTGCGGCGGCCCTGGCCGTGGCCTCGGTGCTGGCTCTCGCCCTGGCGGGCTGCGCCACATCGCCCCCGCCCGATGCCATGGTCATCGGCACGGTGTTCTCGCGTGAGCGCCTTTACGTGCCCCCCGACGAGCCGGCCGTGTTCGAGGCGGCGCTGCTCGACGTCTCGCGGCCCGATGCGCCGCCCACGGTGCTCGGGCGCCAGCGCATCGAGCTGCCGGGGCCGCCGCCGTACCAGTTGCAGATTCCTTTCCGGTCCGCGCTCACGCAGCCGCTGCTGCCGGGCCGCTACCGGGTTCGCGCCTCGCTGTCCCTGCAAGGCTATGTGCGGTTCGCCTCCGATGGCATCCATCCGCTGCCGCCGGACCCGGCCTATCGGCGCGTGGATGTCGAGCTGCACCGCCTGCCTCTGGACAAGGCGACCGCGCAGGCCGAGGTGCCGCTGCGGCAGACCTACTGGCGGTTGGTGGAAATCGACGACACGGCCGTGCCGCCGGCCCCCGCTGGCGCGCCCGAGCCGCATCTGGTGCTGGACAGCGAAGGGGGACAAGCGCGCGGGGCAGGGGGCTGCAACCGCTTTTTGGCGAGCTACGCGGTCGATGGCGTGCGTCTGCGGATGACGCAGATCAACACGACCCTGCAGCTGTGCCTGCAGACGGCCACCCTGGAGGGCCGTTTCATGCACGCGCTGGACGAAGTCCGGACCTACCGCCAGGAAGGGCGGCAACTGCTGCTGTTCGGCGAAGAGGCGCGCGTGCTGCTGCGGCTGGAGGCCATCGAGCTGGAGTGAGGCGGCCGCACGGGCCGCCCGATGCCGCTGCGCTCCCTGGCGCGCGCGGCAGGGCCGTTCAGCCTACCAGGCGCTCGAGCGCCTCGCGGTACTTGGCGGCGGTCTTCTCGACCACCTCGCGCGGCAGGCGCGGGGCGGGCGCGGTCTTGTTCCAGGGCTTGCCGTTGATCTGCGTCTGCTCCAGCCAGTCGCGCACGAACTGCTTGTCGTAGCTGGGCGGGTTCTCGCCGGCGGCCAGAGCGCTTTCGTAGCCTTCCACGGGCCAGTAGCGCGAGCTGTCGGGCGTGAGCACCTCGTCCATCAGCACCAGCGTGCCGTCGGGCGCGAGGCCGAACTCGAACTTGGTGTCGGCAATGATCATGCCCTTTTCCAGCGCGATGGCCGCAGCCTCCTGGTAGATGGCGATGCTGAGGTCGCGGATCTTCGTGGCCAGCTCGATGCCGATCATCTCCACCGTGCGCTCGAAGGTGATGTTCTCGTCGTGCTCGCCCATCGCGGCCTTGGCGGCCGGGGTGTAGATGGGCTGCGGCAGCTTGGCCGCGTTGGTCAGGCCCTCGGGCAGCTGCACGCCGCACACGGCGCGCGATTCCTGGTATTCCTTCCAGCCGCTGCCGGCCAGGTAGCCGCGCACCACCGCTTCCACCGGAATCGGCTGCAAGCGCTGCACCAGCATCGAGCGGCCCCGCACCTGGGGTGCTTCGTCCGGCGTCACCACGCTCTCGGGGTCGTCGCCCGTCAGGTGGTTGGGGCACAGGTGGCCCAGCTTGTCGAACCAGAACAGTGCCATCTGTGTGAGCAGCTCGCCCTTGCCCGGAATCGGCTCGCCCATGATCACGTCGAAGGCCGAGAGGCGGTCGCTGGCCACCATCAGGATGCGGTCGTCGCCCACGGCGTAGTTGTCGCGCACCTTGCCGCGCGCGAGCAGCGGCAGGGACGTGAGGGCGGAGGTGTGCAGTGCGGAGGAAAGGGGCAGGGTCATGGTGGGTGAAGCGATTGCGAACGGGAAAGCCGCGGCTTTCGGCGGCAGGGCCGGCCAGCCCGCGATTTTAGGGCGCGAGCCGGGATGGCCGGTGCAGGGCGGTCGGGAGGGTGGGGCGTGGGCCGGGACCGCAGCGGACGGCGGGCCATCGCGTCGGCAGGGCGCCGTGCCGGCGGTGCGCCCCGCGAAGGCGTCTGCGCTGTGTGCCGCGGAGCAAAGCCAAGCTATTTTGCGCCGTTTTTCGGCCCTTGGCACCTGGGAGGGCAAGACCCGACAGCCGACTTCGGTATGCGTTTGCAATTGCCCGGGGGCGGGCGCATAGTGAATCCAACACATGCATGAGTTGACCTTTCGCCGGGCCGTCCTTCCACCAGACCTTTGAGGACGGCGCTTCTTCAACGCAAGCCCAGGAGGCCAGTTTTATGAACCTGACGATCAGCGGTCACCACCTCGAAGTCACTCCCGCATTGCGCGCCCATGTGACGGAAAAGCTGGACATCATCAGCAAGCATTTCGACCAGGTGGTCGACGTCAAGGTGCTGCTCACCGTCGAGAAGCAAAAGGAGAAGGAAAAACGCCAGCGCGCGGAATGCAACGTGCATGTGAAAGGCAGTGATCTGTTCGCCGAGAGTTCCCATTCCGACCTGTACGTGGCCGTGAACGACCTGGTGGAAAAGCTGGACCGCCAGGTGGTCCGCCACAAGGACCGCATCCAGAACCACCACCATGGCGCCATCAAGCGGGAGCTGGTGGCCTGATGGGTGCCGGGGCCTGAGCAGCCAGGCCCTTCGCCACGCCGCCCCCCAGGGGCGGTTTTTTTTATGCCCCCCGCAAAGTGCTCAGGGTTTATGCTAGGGGGTGCATAATCGCAACCCTCCACCATGAACCGTCTTGCCTCCATCCTGCCTGCCGCTCAAGTGCTCGTGAGCGTCGACGCCACCAGCAAAAAGCGCGCTTTCGAAGAGGCAGGGTTGTTGTTCGAGAGCCAGCACGGCCTGTCGCGCGCCCTCATCACCGACAGCCTCTTCGCCCGCGAGCGGCTGGGCTCCACGGGACTGGGCCACGGTGTCGCCATCCCGCATGGCCGCATCAAGGGCCTGAAGGCGCCGATGGCCGCCGTCTTCCAGCTGGCCCACCCGATCGGTTTCGATGCGCCGGACGAGCAGCCCGTCGGGCTCCTGATCTTCCTGCTGGTGCCCGAGGCGGCCACGCAAAAGCACCTGGAGATCCTGTCCGAGATCGCCGAGCTGCTGAGCGATGGCTCGCTGCGCGAGCGCATCAAGGGCAGCACCGATGCCGCCGAGCTGCACGGCCTGATCGCCGGCTGGCAGTCCGCCCAGGCCACCGCCTGACCCCGCCGCCGCCGCTGCAAACGCTGAACCTTCCGTGAAACCCAACGTCGTCAGCGCCGATGTCCTGTTCGAGGAGTTCCGCGGCCCGCTGAAGTGGGAATGGGTCGCCGGCCTCGGGGCCTCCGAGCGGCGCTTCGACGAGGTGGCCGTGCGCTCCGCGCGCTCCGGCGCCGACCTGGTGGGCTACCTCAATTACATCCACCCGTACCGGGTGCAGATCCTGGGCGAGCGCGAAACCGCCTACCTCACCAACGCGACGCCCGAGGACTGCAAGCGCCGCATCGCCCGCATCGTCACGCTGGAGCCACCCGTGCTGGTGCTGGCCGACAGCCAGGTCGCGCCCGATGCGCTGCTGTCCATGTGCGAGCGTGCGCAGATCCCGATGTTCTCCACGCACGAGTCGTCGGCCTTCGTCATCGACGTGCTGCGCGCCTACCTGTCCAAGCACTTCGCCGACCGCACCACCATGCACGGCGTGTTCATGGACATCCTGGGCCTGGGCGTGCTGATCACCGGCGAGTCGGGCCTGGGCAAGAGCGAGCTGGGCCTGGAGCTGATCTCGCGCGGCAACGGCCTGGTGGCCGACGACGCGGTGGACCTGTTCCGCATCAACCAGACCACCATCGAGGGCAAGTGCCCCGACCTGCTGCAGAACCTGCTGGAAGTGCGCGGCATCGGCCTGCTGGACATCCGCGCGATCTTCGGCGAGACCGCCGTGCGGCGCAAGATGCGGCTCAAGCTCATCGTGCACCTGGTGCGCAAGGAAACGCTGGAGCGCGACTACGAACGCATGCCCTACGAGCCCCTCACGCAGGACGTGCTGGGTGTGCCGGTGCTCAAGGTGGTGATCCAGGTGGTGGCGGGCCGCAACATCGCCGTGCTGGTCGAGGCGGCCGTGCGCAACACCATCCTGAACCTGCGCGGGATCGACACCTACCAGGAATTCGTGGAGCGGCACCGCCGCGCCATGGAGCGCGACGGCTCCTGACCATCGCGCCGCGTCCCGGGCCCGCCGGGCGGCGCGCGCCCGCTGCTCAGCGGTGCTGCGTGGTGGCCAGCTTGGCGCAGGTGGCGCACTGGCCGTACAGCGCCATCGAGTGGTCCTGCACCACCCAGCCCTTCGACTTGGCCACCAGCTGCTGGCGCTTTTCGATCTCGGGGTCGTAGAACTCCTCGACCTTGCCGCAGACCGTGCAGATGAAGTGGTCGTGGTGCTGGCCCTCGTTGAGCTCGTACACCGCCTTGCCGCTTTCGAAGTTGCTGCGGTTCAGGATGCCCGCCTGCTCGAATTGCGTGAGCACGCGGTAAACCGTGGCCAGGCCGATGTCCGAGCGCTCCTGCAGCAGCACGCGGAACACGTCTTCTGCGGTCATGTGGCGCTGCGCGCCCTTCTGGAAGATCTCGAGGATCTTCAGGCGCGGCAGGGTCGCCTTCAGGCCGGTGCTCTTGAGTTCGTCGATGTTCGTCATGACAGGGGTTTCCGTGTACCAAACCAGCGTGCCAAAGCCCGGGAGAAGCTGCCGCTACAATGGGTCGGATCATATCGCCTATGCCTAACTCCATGTCCGTTTCCGCCCGCTGCAGCGCCCGTTGGGCCCTGACCCTGTTGATCGGCGCCAGCTTGACGGCCTGCGGCAGCTTCGACAGCGCCAGCAACCGCGTCGCCAGCCTGGTCACTCCCTACAAGGTGGACGTGGTTCAAGGCAACTTCGTCTCCCGCGAGCAGGTCGAGGCGCTCAAGCCCGGCATGGGGCGCCAGCAGGTCAAGGAAATCCTCGGCACGCCGCTGGTGACCAGCCTGTTCCACGCCGACCGCTGGGAATACGTCTTCACGCTCAAGCGCCCCGGCGTCGAGGTGCAGTCGCGCAAGCTGACCGTGTTCTTCAACGGCGATGTGTTCGAGCGCGCCGAGGGCGACGAGATGCCCACCGAGGCCGAGTTCGTCGCCACCCTGGGCACCCGCACCCCGAAGAACAAGGTGCCGGTGCTGGAGGCGACCGAGGCCCAGCTGGCCAAGTTCCCCAAGCCGGCCGCGCTGCCCGAGCCTGCCGATTCGCCCGTGCCCACGCCGCCGTCCAGCTACCCGCCGCTGGAATCGTCGACCCGCTGATTTCCGCCGGCCAGGGCCTGGTGCGCACCGGCCCTGCGGCTTAGCCGCTGATCTTTCCATGACCGCCACCACTTCCCCGAACGCATCTCCCTCCACCCCTTGCCGCGTGGCCGTCGCCGGGGCGTCCGGCCGCATGGGGCGCATGCTGATCGAAGCCATCCGCGACACCGGCGGCGAATGCGTGCTGGCCGGCGCGCTCGACGTGGCGGCCAGCCCCGCCATCGGCTCCGACGCCACCGCCTTCCTGGGCCATGCCAGCGGCGTGGCCATCACGGCCGACGTGCGCGAAGGCCTGCGCCACGCCGACGTGCTGATCGACTTCACCCGCCCCGAGGGCACCATGGCCCACCTCGCGGTGTGCGCCGAGACGGGCGTCAAGATGGTGATCGGCACCACGGGCCTGTCCGACGCGCAAAAGGCCGAGATCGCCGCCGCCAGCGCGCGCACCGCCATCCTGCTGTCGCCTAACATGAGCGTGGGCGTGAACGTCACGCTCAAGCTGCTGGAGCTGGCCGGCAAGGCCATGTCCACCGGCTACGACATCGAGATCATCGAGTCCCACCACCGCCACAAGGTGGATGCGCCCTCGGGCACCGCGCTCAAGATGGGCGAGGTCATCGCCCAGGCCCTGGGGCGCGATCTCAAGGACTGCGCCGTCTATGCCCGCGAGGGCATCACGGGAGAGCGCGATCCGTCGAGCATCGGCTTTTCCGCCATCCGCGGCGGCGACATCGTGGGCGACCACACCGTGCTGTTCGCCGGCACCGGCGAGCGCATCGAGATCACCCACAAATCCGCCAGCCGCACGACCTATGCCCAGGGCAGCCTGCGCGCCGTGCGATTCCTCGCCGCGCACCAGACCGGCCTGTTCGACATGTTCGACGTGCTGGGCCTGAACGCCGCCTGACGGCCGGCGCGCACGCGATGGACGGCCTGCACTGGTGGCGTCAGGGCGACGCGGTCACCCAGATCAGCGCGCTGCTGTTGCTGGCCATGTCGGTCGCCAGCTGGGTCGTGATCGTCTGGAAGGCCCTGCTGATGCGCCGTGCCCGCCGTGATGCGGCCCGCGCCATCGCCGCCTTCTGGCAGGCCCCGTCGATCGCCCTGGCGGCCGAGCGCCTGCCCGCCTTCGACCGCGATGGCCTGGTGATGCCGCTGGTGCAGGCGGCCAGCGCCGTGGCCGGCGCCAACCAGGCCCCCGCCACGCTGGCCGCGCGCGGCAGCCTTTCCCAGCAGCTGACGCGCGGCCTGCGCGATGCGCTGCACGGGGTGCTGGGCCGGCTGCAGTTCGGGCAGGTGCTGCTCGCCACCGTGGGCTCCACCGCACCGTTCGTGGGCCTGCTAGGCACCGTGTGGGGCATCTACCATGCGCTCACCGCCATGGCCGGGGCCGGCCAGATCACCATCGACCGCGTGGCGGGCCCGGTGGGCGAGGCGCTGGTGATGACGGCCGCCGGCCTGACCGTGGCCATTCCCGCCGTGCTGGCCTACAACGTGTTCGGCCGCTTCATCGGCCGCACCGAGGCCGACCTGGAAGGCTTCGCGCGCGACCTGCGCGAGCTGGTGCTGGACGAATCCGGCATCGCCGCGCCCGCCGCGGCGAACGACTGACCAGCGACGGACTCCCGCCCCGCACGCGCCATGGCATTCGGCCGACTCGAACGCACCACCGGGCCGCAGCCCATGAGCGACATCAACATGACTCCGCTGGTGGACGTGATGCTGGTGCTAGTGGTCATCTTCATCCTGACCGCGCCGCTGCTGGCCAGCTCGATCCGGCTGGACCTGCCGCGCGCCGACGGCGCCACGCCCGGCGCGCCGCCGCAGTCGGTCACCGTGGTGCTCGACAAGGAGGGCCAGGCCTACCTGGACGACGTGCCGCTCGCCCCGCAGGCGCTGGCCGCGCGCCTCGCGCAGCTGGCCAGGGAGCGGCCCGACACCGAGGTGCAGTTGCGCGCCGACACCGCCGTGCCGTATGGCCGGGTGGTCGAGGTGATGGGGGCGGCCAATGCCGCGGGCCTGCGGCGCATCGGCTTCGTGGCAGACCCGGCCGCGCCGGCCGCCCCTTCCGCTGCTCCAGCCTCTCCCGCCGCTGCTGCCGCTGCCCGCTGACCGGCCGGGCCCTGCGCCAGCCGGGACCGCGCACCGTGTAACGCTTCGCGCCGCCCGCGGCCGGCATCGCGCCTAAAATCCCCGGCTGACACCCCGCTCACTTTCTTTCCTGGCCGCACCGCCGCGGCCCCGCCAACCCATGCAAGACAAATACAACCACACCGAGGTCGAGCGCGCCGCGCAGGGCCACTGGACGGCCACCGATGCCTACCGCGTGACCGAGGATGCGGACCGGAAGAAGTTCTACGCCTGCTCCATGCTGCCCTACCCCAGCGGCAAGCTGCACATGGGCCACGTGCGCAACTACACCATCAACGACATGCTCGCGCGCCAGCTGCGCATGAAGGGCATGAACGTGCTGATGCCAATGGGCTGGGACGCCTTCGGCCTGCCGGCCGAGAACGCGGCGCTCAAGAACGGCGTGCCGCCCGCGCAGTGGACGTACGACAACATCGCGTACATGAAAAAGCAGATGCAGGCGATGGGCCTGGCCATCGACTGGTCGCGCGAGGTCGCCACCTGCGACCCGAGCTACTACCGCTGGAACCAGTGGCTGTTCCTCAAGATGCTGGAAAAGGGCATCGCCTACCGCAAGACCCAGGTCGTCAACTGGGACCCGGTGGACCAGACCGTGCTGGCCAACGAACAGGTGATCGACGGCAAGGGCTGGCGCACCGGTGCCACGGTGGAAAAGCGCGAGATCCCGGGCTACTACCTCAAGATCACCGACTACGCCGAAGAGCTGCTGGGCTTCGTCACCGGCGACCAGCTGCCCGGCTGGCCCGAGCGCGTGAAGCTCATGCAGGAGAACTGGATCGGCAAGAGCGAGGGCGTGCGCTTCGCCTTCCCGCACGACATCCGCGCGGCGGACGGCACGCTGATCGGCGACGGGCGCATGTACGTCTTCACCACGCGCGCCGACACCATCATGGGCGTGACCTTCTGCGCCGTGGCGCCCGAGCACCCGCTGGCCGCGCGCGCGGCGCAGGGCAATCCGGCCATCGCCGCCTTCATCGAGGAGTGCAAGAGCGGCGGCACCACCGAGGCCGAACTGGCCACGCAGGAAAAGAAGGGCGTGCCCACCGGGCTGGTGGTCACGCACCCGATCACCGGCGAGGAAGTGCCCGTGTGGATCGGCAACTACGTGCTCATGGGCTATGGCGACGGCGCCGTGATGGGCGTGCCCGCGCACGACGAGCGCGACTTCGCCTTCGCGCTCAAGTACGGCATCGACATCAAGCAGGTGGTGCTGGTCGATGGCGAGACCTTCGACTACCACCACTGGCAGGACTGGTACGGCGACAAGCAGCGCGGCGTCACCGTCAACTCCGACAGCTTCAGCGGCCTGTCCTACCCCGAGGCCGTGCAGGCCGTGGCGCATGCGCTCGCGCAAAAGGGCCTGGGCGAGACCAAAACGACCTGGCGCCTGCGCGACTGGGGCGTCTCGCGCCAGCGCTACTGGGGCACGCCGATCCCCATCATCCACTGCGACGAGCACGGCGCCGTGCCCGTGCCCGAGAAGGACCTGCCGGTGGTGCTGCCCACCGACTGCGTGCCGGACGGCTCGGGCAATCCGCTGCACCACCACGAGGGCTTCCACGCCGGCGTGACCTGCCCGGTCTGCGGCAAGGCCGCGCGCCGCGAGACCGACACCATGGACACGTTCGTGGACAGCTCGTGGTACTTCATGCGGTATTGCGACCCGAAGAACAGCGAGGCCATGGTGGCCGAGGGCGCCGAGTACTGGATGCCGATGGACCAGTACATCGGCGGTATCGAACACGCGATTCTTCACCTGCTGTATGCGCGCTTCTGGACCAAGGTGATGCGCGATCTCGGCCTGGTCAAGATCGACGAGCCCTTCACCAAGCTGCTCACCCAGGGCATGGTGCTCAACCACATCTACTCGCGCCGCACCGAGCAGGGCGGCAAGGAGTATTTCTGGCCGCACGACGTCGAGCACGTGGTGGACGAGGGCGGCAAGATCGTCGGCGCGAAGCTCAAGAACGCCGTCGGCAGCCTGCCCACGGGCACCGCCATCGACTACGAGGGCGTGGGCACCATGTCCAAGTCCAAGAACAACGGCGTCGATCCGCAGGACCTGATCGAGCGCTACGGCGCCGACACCGCGCGCCTGTACACCATGTTCACCGCGCCGCCCGAGGCCACGCTGGAGTGGAACGACGCGGCCGTTGAAGGCAGCCACCGCTTCCTGCGCCGGGTGTGGAACTTCGGCCTCAAGCTCGCGGCCCTCGACAAGGACGCGGCGCTGGCCAGCGCGGCCGGCGCCACCCGCCTGAAGGAAGTGCCCTTCGGCAAGGAGGCCAAGGCCCTGCGGCTGGAGATCCACACTGTGCTCAAGCAGGTGGACTACGACTACCAGCGCATGCAGTACAACACCGTGGTCTCGGGCGCGATGAAGATGATCAACGCGCTGGAAGACTTCAAGGCCGTGGACAGCGCCGGCGCCCCCGTGGCGATGATCGAAGGCTTCGGCATTTTGCTGCGCGTGCTGTACCCTGCCACGCCCCACATCGCGCACAGCCTGTGGAGCGGCCTGGGCTATGCCGGCGAACTGGGCGACCTGCTCGATGCGCCATGGCCCCAGGCCGATGCCGATGCGCTGGTGCAGGACGAGCTGGAGCTGATGCTGCAGGTCAACGGCAAGCTGCGCGGCTCCATCCGCGTGCCCGCCTCGGCCGACAAGGCCGAGATCGAGCGCACCGCCCTCGCGAGCGAGGCTTTCGTCAAGCAGGCGGACGGCGCCACGCCCAAGAAGATCGTGGTCGTGCCGGGCCGCCTGGTCAACGTGGTCATCTGACAATGCAAAAACGCACCCTCCTGTCGCTGCTGGCCGTGGCGCCCCTGGCCGCCTGCGGCTTTCACCTGCGCCGCGCGCCCGAGTTCCAGTTCCGCTCGCTCTACGTGGAGGCGGGCGGCGGCTCGCCCCTGGCGCGCGAGCTGCAGCGCACGCTGCAGGGCGCGGGCGGCAACCTCACGGTGCTGCGCGATCCCACGCAAAAGACCACGGCCGACGCCATTTTCGAGCTGCTGTCCGAGCAGCGCGAGCGCGTGGTGGTGGGCTACAACGCCTCGGGCCAGGTGCGCGAGTTGCAGCTGCGCCTGCGCATCCACTTTCGCCTGCGCAACCAGCAGGGCGCGGAGCTGATCCCCGACACCGAGCTGCTCCAGCAGCGCGACGTGAGCTACAACGAAAGCATCGCGCTCGCCAAGGAGGCCGAAGAAGCGCTGCTGTACCGCAACATGCAGACCGACCTCGTGCAGCAGCTGCTGCGCCGGCTCGCCGCGGCGCGCCCGGTTTGATGGTTGGCGTCCCGATTGCTATTGATTTGATAGCTATGACCGCATGTTTTTCTAGGGCATGCGGCCTGTTTCATTCAAAGATCCTGCCCTGGCCGCTCCCATGCAAGTCGCTCTGAACCAGCTCGCCGCGCACCTGCAAAAGGGCGTGCGGTCGCTCTACACCTTGCATGGCGACGAACCGCTCCTGCAGCAGGAGGCGGCCGACGCCATCCGCGCGGCGGCGCGGGCCCAGGGCTACACCGAGCGCAGCAGCCACACCGTGGCCGGCGCGCACTTCGACTGGAGCGCCGTGCTGGCCGCCGGCGGCTCGCTCTCGCTCTTCGCCGACAAGCAGATCGTGGAGATCCGCATCCCCTCGGGCAAGCCCGGCAAGGACGGCGGCGCGGCGCTGCAGCAGATCGCCGAGGCCGCGCAGGACAACGACAGCACGCTCACCCTGGTGCTGCTGCCGCGCCTGGACAAGGCCACCCGCACCGGGGGCTGGTTCAGCGCGCTGGACGGCCGGGGCATCTCGGTGCAGATCGACCCGGTGGAGCGCGCCGCGCTGCCGCAGTGGATCGCCCAGCGCCTGTCGCTGCAGGGCCAGCGCGTGGCCGGCGGCGACGAGGGCCAGCGCACGCTGCAGTTCTTCGCCGACCGCGTGGAAGGCAACCTGCTCGCCGCGCACCAGGAGATCGCCAAGCTCGCGCTGCTGCACCCGCCCGGCGAGCTGTCGTGGGCGCAGGTCGAGGCGGCGGTGCTCAACGTGGCGCGCTACGACGTGTTCAAGCTCTCCGAGGCGGTGCTCTCGGGCCAGGTGGCCCGGGTGCAGCGCATGCTCGATGGCCTGCAGGCCGAGGGCGAGGCCGAAGTGCTGGTGCACTGGGCGCTGGCCGAGGACATCCGCGCCTTGAAGCGCGTGAAGGACGCGCTCAACGCCGGCAAGCCCCTGCCCATCGCCCTGCGCGAAAACCGCATCTGGGGCCCCAAGGAACGCCTGTTCGAGCGCATCGCGCCGCGTTTTTCCGACGCGGCCGCGGCCCGGCTGCTGCAGTCCGCGCACACGGTGGACGGCATCGTCAAGGGCCTCAAGGCGCCCGACTGGCCCACCGACGGCTGGCAGGCGCTGCAGCGGCTGGCGCTGCAGCTGTGCAAGGCCTGCGGGGCGCGCTGAGCGCCCGCCGCGCCTTTCGATCGCCTTGCCGACACCGCCGCGTCCCACCCCCTTGCGCCTGCCGGCCGACGATGCCACCAACGGCTGGTCGGCCATCCTGCCGGCGCGCGCGCCGCGCCCGGCGCTGCAGGGCCCCGTGCGGGCCGACTGGCTGGTGCTGGGCGCCGGCTGCGCTGGCCTGGCCGCCGCGCGCCGCCTGGCCGAGCTGCGCCCGCACGCGCACGTGGTGCTGGTCGATGCGGGCACGGTGGGCGACAACGCCTCGGGCCGCAACTCCGGCTTCGCCATCGACGTGCCGCACAACGTGGGCAGTTCGCTCGAAGAGCTGCGCCAGGCCGCGCACTACCAGCGCCTGCTGGCCGCCGGCCTGGCCGACCTGCAGCGGCGCATCGCCGCGCACGCCATCGACTGCCAGTGGCGCCGCGCGGGCAAGTACCACTGTGCCGTGTCGCCCGCGGCCGGGCGCACGCTGGACCACCACGCCCAGGAACTGCGCGCGCTGGGCGAGCCGCACGAACGGCTGGACCGCGATGCGCTCGCCGCGCGCCTGGGCACGCGCTACTTCGCCGCCGGGCTGTACACGCCGGGCACGGTGCTGCTCAACCCGGCCGCGCTGTGCCGGGGCCTGGCCGATGCGCTGCCCGCCCAGGTCGCGCTGTACGAGAACACGCCCGTGCACGCGCTGGACATCGCCCCGCACGCGGTGGTGGCCCACACCACGCAGGGGCGCATCGAGGCGCCGCAGCTCATCGTGGCCAGCAACGCCTTTGCGCAGCAGCTCGGCCTGTTCCAGGTCGAGACCTTTCCGCTGGCCACCTTCGGCTCGCTGAGCGCGCCGCTCACGCCCGCGCAGCGCGAGCGCCTGGGCGCACCGCAGGGCTGGGGCGTGACGCCGGTGAACGCCGTGGCCGGCGCTACCCTGCGCTACACCGACGACCACCGCCTGCTGGTGCGCCAGGGCTTCGAATACGCGCCGCGCTTTCGCGTGGCCGCCGCCGTGCGCGAGCGCGTGCGGCGCGCGCACCGGGCCGTGTTCGATGCGCGGTTTCCGCAGCTGGCCGACGTGCCGCTCGCGCATTTCTGGGAAGGCGCCATCGCCATCACGCGCAACGGCGCGCCGCGCTGGGGGCGCTTTGCCCCCAACGTGCACGGCGTGGCGGGCTGCAACGGCGTGGGCATCGTCAAGCACACGGTGCTGGGCGCGCTCGCGGCCGACCTGGCGCTGGGCCAGGACCATCCGCTGATCGCTGACGCCCTGGCGCTGGGCGCGCCCGCGCGCATGCCGCCCGCGCCGTTCCTGGGCCTGGGCGTGCGCGCCTACATCGCCCGGGAGAAGTGGGCGGGCCGCGCCGAGCGGTGACCGGGCGGTGGACGGGTCGCGGTGGCCCTGTCAGCTCGCCTGGCGCAGCACGTCCCCGGCCTTGTCCACCCACTGCTGCAGGCTGTCCAGCAGGTCCTTCTGGCTGAACGAGCAGCTTTCCTCGGAAAACAGCGCGCTCGATTCGAGGCGGTCGAGCAGGCCGTGCAGCACCTCGGCATAGCGCGGGGGCAGGGCGGCCAGCAGCGCGTCCTGCGCGCGGGCCGTGGCGCTCAGCTCGGTGGCGCTGCCGCCCGGGGCGCGGCAGCGGGCCAGGGCGGAGTCCAGCGTGGCCAGTTGCACGAGGGCGGTGGTGGTGTCGGAAAAACGGGTCATGCGGCAAGGGTAGCGCGTGCCGGGATCAGAACGTGGTCAGGTGCTCGTAGAGGATCACCGAGCCGATGCCGATCAGCAGTACGCCGCCCACGGCCTCGGCCCAGCGGCCCGCGATGCTTCCCAGCACCCGGCCGACCATCACGCCGATCGTGACCATGGCAAACGTCGCCAGGCCGATGGCCGCCGCCACGGGCAGGATGCCCACGTCGAGGAACGCCAGCCCCACGCCCACGGCCATCGCATCGATGCTGGTGGCAAAGCCGGTCACGGCCAGCAGCCAGAAGCCGTGGCGGGTGGGTTTTTCGGTTTCGGTATCGGGCGCCTGGAACGCCGCGCACACCATGCGCAGGCCGAGGATGGTCAGCAGCGTGAACGCGATCCAGTGGTCCCATTCCTTCACGTAGCCCGAGGCGGCATAGCCCAGCGCCCAGCCGGCGATCGGGGTGAGCGCCTCGATGACGCCGAAGATGGCGCCGGTGCGCAGGGCTTCGGACCAGCGGGGTTTCTGCAGGGCGCTGCCCTTGCCGACGGCGGCGGCGAAGGCGTCGGTGGACATGGCCAGCGCGAGCAAGGCGGTGGAGGCGAAATTCATGGTGGGGACGTCGTTGTATGGCCGGGCGAGCGCAAAGGCACGCCCCCGCTGCCCGACCTGTCGTCGCGGTGGCATGCCGATGGTCTCGCCAACCGCAACGGTTGCCTGCGCCACGGCATGCAGCATGCCGAGTGTGTTGACGCAGGCGCCTTCGTACAACGCTCGAAAGACATTGCACGAAAGCCGGCTACTCCCCAAGGGAGCGCGGATTATAGAAGCCCCTGCCGGCCTGGGGCCGCGCCGGCCCTGGCGCGTGCGGGGGCTTGGCCCGCTGTCAGAATCCGCGCCACCCCGACGAGCCGGATCCCGAACGTGCCAGACCCTTCCTCCCTTTCCTCGACCCCGCCGCCCGCGCCGCGGCAGGCGCTGCGCGCCCTGGGCCTGGCCACCGCCACGGTGCTGGCGCTGGTGGCCCTCGGGCACGATGGCCGCCGCGTGGCGCAATTGATGGCGCTGGCCCTGCCCGCCCTGCTGTGGCTGGCCTGGCCGGTGCGCAGCGATGCCGTCCACCGGCTGCGCACCGCCGCCGTGTGGCTGTGGGCCATGGCCTTCGCGCTCGACGGCGTGGCGCGCGCCTATCTGCTGGACGCTTACCAGGCCGCGCCCGACAGCACGCTGGTGCTCGGCGCGGCGGCCAACACCACGGGCCGCGAGAGCGCCGAATACCTGTCGATGCACTGGCGCTCGGTGGCCGTGTGGTCGGCGGCGCTGGTGGGTGCCGCGTGGCTGGTGGGCCGCAGCGCGCGCCAGGGGCTGCGCACCGCCGTGCGCTGGCCGCGGGGCCTGGTGGCGCTGCTTTGCGCACTGCTGGCGTTCAGCGCCCTGGGCTATGCCAGCAAGCCGTGGCGCCGGCTGCACCCGGTCGCCTACTGGATGCACTGGAACGCGGCGGTCCACGGCCTGCGAAGCGGCTGGGCCGACCAGGAGCGCCAGCGCAGCGCCCTGCTGGAGCGGGCGCGGCAGGCGGCGCCCGCGGTCACGCGCGCCGGCCCGTCCACCGTGGTGCTGGTGGTGACCGACAGCATCAATCGCGACAACCTGGGCCTGTACGTCTACGCGCGCCCCACCACGCCGCGCCTGGAGGCGCAGCAGCGCGTGCTGGGCGGGGAGATGGCCGTGCTGCGCCATGCGTGGTCGGTCGATGCCAGCACGCTGCCCGCGCTGGCCAACATCTTCGGCTTCGGGCAGCCGGGCCGGGCCGACGGCCAGCACGTGCTGGCGCTGGCCCGCGCCGCGGGCTACAAGGTCTGGTGGATGAGCAACCACGACGACGTGGCGATCGAGCAGCAGCATGCGCGCCTGGCCGATGTGGTGGACATGGTCAACCGCACGCCGGGCCGCGCGGGCGCCTCGCTGGACGGCGAGCTGCTGGACTGCGTGCAGGAGGCGCTGGACGACCCCGCCGAGCGCAAGCTGATCGTGGTGCACCTGATGGGCGCGCACCCGCACTACCGGCTGCGCTTTCCGAGCGGCGACAACCCGTTCGACGACCACGTGGACGCGGTCGAGGCGCAGCTGGCCGGCCAGGGCCGCTCGGCCTGGGTGCGGCGCTACCGCCAGCAGTACGACGCGGCCCTGCTGTACCACGACTTCGTGGTGTCCGAGACGCTGCAGCTGGCGCGCGCCGGGGCGCGGCCGGGCGAGTCCCGGGCGTGGATGTATCTGTCCGACCACGGCCAGGAGGTCTGCCACGGCAGCGACCGCGCGGGCCACAGCCCCGCGACCGCCTCGGGCTACCGCATTCCCACGGTGATCTGGCGCAGCGCGGCGGCGCAGCCGGTGTCCGCCGCCACGGCGCAGCGGCCGTTCCGTGCCGACTGGGCGGCCTGGACCCTGGCCGATCTGCTGCACATCGGCTGGGCCGGTGCCATGCCGGAGCGCAACGTGCTGGACGACCGCTACCACTGGGTGGCTCCGGTGCTGCCCGTGGCGGTGCCGTCGTTTTCAGACTGAAGGTGCTCGGGCCAGCGCCATCCATCGCAAAGGATTCTGGCGTGCAGCAGGGCGAGGCCCTGAAGCGGCCGCACTCACTTGCCGCGGCCCAGCCGCCTGCGCAGACTCTTGTCACTCCATCTTCAACTTCTCACGGGAATTGTTTCTACCTCAGGAACTGGGTACCTCATTGATGAGTTTGCAATCATGGCGCGCAACACCGTAGGAACTTGCGAAGGATTGCATTTGAATTCTCCAAGGTTTGGATCAAAGAGCACCACACGGTTGTTCGCAGCACGCGCAGCGACAATGTGACCAGAGGCCGGGCAGTCGGGAGTCCGCCCCAAGATGATGACGTGTGCCAGCCCCTCCTGACTTAAATTGCGAGCAAGTGCGCCCAATGCGCTCGCTTCGTCATCGAGGACATCCACGCGCATCCGTTGGCCCCAATCGAGGTTCAATCCCATCTGCCGGATGCTTGCATCGAAAGGATGAATGCCGGTGCTGTAGTCAGCAGCGTCCATTCGATCTTGATGTTCACTTTGCATCTGACTTGCTTGTGTTGTCATCTCTTTCATGGAAGCCATGCGCGATTGCGCATCCTGCGAAGGTCGGGCCGCGATTTGGCGACACCAAAGTGCACTGAAGGCAACGCACGCTCCCGACTCATTGCTTTGGGATCCGATCTGAGCAAGCTCCACGGATTGGTGGAAGCTGGCTTTTCGATGGGCTTGCCAATCCCGTGCTAGCCCCGTGATTTCATTGGGGCCCTCCAAGGTGCGAGGCTGGCTCGAGCAAACGCCACCTTGCAGTACCCGCATGCGGGAGGGTGAGGGGATGCGACTACGGGGCGGCAAACCATCGATCCCAGACTCCAGCCGTTTCGTTTTTTGCGGTGCGCCAAAAGATGTTTTTGCTATGCCATGAGGCGCAGAAGAGCCGGTTGTGGTCTTTGAAAAACTTGCGGTGCCATCAATCTTTCCCATTTTGCAAACCACTTTATTTGAGATAAGAAAGCAAGTTTTAGAGACATCTCTGACTTCGGCCCCCCTTTTGCGAACTTTGGGTCCTTAGGACGAAGTAAATTGACGCATTATTTGATTCGTACCCGATCAGCCGCTGGTGTGGCGTCAAGGCCAAACAGTGGGATGGAGATGCTCAGGGCATGCAAGGCGGGTGGCATTGTTTTATTTCGGAGTTGTCATGGGCTTACCTCACCTTTCCGTGGCCGCAGGGCCGGGCGCGCGCTGGCTGGCCGCCGCCGGCATCGCCCTGCTGGGCGCCGCGCCTTTCGGTTCCGCCGGGGCGCAGGGCACGATCAAGATCGGCGAGATCAACAGCTACAAGGCCCAGCCGATGTTCCTGGAGGCCTACAAGAAGGGCATGCACCTGGCGGTGGACGAGGTCAATGCGGCGGGCGGCATCGGCGGCAGGAAGCTCGAACTGGTCACGCGCGACGACAACGCCAACCCCGGCGAGGCCGTGCGGCTGGCCGACGAGCTGGTCTCGCGCGAGCGGGTGGACATCCTGGCGGGCAGCTTCCTGTCGCACATCGGCCTGGCGCTGTCCGACTACGCCAAGCAAAAGAAGCGCTTCTTCCTGGCCAGCGAAGCGCTCACCGACAAGATCACCTGGCACAACGGCAACGCCTACACGTACCGCCTGCGCTCGTCCACCCACATGCTGTCGTCGGCCCTGGTGCCCGAGGCGCTCAAGCTCCAGAAAAAGCGCTGGGCCATCGTGTACCCCAACTACGAATACGGCCAGTCGGCGGTGGACACGTTCAAAAAGCGCATGAAGGCGCAGCAGCCCGGCATCGAGTTCGTCACCGAGCAGGCCGCGCCGCTGGGCAAGCTGGACGCCGGCAGCGTGGCCCAGGCCATCGCCGATGCCAAGCCCGACGCCATCTTCAACGCGCTGTTCGGCCCCGATCTGGCCAAGTTCGTGCGCGAAGGCACCACGCGCGGCCTGTTCAAGAGCACCCCGGTGGTCAGCCTGCTGACCGGCGAGCCCGAGTACCTGGAGCCGCTGCGCGACGAGGCGCCCGTGGGCTGGATCGTCACCGGCTACCCCTGGTACAGCATCGACACGCCGGCCCACAAGGCGTTCGTCGCGGCCTACCAGGCCAAGTACGGCAAGGAAGACCTGCGCCTGGGCGCGCTGATCGGCTACGACACCATCCAGTCCCTGGCCGCGGGCGTGAAGCGCGCGGGCGGCAAGACCGATGCCGAGTCGCTGGCCAAGGCGTTCAGCGGCCTCCAGGTGTCCACGCCCGACGGCCCCATCGAATACCGCGCGATCGACCACCAGTCCACGCTGGGCGTGTACGTGGGCAAGATCGCGCTCAAGGACGGCAAGGGCGTGATGGTCGACTACCGCTACGTGCCCGGCGATACCCTGCTGCCGCCCGAGGCCGAGGTGCGCGCGCTGCGCCCCGCGCCCTGACGCGCCGGCCTGCCGATCGCCCGCGACCCCGCCGCGCCCCGTTCCGCCCGCGATGGATTTCTCCGGCTTCCTGACCCAGCTGCTCAACGGGCTGGCCGAGGCGTCGTCGCTCTTCCTGGTGGCGGCCGGCCTGTCGCTGATCTTCGGGGTGACGCGCATCGTCAACTTCGCGCACGGCTCGTTCTACATGCTGGGCCTGTACCTGGCGTATTCGCTGGTTGAGCACATGGCGGGCCTGGCCGGCGGGCCGCTGGGCTACTGGCTCGGCCTGCTGCTGGCGGCGCTGGCGGTGGGCGCCTTCGGCGCGCTGGTGGAGGTGGTGCTGCTGCGGCGCATCTACCGCGCGCCGGAGCTGTTCCAGCTGCTGGCCACGTTCGCGCTGGTGCTGGTGGTGAGCGATGCGGTGCTGTGGCTCTGGGGCCCCGAGGAACTGCTGGGCCGGCGCGCGCCGGGCCTGGCGGGCTCGATCGAGCTGATGGGCCGGCAGTACCCGGCCTACAACCTGTTTCTGATCGCCCTGGGCCCGCTGGTGCTGGGCCTGCTGTGGCTGCTGCTCACGCGCACGCGTTGGGGCACGCTGGTGCGCGCCGCCACGCAGGACCGCGAAATGCTCGGCGCCCTGGGCGTCAACCAGGCGTGGCTCTTCACGGGCGTGTTCGCGCTGGGCGCCATGCTCGCGGGGCTGGGCGGCGCGGTGCAGCTGCCGCGCGAGCCGGCCAGCCTAGCGCTGGACCTGCGCGCCATCGGCGAGGCGTTCGTGATCGTGGTGGTGGGCGGCATGGGGTCGATCCCGGGCGCCTACGTGGCCGCGCTGCTGATCGCCGAGATCAAGGCGCTGTGCGTGGGGCTGGGCACGGTGCAGTGGTTCGGCGTCGAGGTGTCGTTCTCCAAGCTCACGCTGGTGGTGGAGTTCCTGGTGATGGCCCTGGTGCTGGTGTTCCGGCCCTGGGGGCTGATGGGGCGGCCCCAGGCCGTGAGCCGCAACTCGGCGCCGGCGGAGGCGCCGCTGCGCCCGGGTACGCCGCTGTTCCGGGCCGCGGTGGTGGCCGTGCTGGCGGCCCTGGCCGCGCTGCCGCTGCTGTCGGCCTGGCTGCCGTATGCCACAGTGCTGGCGCAGGACGTGCTGGTGGCGGTGCTCTTCGCGGTGAGCCTGCACTTCATCATGGGCCCGGGCGGCCTGCATTCGTTCGGCCACGCGGCCTACTACGGGCTGGGCGCCTACGGCGCCGCGGTGCTGCTCAAGGCCTTCAGCATGCCCATGCCGCTGGCCATGGCGCTCGCGCCGCTGGTGGCCGGGGCCGGGGCGCTGGTCTTCGGCTGGTTCTGCGTGCGCCTGTCGGGCGTGTATCTGGCCATGCTGACCCTCGCGTTCTCACAGATCGTGTGGTCGGTGGTGTTCCAGTGGGACGCCGTCACGGGCGGCTCCAACGGCCTGATCGGCGTGTGGCCCGCGCCGTGGCTGGGCGGCGCGGCCTACTACTACCTCACGCTGGCGCTGGTGGGGCTGTCGGTGTTGGCGCTGCGGCGCGTGCTGTTCGCGCCGTTCGGCTACGCGCTGCGCGCGGGGCGCGACTCGGCGCTGCGGGCCGAGGCGGTGGGCATCGACGTGCGGCGCGTGCAGTGGATGGCCTTCGTGATCGCGGGCGGGTTCGCCGGCCTGGCGGGCAGCCTGTTCGCGTTCTCCAAAGGCAGCATTTCGCCCGAGGCGGTGGCCGTGGGCCAGTCGGTGAACGGGCTGGTCATGGTGCTGCTGGGCGGCCTGCAGACCCTGCTGGGCCCCATCGTCGGCGCGGCGGCGTTCAGCGTGCTGCAGGACGCCATCCTGCGGGCCACGGAGTATTGGCGCGCGCTGTTCGGCGGGGTGATCCTGCTGCTGGTGCTGGCCTTCCCGCAGGGCATCGCGGGCTTCGCGCAGCAGATCGCGCAGCGCCGGGCCGAACGAACGGCGGTGGCGCCCGCCATCCCCGAAGGGCCGTCGCCATGACGCTGCTCCAGGTGCGCGGGCTGCGCAAATCCTATGGCGGCGTGCAGGCCGTCGATGGCATCGGCTTCGATCTGGCGGCGGGGGAATTGCTCGCGCTCATCGGGCCCAACGGGGCGGGCAAGTCCACCACCTTCGACATGGTGGGCGGGCAGACGAAGGCCACGGCCGGTTCGGTGCAGCTGCAGGGGCGCGAGCTGCTGGGCCTGCCGCCCCGCGCCATCGCGCGCCTGGGCGTGGGCCGCACCTTCCAGATCGCGGCCACGTTCGCCTCGCTCACCGTGGTCGAGAACGTGCAGATGGCGCTGCTGTCGCACCACCGGCGCGTGTTCGCGCTCTGGCGGCCTGCCGCCTCGCACTACCGCGCCGAGGCGATGGCGCTCCTGGCCCAGGTCGGCATGGACGCGCAGGCCGGCCGCCCGTGCAGCGAACTGGCCTACGGCGACGTCAAGCGCGTGGAGCTGGCCCTGGCGCTGGCCAACGATCCGCAGTTGCTGCTGATGGACGAGCCCACCGCCGGCATGGCGCCGCGGGAGCGCAGCGACCTCATGGCGCTCACCCGGCGGCTCGTGGCCGAGCGCCGCATGGCGGTGCTGTTCACCGAGCACAGCATGGACGTGGTGTTCGCCCATGCCGACCGCATCATCGTGCTGGCGCAGGGCCGGCTCATCGCCGAGGGCGATGCCCACGCGATCCGCAACCACCCCGGGGTGCAGGCGGTGTACCTGGGCGCCGGCACGACCTTCGGGGAAAAGAGCGGGCACCGGGAAGCGGTGCCGGAGGGCGCGGCATGACGGCCCCCGCGCCGACGCCGCCGCTGCTGCTGGAGGTCTCCGGCCTGAACGCCTGGTACGGCGCGGCGCACATCCTGTTCGACGTGTCGATGCAGGTGCGCCGCGGCGAGGTCGTGGCGCTGATGGGCCGCAATGGCGCGGGCAAGTCCACCACGTTCAAGGCCATCATGGGGCTGCTCGCGCGGCGGCAGGGGCGGGTGGATTTTCTCGGTCGCCCGATCGCGGGGCTGGCGCCCTACGAGATCGCGCGGATGGGCCTGGGCTTCGTGCCCGAGGACCGGCGCGTGTTCGCCGACCTCACGGTCACCGAGAACCTCGCGGTCGGCCGCCAGCCGCCCCGGCACTGGCCCGACGGCAGCGAGGCGCCGTCCTGGACGCCCGCCGCGCTGTACCAGCTCTTTCCCAATCTGGGCGCCATGCAGGACCGGCCCGGCGGGCAGATGAGCGGCGGCGAGCAGCAGATGCTCACCGTGGCGCGCACGCTCATGGGCAACCCGTACCTGGTGCTGCTGGACGAGCCCTCCGAGGGCGTGGCGCCCGTGATCGTCGAGCAGATGGCACAGACGATCCTGCAGCTCAAGGCCCGGGGCGCGAGCATCCTGCTGTCCGAGCAGAACGTGCGCTTTGCCGAGATGGTGTCCGACCGGGCCTATGTGCTGGAAAAGGGCCAGATCCGCTACGAGGGCTCGATCGAGGCGCTGTCGCGCAACGAGGACGTGCGCCGCGCGTACCTTGCGGTGTAGGCCGCGCCATGGACACCGCCTGCGACGAAGCCCTGCCCACGGCACCGGCCCACGGCGTGGTCGGCGTGCTGCTGGCGGCCGGCCACGCGCGGCGTTTCGGCAGCGACAAGCGCCGCGTGCCCTGGCCCGGCCATGATTCGCTGATGGAGGCCGCGCTCGCGCCGCTGCAGGCCGTGTGCCCGCGCGTCGTCGCCGTGCTGCCGCCGGGCGATGCCTGGGGGCTGATGCGGTGCCGCCGCCTGCAGGTTGAGGTGGCGTGGTCGTTCCGGCGCGGCGATGGGCTGGCGGCCTCGCTGTCGGCCGCCCTGCCGCTGGTGCGCGGCGCGCCGGCCATCGTGGTGGCGCTGGCCGACATGGGGGACGTGCGGGCGGCCACCGTGCGCGCGCTCATCGCGGCCTGGCAGCGCCAGCCGGGGCATCCCGTGCTGCCGGTGTTCGGCGGCCAGCCCGGCAATCCGCGGCTGATCCCGGCAGTGCTGTATCCCCGGCTGGAGGGACTGTCGGGCGACGACGGCGTGCGCCGTGCGCTCGACTGGGCGGCCGCGCAGCGCTGCGCGGTGGAGGACCCCGGCGTGCTGCGCGATCTGGACACGCCCGCCGGGCTGGGGTGACGGCGGCGGTCCCGGAAAGGGTTTGGGGTCGAATCGGGCTCCAGTGCAATCATTACTAGGGCATCGTGCTATCAAATTAGTAGTGATTTCGTTTCGAGGGGCGAGGGACGCGACAGCCCTGCGTTTCCGCGGCCGCGGCAACTGCGTCAAAATCACGCCCATGAACGCGCTCCACATCGCCGAATACACCCATGGCCTCGGCATCCAGGCAAAAGCGGCTTCCGCGCAGATGGCGCGGGCGCCCTCGGCGGTCAAGAGCCGGGCCCTGCTCGCCCTGGCCCGCCTGCTGCGCGAGCAGACCGCCCCGCTGCAGGAGAGCAACGCCCGCGACCTGGATCGCGCCCGCGCCGCCGGCCTGGCCGAGCCCATGGTCGACCGCCTGAAGCTCACCCCCAAGGTGCTGGAAACCTGCGCGCTCGGCTGCGAGCAGCTCGCCGCCATGGGCGACGTGATCGGCGAGATCACCGGCATGCGCCAGCAGCCCAGCGGCATCCGCGTCGGCCAGATGCGCGTGCCCATCGGCGTGTTCGGCATGATCTACGAGAGCCGCCCCAACGTGACCATCGAGGCCGCCAGCCTCAGCATCAAGAGCGGCAACGCCTGCATCCTGCGCGGCGGCTCCGAAGCGATCGACTCCAACAAGGCCCTGGCGGCCCTGGTGCAGCAGGCGCTGGCCGAGGCCGGCCTGCCCGAGGACGCGGTGCAGCTGGTGCAGACCACCGACCGCGAGGCCGTGGGCCACCTGATCGCCATGCCCGAGTACGTGGACGTCATCATCCCGCGCGGCGGCAAGGGCCTGATCGAGCGCATCAGCCGCGACGCCAAGGTGCCGGTCATCAAGCATCTGGACGGCAACTGCCACACCTATGTGGACGACCCCTGCGACATCGCCATGGCGGTGAAGGTGGCCGACAACGCCAAGACGAACAAGTACAGCCCGTGCAACGCCAGCGAGAGCCTGCTGGTGGCGCGCGGCGCGGCGGCCGCCTTTTTGCCGCAGATCGGCGCGGTCTATGCCGCCAAGGGCGTGGAGATGCGCGGCTGCCCCGAATCGCTCGCCCTGCTGGCCGGCGTGCCGGGCGCGAAGCTGGTGCCTGCCACCGAGCAGGACTGGAGCGAGGAATACCTCGCCCCGATCATCAGCGTGAAGGTGGTGGACGGCCTGGACGAGGCCATCGCCCACATCAACCGCTACTCCAGCCACCACACCGACGCCATCCTCACCACCCACCACGGCCACGCCCAGCGCTTCCTGCGCGAGGTGGATTCGGCCAGCGTGATGGTCAACGCCAGCACCCGGTTCGCCGACGGCTTCGAGTACGGGCTGGGCGCCGAGATCGGCATCAGCACCGACAAGTTCCATGCCCGCGGCCCGGTGGGCATCGAGGGCCTGACCTCGCTCAAGTACGTGGTGCTGGGCGAAGGCGAAGTGCGCGGCTGACGGTCCCCATCGAGACTGCGGTCCGGTCCAGCCCAAAACACTGACATGAAAATCATCATCCTCGGCGCGGGCCGCGTCGGCTGCAGCGTGGCCGACAGCCTCGTGTCCGAGCAGAACGACATCACCGTCATCGACACGGACGCCCAGCGCCTGCGGGATCTGGAATCGCGCTTCGACCTGCGCGGCGTGGTGGGCAACGGCATCGACCCCGAGGTGCTGGCCGAGGCCGGCGCGCGCGACACCGACCTGCTCATCGCCTGCGCCGCGCAGGACGAGACCAACCTCGTGTGCTGCAAGGTCGCGCAGCTGCTCTTCAACGTGCCCACGCGCATCGCGCGGGTGCGCTCCTCCGGCTTCGAGCACGACCGCGAGCAGGCCGCGCTGCTGCTGGGCAAGGACGGCTTCGCGGTGGACCGCATCATCTGCCCCGAGGAATCGCTGACGCGCTACATCGGCAAGCTGGTGGAGTACCCCGAGGCGCTGCAGGTGCGCGAATTCGCCGGCGGCCGGGCCTGCCTGGTGTCGGTGCGCGTGCGGGCCGGCGCGACCGTGGCGGGCGTGCGCATCGCCGACATGCGGGCCGGCATCCCGGACGTGGCCATGCGCATGGTGGCCATCTACCGCCGCTTTCCCGAAGAGCCCGACCGCTTCATCGCCTGCGACGGCGACACGCGCATCGCGGCGGGCGACGAGGTCTTCGTGCTGTCCGCGCGCGAGCACATCCCCCAGGTGCTGGCCGCCATGCACCAGCGCGACGGCCAGCCCGCGCGGGCGGTGCGCCGCATCATGATCGCCGGCGGCGGCCGCGTGGGCCTGCGTCTGGCGCGGCAGCTGGCGCAGCGGGGGCGCTTTCACATCAAGGTGATCGAGGGCGATCCGGATCGCTGCGTCGAGCTGGCCTCCACGCTGCCCTCCGAGGTGCTGGTGCTGCAGGGCGATGCCACGGACGAAGACCTGCTGGGCGACGAGAACGTCGAGGAGGTGGACCTGTTCCTCGCGCTCACCGACGACGACGAGGACAACATCATGGCCTGCCTGCTGGCCAAGCGCATGGGCGCGAGCCGCGTGCTGGCGCTGATCAACCGGCGCTCCTACGCCGACCTGATGCACGGCACGCAGATCGACATCGCGCTGTCGCCCGCGCAGGCCATGCTGGGCGAGTTGCTGGCCTATGTGCGGCGCGGCGACGTGCAGGCCGTGCACAGCCTGCGCCGGGGCGTGGCCGAGGCGCTGGAGATCGTGGCGCGCGGCGACCGCAAGAGCTCGCGCGTGGTAGGCCGCAAGGTCGGCGACCTGCACCTGCCGCCCGAGGTGCACATGGGGCTGATCGTGCGCGGGCTGTCCGGCGCGGAGCCGGGGGCGGATGCGGCGCTGGCCGAGGGCGATGGCCCGGACGCCTTCGCCGAACCCCAGGTCATCATCCCGCGCAGCCACACGGTCATCGAAAGCGGGGACCACGTGGTGTTCTTCCTGCCGAACAAGCGGCTGGTGCGCGATGTGGAAAAGGCCTTCCGCCTGGGCGCCACGTTCTTCTGAGCCCGCGCCCCCGACCCTCTTCGTTTCCTTCCACACCGACACCATGGCGGACCTTCTTCCCGTTCTGCGCGTGCTGGGCGCGCTGCTCGCCCTGTTCTCGCTGGCTTTCGGCGTGCCGCTGGCGGCTTCCTGGTGGACGGGCGACGGCCTGTGGCCGCAATACGCCGGCGCCCTGGCGGCCACGCTGCTGTGCGGCGGCGGGCTTTGGGCGGGTCTGCGCCACCAGGCGCGCGAACTGCAGCCGCGCCACGGCATCATCCTCGTCGCGCTCGTGTGGGTGGTGCTGCCGCTCTGCGCCGCGCTGCCGCTGCTGCTGGCCATGCACCAGATCGGCCGGCCGATATCGTTCACGCATGCGTACTTCGAGGCCGTCTCGGGCCTGACCACCACGGGCGGCACCGTGCTGACGGGGCTGGATGCGCTGCCGCTGTCGATCAACGTGTGGCGCACCTTCATGCAGTGGCTGGGCGGCATGGGCATCCTGATCCTGGCGGTGGCCGTGCTGCCGCTGCTGGGCGTGGGCGCCAGCCAGCTCTTCAAGGCCGAGGCCGCCGGACCGGTCAAGGACACCAAGCTCACCCCGCGCATGACCGAAACCGCCAAGGGGCTGTGGGGCGTGTACGTGCTCTTTTCGCTGGCGTGTGCGCTGGCCTACTGGCTGGGCGGCATGCCGCCGGCCGATGCCGTCATGCACATGTTCACCACGGTGAGCCTGGGCGGGCTGTCGTCGCACGACAGCAGCTTCGGCCATTTCCAGTCGCCGCTGCTCGAATCCATCGCGGTGGTGTTCATGGTGGTGGCCAGCTGCAACTTCGCGCTGTATTTCGTCGCGCTGCGCAAGGGCCACTGGCGCAGCCTGTGGTGCGACCCCGAGATGCGCGCCACCGTGCTCACGCTGCTGGGCGGCGGTTTGTTCGTCGCGCTGCTGCTGTGGGCCAAGGACGTCTATGCGCCGCTGGCGGCGCTGCGGCACGGGTTCTTCCATGTGGTGTCGGTCGCCACGACGACGGGCTTTGCCACCACCGACTACCTGGCCTGGCCGGTGTTCGCTCCGATCTTCATGCTCATGCTGTCGGGCGTGGCCACCAGCGCGGGATCGACGGGCGGCGGCATCAAGATGGTGCGCATGCTGATCCTGCTGAAGCAGGCCCGCCGCGAGATGACGCGCCTGGCCCACCCCCGCGCCGTGCAGCCCGTGCGCCTGGGCCGCGCGGTGGTGGACAACCGCATGATCTTCTCGGTGCTGGCGTTCATGCTGGTCTATGGCGCCACGGTGACGGTGCTGAGCATGGTGCTGCTGCTGACCGATCTCGATTTGGTGAGCGCGTTCTCCGCCGTGCTGGCCAGCGTCAACTGCACGGGGCCCGGCCTGGGGCTGCTCGGGCCGTCGGCCACCTACGCGGTGCTCACGGAGTTCCAGCTCTGGGTCTGCACCCTGGCCATGCTGCTCGGGCGGCTGGAGATCCTGAGCTTCATGGTGCTGCTCACCCCGGCGTTCTGGCGGCGGTAGCGCGGGGCGGCGGCCGGGCGGGCCGGGGCGGCGCGCCGGTGGCGAAAGCCGGCGGCCGGGGTTGCGAAGCCGGGGCGCGTCCCCATATCCCTACAATTCAACGCGTCTTTCGTCTTCCGAGGGCTTTTCATGGTTCCGCATCTCATCACCGCCCTCACGGGACCGATCAACGAGCTCGAACAGCGCATTCTCGATTCCATGCCCGCGATCGAGCGGTGGTTCCGCCTGGAGTGGATGGAGCACACGCCCCCGTTCTATACGTCGGTGGACATCCGCAATGCCGGCTTCAAGCTCGCTCCGGTGGATACCAACCTGTTTCCCGGCGGCTGGAACAACCTGACCACCGACATGCTGCCCCTGGCCGTGCAGGCGGCCATGGCGGCCATCGAGAAGATCTGCCCCGAGGCCCGCAACCTGCTCATCGTGCCGGAGAACCACAGCCGCAACACGTTCTACCTGGCGAACGTGATCCAGCTGCAGCGCATCTTCAACATGGCGGGGCTCAACGTGCGCGTGGGCTCCATCAGCCCCGAGATCAAGAAGCCCACCACGGTGACCCTGCCCAACGGCGACTCCGTCACGCTCGAGCCCGTGGTCCGCACCAAGGGGCGCCTGGGGCTCAAGAACTTCGACCCCTGCACCATCTTGCTCAACAACGACCTCTCGGCCGGCCCCCCGGGCATCCTGGAGGACATCCACGAGCAGTACCTGCTGCCGCCGCTGCACGCCGGCTGGAGCGTGCGCCGCAAGAGCCGCCATTTCCAGAGCTACGAGGAAGTGTCCAAGCGCTTTGGCAAGCTGCTGGGCATCGACCCGTGGCTCATCAACCCGCTGTTCAGCCGCTGCGAAGGCGTCGACTTCAACGAAGGCACGGGCATGGAGGGGCTGCGCGCCGCCGTCGATGCGCAGCTGGGCAAGGTGCGCCGCAAGTACAAGGAATACGGCATCAACGAAAAGCCCTTCGTCATCGTGAAGGCCGACAACGGCACCTACGGCATGGGCATCATGACCGTGCGCGACGCCAAGGACCTGGACGCGCTCAACCGCAAGACCCGGAACAAGATGGCCGTCATCAAGGACGGGCAGGCGGTGAGCGACGTGATCATCCAGGAAGGCGTGCTCACCCAGGAGCGGGTGCACGAGGCCGTGGCCGAGCCGGTCGTCTACATGATGGACCGCTACGTGGTCGGGGGCTTTTACCGCATGCATGCCGAGCGCGGCGTGGACGAGAACCTCAACGCCCCCGGCGCGAGCTTCGTGCCCCTGGCCTTCGAGCACAGCACGCACCTGCCCCAGCCCGGCGCCCGCCCCGGCGCCAGCGCGCCCAACCGCTTCTATATGTATGGCGTGGTGGCGCGCCTGGCGATGCTCGCCGCCAGCTACGAGCTGGAAGCCACCAACCCCGAGGCCGAGATCTACGACTGACGGCCGCGCGGCCACGCTCGGGCAGGGGAGGGGGCGGCCGTGGCCGCCTCAGTTGCTGCATTGCAACAACCGGGCGGGGGCCGAGCCATCGGGGGCGAGCCGCGCCACAATAGCGGTCCCCCAATATCGGAATCCCGGTTGGCCCCGGTGCCAGCGGGCCAGTCTGTGCAAAGTTCCAAGTCCTCGCTCGCGGCGCTCACCCTGGGCGCCATCGGCGTCGTGTATGGCGATATCGGCACCAGCGTGCTGTATGCGGTCAAGGAGGTGTTCGGCTCGGGACACGTGGCCTTCACGCCCCAGAACGTCTACGGCATCCTGTCCATCTTCTTCTGGACGCTGACCACCATCGTCTCGCTCAAATACGTGGTACTGGTCCTGCGGGCCGACAACAACGGGGAGGGCGGGCTCATCGCCATGCTGGCGCTGGCCTCCCAGGCGGTGAAGGACAAGCCCCGGCTGCGCAGCGTGCTGCTGTGCATCGGCATCTTCGGCACCTCGCTCTTCTATGGCGACGGGGTCATTACCCCGGCCATCTCGGTGCTGTCGGCGGTCGAGGGGCTCGAAGTGGTATCGCCGCATTTCGGCAAGGCCGTCATTCCCCTCACCCTCGTCGTGCTGTTTTGCCTGTTCGCGGTGCAAAAGCGCGGCACCGGCGGCATCGGGCGCTATTTCGGGCCCATCACCCTGGTGTGGTTCCTGAGCCTGGCCGCCCTGGGCATTCCGCACATCATCGGCCACCCGGAAATCCTGGGCGCCCTGAGCCCGCACCATGCGCTGGGCTTCATCTGGAACAACCCGGGCACCAGCTTCATCGTGCTGGGCGCGGTGGTGCTGTGCGTGACCGGCGCCGAGGCGCTCTATGCCGACCTGGGCCATTTCGGCAAGAAACCCATCCGCCTGGCCTGGTTCAGCGTGGCGATGCCGGCGCTCACCATCAACTACTTTGGTCAGGGCGCACTGCTGCTGGCCGAGCCCGAGGCGGTGAAGAACCCGTTCTACATGATGGCCCCCGACTGGGCGCTGATCCCGCTGGTCATCATGGCCACCATGGCGACCGTCATCGCCTCGCAGGCGCTCATCACCGGTGCCTTCAGCGTGACCAAGCAGGTCATCCAGCTCGGCTACCTGCCGCGCCTGAACATCCTGCACACCAGCGTGCGGGACACGGGCCAGATCTACATCCCGTTCGTCAACTGGATGCTGTTCGTCGCCATCGTGCTGGCGGTGGTTATGTTCCGCTCCAGCAGCAACCTGGCGGCGGCCTACGGCATCGCGGTCACGCTGGACATGCTCATCACCACCGTGCTCACCTTCTTCGTGATCCGGTACGGCTGGAAGTACCCGCTCGCCCTGTGCGTCGCGGCCACGGGCTCGTTCTTCGTGGTGGACCTGGCCTTCTTCAGCTCCAACCTGCTCAAGCTGTTCCAGGGCGGTTGGTTCCCGCTGCTGATCGGCGGCATCGTCTTCACCCTGATGATGACCTGGAAGCGCGGGCGCGAGCTGCTCAACGAAAAGCTGCGCGACGACTCCCTGGACCTGCGCGACTTCCTCACCGCCGTCTTCGTCAGTCCGCCCACCCGGGTGGACGGCACCGCCGTCTTCCTGACGGCCGAGACGGGCTCGGTGCCCAATGCGCTGCTGCACAACCTCAAGCACAACAAGGTGCTGCACGAGCAGAACCTGTTCGTGACCGTGCGCAGCCACGAGGTCCCCTGGATCGGGCTGGACCGGCGGCTGCAGGTCGAACCCCTGGGCGGCGACTGCTGGCAGGTGATCGTGCACTACGGCTTCAAGAACGATCCCGACCTGCCCGGCGCCCTGGCGCTGATGCGCGGGCGCGGCTGCGAGCTGGAACCCATGACCACCAGCTACTTCCTGTCGCGCGATGTCGTCATCCCCACGATCGGCAGTGGCATGGCACCGTGGCGCGAGAAGCTCTTCGCGCAGATGCACCACAACGCGAGCGGCGCCGCCGGCTTCCTGAACCTGCCGGGCAATGCCGTGGTGGAGCTGGGCTCCAAGATCGAGATTTGAGGATTCATGGGCTTTTCTGCCGCATGCCGGCGGTTTGATTGCCCTTGCTGCTATTAATTTAATAGCAATTCGACCAGATCGAGGTCGGGCCGGCGGCCGGTGACAGAATCGCGGCCCATGTCCTTCTTCAAAGACCTGAGCCTTTCAACCGCCACCGCGGGCTTCGTTTCCGTCCTGGTGGGCTTCACCAGTTCGGTGGCCATCGTGTTCCAGGCGGCCCAGGCGTTCCAGGCCACGCCGGCGCAGATCACCTCCTGGATGTGGGCCCTGGGCCTGGGGATGGGGTTGTGTTCGCTGGTGCCGTCGCTGCTGCTGCGCCAGCCCGTCATGGTGGCCTGGTCCACGCCGGGCGCGGCCGTCCTGGCCACCGCGGGGCTCGCGGGCGGGTTCAGCATGGGGGAGGCGGTCGGTGCCTTCATGGCCTGCGCGGTGCTGATCGCGCTGGCCGGTGCCACTGGCTGGTTCGAGCGCATCATGGGCCGCATTCCCATGGAAATCGCCTCGGCGCTGCTGGCCGGCGTGCTCGCCCGGTTCGGCATGCAGGCCTTTGCCTCGGCCAACACCGCCTTGCCGCTGGTGCTGCTCATGCTGGTCTGCTATCTGGTGATGCGCCGGCTGCTGCCGCGCTATGCGGTGGTCGCGACGCTCGCGGTGGCCGTGGCTTTTTCGGCCGGCAGCGGGCAGATGGCCTGGTCCGCCGTCCACTTCGAACTGGCCGCGCCCGTGTTCATGGCGCCGCAGTTCAGCCTGCCGGCACTGATCAGCCTGGCGCTGCCGCTCTTCGTGGTCACCATGGCGTCGCAGAACCTGCCGGGCGTGGCGGTCATGCGCGCGACCGGCTACCGGTTGCCCGTTTCGCGCCTGGTCACCATGACCGGGCTGGCCACGCTCGTGCTCGCGCCCTTCGGCGCCTTCGCGCTCAACTTCAGCGCGATCACCGCCGCCCTGTGCATGGGCCCCGAAGCGCATGAAGACCGCACCCGCCGCTACACCGCGGCCGTCACCTGCGGGTTCCTGTACATCGTGATCGGCATCTTCGGCGCGGTCATCACTGGGCTGCTCACCGCGTTCCCGAAGGAGCTGGTCAGCACCATCGCGGGGCTGGCGCTGCTCGGCACCATCGGCACCGGCCTGGCGTCGGCGCTCAAGGAGGATGCGCATCGCGAGGCGGCGGTCATCACCTTCCTCGTCACGCTGAGCGGTGTGGCCATTGCGGGCATCGGTTCGGCCTTCTGGGGCGTGGCGGCCGGCAGCCTCGCGCTATTTGTGCAACAGTACGGCCGCAAGCGCGCACCGGGCGCATAGCCGATCCCTTCCTTTCGCAGACCATGAACATCCTCTTCATCGCCGATCCGCTCGAACATTTCAAGATCTACAAGGACACCACCTTCGCCATGATGCGCGAGGCCCAGCGGCGCGGCCATGCGATTTCCGTGTGCCAGCCCTCGCAAATCGCCTGGCAGCGCGGCGGGCAGGTGACGGCGCGGGTGCAGGACATCGTGCTCACCGGGCAGTCCGAGGCGTGGTTCTCCGTTCAGGGTCACCGCGAAGTGCCACTGGCGGGCTTCGGATGCGTGCTCATGCGCAAAGACCCCCCTTTCGATAGTGAGTATTTCTACGCGACCCACTTGCTGGAACAGGCCGAGAGGGAGGGCGCAAGGGTGTTCAACAAGCCCCGGGCGCTGCGCGACCATCCGGAGAAGCTGGCGATCATGGAATTCCCGGAGTTCATCGGCCCCACGCTGGTGACGAGGGACGCGGAAGACATCCGCCGCTTCCATGCGGAACACCGGGACATCATCCTCAAGCCGCTCGACGGCATGGGGGGCATGGGTATCTTTCGCGTGAAGGAAGATGGCCTGAACCTGGGAAGCATCATCGAAACCCTCAATAAGGAGGGCTCGCAGAGCGTGATGGTGCAGAAATTCCTGCCGGAGATCGTCGACGGCGACAAACGCATCCTCATCATCGGGGGCAAGCCTGTTCCTTATTGCTTGGCGCGCATTCCCCAGGGCACGGAGGTCCGGGGCAACCTGGCGGCGGGCGGTAAGGGCGTCGCCAAGCCTTTGACGGAAAGAGACATGGAAATCGGTCGATCGCTGGGCGCTGTTCTCCAGAGCCGGGGACTGCTGCTGGCCGGCGTCGACGTGATCGGTACGTGCGTCACAGAAATCAACGTCACCAGCCCCACCTGTTTCCAGGAGATCTACGACCAGACAGGATGCGACGTGGCCGCGTTGTTCGTGGATGCATTAGAGTGACCCGTCCTGGAATAGGTTGACACCTATGCGGGACTGAACCCTAGCCGTAATTGGCTTGCAAGAGACGCCCGGTGCACCGCATCGGGCGTTTTGTATTCTAGGGACAGGTGGGGCCGCTGCTCGT